>NZ_JBIVJN010000015.1:0-248853 GCF_044750345.1 Streptomyces sp. NPDC088817
GGTTACATTCCGAACCCGGAAGCTAAGCCTCACAGCGCCGATGGTACTGCAGGGGGGACCCTGTGGGAGAGTAGGACGCCGCCGAACAAATTGTGGGAAAACCCCCGTGCTTTCAGCACGGGGGTTTTCTGCGTTTACGGCCGATCGGCCAGCACTCGGGGAGAGATTCACGCTCCCCGTGCCCCGTCCCGGCCTTCGTTTTTCTAAAGCTTCCCCGCCGCCTTCAGCGTCAGATACGCGTCTGCCAGGGCCGGCGCCAGATCGTCCGGTGTGGCGTCGACGACGGTGACACCGTGGTGGCGGAGTTGCTCCGCGGTGCGATGGCGTTCCGTCTGCGCCTGTGCCGCCGCGGCGGCTTCGTAGACCGCGTCCACGTTTCCACGGGCCCCGGCCATCCGTGCGACCAGTGGATCCGCCACCGAGGCCACCAGGACCGTATGGCGCTGGGTGAGTTGAGGGAGCACGGGCAGCAGGCCCTCCTCGACAGGGGCCGCGTCCAGGCTCGTCAGGAGCACGATCAGCGAGCGGCGCGGTGCCGTACGCAGGGCTGTTGCCGTAAGGCCCCGGGCGTCCGTCTCGACGAGTTCGGGTTCCAGTGTCGCCATGGCGTCGACCAGTGACGGCAGGACATCTCCAGCGGAGCGGCCCTGGACCAGGGCGCGAACCCGGCGGTCGTAGGCCAGCAGGTCGACGCGGTCGCCGGCGCGGGAGGCGAGGGCCGCGAGGAGCAGGGCTGCGTCCATGGAGGCGTCCAGGCGGGGTGCGTCGCCCACCCGGCCCGCCGAGGTGCGGCCGGTGTCCAGGACGAGCAGGATGTGCCGGTCGCGCTCGGGGCGCCAGGTACGGACGGCGACCGCGGACTGGCGGGCCGTGGCGCGCCAGTCGATGGAGCGGGTGTCGTCGCCGGGGACGTACTCGCGCAGACTGTCGAACTCCGTTCCCTCTCCTCGCATGAGCACACTCGTGCGGCCGTCGAGTTCCCGCAGCCGCGCGAGCTTCGACGGCAGGTGCTTTCGGCTGGTGAACGGCGGCAGTACCCGTACCGTCCAGGGGACCTTGTGAGTGCCCTGGCGGGCGAAGAGTCCGAGGGGACCGTAGGACCGGATGGTCACGCGGTCCGCCTGGCGGTCGCCGCGGCGGGTGGGGCGCAGGCGGGTGGTGACACGGCGGCGTTCGCCCGGTGGCACGGTCAGGCGGTGCCGGGAGGCCGTCGTCTCGGTGCCCGGCTGCCAGCTGCTGGGGGGCCAGGCGTCACGGAGCCGGGCGCGCAGCGGGCGGCGCGAAGGGTTCGTGACCGTGAGAGTGACGTCGGCGCTGTCGCCCAGGCGCACAGCGGTGTCCCCGGAGCGTGTCAGGCCGAGGCTCCGCACCGGCGCCGCCAGGGCGTAGTCGCAGGCGCAGGCCACAGCCAGAGGGGCGTTCACGGCGAGGATGCCCGACCAGCCCGGGTCCCAGATGCCGACCGGGAGGGAGCCGAGGGCCGCGAGCAGCGCGGCGCGTCCGGTGAGAGCCATCAGCGAGGGACCGGGACGTGGGCGAGGATCGCGTTGATCACCGAATCGGCGGTCACGCCTTCCATCTCGGCCTCCGGGCGCAGCTGTACGCGGTGGCGCAGGGTGGACAGGGCGAGTGCCTTGACGTCGTCGGGGATGACGTAGTCGCGGCCGGTCAGCCAGGCCCACGCGCGTGCCGTCGACAGCAGTGCCGTGGCTCCGCGGGGGGAGACACCGAGGGCCAGGGACGGGGATTCCCGGGTGGCCCGGCAGATGTCGACGACGTAGGCCGTGATCTCCGGGGAGACCGTGGTCCGGGCGATCGCGGCGCGGGCCGCGTCCAGGTCGGCGCGGCCGGCCACCGGGCGTACGCCGGCGGCGTGCAGGTCGCGCGGGTCGAAGCCGTCGGCGTGGCGGGTGAGGACGTCGATCTCGTCCTGGCGGGAGGGCAGCGGGATCGTCAGCTTGAGCAGGAAACGGTCCAGTTGGGCCTCGGGCAGGGGGTAGGTGCCCTCGTACTCGACCGGGTTCTGGGTCGCGACGACCAGGAAGGGGTCGGGGAGCGGGCGAGGGGTGCCGTCGACGGTGACCTGGCGTTCCTCCATGGCCTCCAGCAGCGATGACTGGGTCTTGGGCGGGGTCCGGTTGATCTCGTCGGCGAGGAGAAGGTTGGTGAAGACCGGGCCGGGCTGGAAGGAGAACTCGGCGGTGCGGGAGTCGTAGACCAGCGAGCCGGTCACGTCGCTCGGCATCAGGTCGGGGGTGAACTGTACGCGTTTGGTGTCGATGTCCAGCGCGGCGGCGAGCGTGCGGACGAGGAGGGTTTTCGCGACTCCGGGGACTCCTTCGAGGAGGACGTGTCCGCGGCAGAGCAGGGCGACGACGAGGCCGGTCACGGCGGGATCCTGGCCGACCACGGCCTTGGCGATCTCGGCGCGCAGGGCCTCCAGGGAGGACCGGGCGTGGTCCGTGTCCCCGGTGTGCCCGGCGATGTCAGTGGTCGGGTCCATCATGGACGGCGTACCTCTCTTTCGAGGGCGTCGAGTCGGTCGGCGAGGGTGACGAGGGCCGCGTCGTCGCCGGGCGGCGGGCCGAAGAGCAGGTCGTGCAGGGACTGTCCCTTGCCGTGGACGCGGGCGGACAGGGCGGGGAGCAGGGCCTCGGGCGTGTGCGCCTGGGAGACGGGGACGCCGACGAGGGGCGCCAGGCGGATGCGTGTGGTGGAGCGAAGAGCGGTGGCGGCGCGGTCGCGGGCGTTCGCCTTGCGGTAGAGGCGGGCGCGGCCTTCGACGGTTTCGGAGGCGCGGATCGCCACGGGGAGTTTTTCGGGCACGAGGGGGCCGAGCCGGCGTCCTCGCCACAGGGCGGCGAGGGCTGCGGCGATGAAGAGTTGCAAGGTGCCCCAGACCCAGCCCGAGGGGAGCAGGTCGAAGAAGTCGCGCTCGCCGGCACCGGCGGCGGGGGCGTCGGAGAGCGAGGGGAGGTACCAGACCAGATGGGGGCGGGAGCCGAGGAGTTGCAGGGCGAGGGAGGCGTTGCCCTGTTTGGCCAGGCGGTTGTTGTAGAGGATGTCGGGGGCGCCGAGGACGACGGTGTCGCCGCCCTTGGTGGCCTGCGGGATGCGCAGCAGGGTGGGCAGGCCGTCGCTGGGGTAGCAGGCCTCGGCGTCCTTGACGGTCGTCACGTAGCGGATGCCGCCGCCGGTGTCCGCGTCGCCCGCTCGGCGGGCTGCGGGCAGGGAGCAGGCCGGGGAGAGCGTGGTGTCGAAGCTGGGTGTGTGAGCGGCGGTGACGTCGGGGGCCAGGCCGCTGGCGGAGGGGAAGTCGGGGGCGACGAGGACGGTGCGTCCGCCGGAGGTGTCGGTCGCGTGGCGGAGCCGGGACTGCTGTCGGTCCGTCAGCAGGTCGGGGAGGGCGACCAGCACGGTGGTGTCGGGTCCGGCGGCGGCGCGTGCCTGGTCGAGGGTGGTGACCACGCGTGTGGAGACGCCGCGGTCGGCGAGGAGCGCGGCGACGGCGCGGCTGCCGTAGGGGTCGGCGGAGCGGGGGTCCAGGCGGCCGTGCTTGGCGCCCGACTGGACCGCGGCGATCGCGACGCCGGCGGCGAGGAGGAGGACGAGGGCGAGCAGGATCCCGCGCGTGCGGGTCCACATCTGGCGGCCGGTGCGCGAGACGGAGGTGGAGGGGGACGTGGCCTCGGTGGTCATCCGGCGGCTCCCTGGGAGCCGGCGGTCGTGCCGGTGCCGGTACCACTGCTGGTGCCGGCGAGTTCAGGCTTGGTGCGTTCCAGGTGGCGGTCGAGTTCCGCGATGCGCTGGTACGCCGCTTCGGTTGCCCTGCGGCCGCCGTATGTGACGTCGTCGAAGTCCCGGGCGGCGGCACGCAGTCGTTCGGTGTGCGCGGGGAGGGCGCGGCCGGCCTCGGCGGCGGCCTCGTCGGCGGTGCGGCCGGGGCGTATGTCGAGCAGGGCTCGTTCCTCCAGGGAGCGGACGATGGCGCGCATGCGTTCCTGGACGGCCTGGTTCCAGTGGCCCTGGGCGGCGTGCGCCTCGGCGGCGGCGCGGTGTTCGGCGGCGCTGCGGGGGCGGTTGTCGAACAGGGCCGACGAGGACGTGGGTCCGCGGCGTGGGGTGCCCAGGCGCCACCACAGGGCCCCGGCCACGGCGAGGACGGCCACGAGGACGACGATCAGTCCGACGCTCCCGCCCGGGGTGGCGAGCAGGGCGGTGCCGAACAGTTTGCCGAGCCAGTTCCAGAAGGCGTTCAGAGCGCGTTCCAGCAGGCCCGGGTCGTGCTCGTGGTACATCGGCTTGGACAGTTCCCGTTGGGCCGCCTCCCGCGCCGGGTCGCGTGGGACGGTCACCGGTGGTTCGGCTCCGGAGCGTGACTGTGCCAGGACCGCGCCGTGGACGTGCGCGGCCCGCAGGGCTCCGGCCACGGCTCGTGGGAACGCCGGCAGTGCTGTGAGAACTCCCCCCGCCAGGCTCACGGCATCAGCTCCCGGAGGCTGGAGCGTCGGCGCCGTGGCCCTGCACGCCGGCGGCCCGGGCCAGGTCGAGGTCGAGGGCCTCGCGGCGGATGCGCTGGTCGACGTAGAGCAGCACGGCCACGCCGGCCGTGATCGGGAAGGTGACCGTGGAGCTGATCACGGCACCGATCCCGGTGATGATCAGGTAGGTCCAGCCGATGTTCGGGGTGCCGTCGAGCAGGCCGGACATGCCGTTCCCGCCGAAGGCCACCGCGAGAGCGAGGAAGGGAACGGCGATGACCATGGAGACGAGGCCCGCGATGAGTCCCGCCAGGAACTGGATGCCGAAGACGCGCCACCACGAGCCGCGGATCAGCTTGGCGGAGCGGCTCATCGACTTGCGGATGCCCTGCTTCTCCAGCATCAGGGCGGGCGAGGCGAGCGAGTAGCGGACCGCCAGCCACACGGATGGCACGCAGGCGACCATGCCGCCCAGGAAGGCCAGTGCTATGCCGCCCACGGGCGAACCCGTGGTGGCGACGAGGATGCCGGGCAGCGCGCCGACAGCGATGATGCCGAGGCAGATGACGAGCAGCAGGAGGACCAGCCCGAACAGCTTGAACACCTGGGGGCGGGCGTCCCGCCAGGCCTCCGCGGTGGTGACCGGCTTGCCGAGAACCGCACGGCTGGTGACCGTCGTGAGCAGCGCGGTGGCGATGACGGTGGAGACCAGGGAGACGATGAGGTCGGCGCCGGAACCGAGCATGGTGTCGCCCATCGCGCGGCCGACTTCTCCGGCGGTGGCGTTCGGGTCGCTGAGGGCCTGGCTGCTCGTGGCGCTGTCGATGGCCAGGCGTTGCAGCAGGATGACGATGATCTGGGAGAAGACCGCGACGGTCAGGGTGATGCCCAGGACGGTGCGCCAGTGGGTGCGCATGGTGGACACCGTGCCGTCGAGGATCTCGCCCACGCCCAGCGGGCGCAGCGGGATCACGCCGGGCTTGGCGGCGGGGGGCGGGCCGCCCCAGCCGGCACCCCAGCCGCCGTGGCCGCCGGGGCCGTAACCGGGAGCGCCGTAGCCGCCGGGGCCGTAACCGGGGCTGCCGTATCCTGCCGGGCCGTAACCGCCGGGGCCCTGTCCGCCGTGGCCGGCCGGGGGCGGTGGTGCCTGGCCGGGGGCCGGGGCTCCCGTGGGCGCGGACCACTGGCCCGCCGCCGGCTGCTCCTTGGACCACTTCACGCCGGGGCCCTGCGGCTGCTCGCCCGACGGGTCCGCGGCCGGGGCGGGGTCGGGGTCGGGGCGGCCGGCGGCGTCGGCAGGTCCGGACGTACCGGTCTCCTGCCCGTCGGACGGGGCGGATCCGGGCGAGGCCCAGCCCGGAGTGTCAGTCATCGTCGCTCCTTCACGGTGCCCGTCCGCCGTCGCGGCGGCAGGTTGGCTGCCATCGTGCCATGGGGTGGACTTCCGGCGACCGGCGGTGGTTGCGGCTGCGCACCTTCAATTGTCCGGCGGATACGGGGCAGACTGACGGCATGGCTGATCAGTACGCGCAGACCCGCGAGGACGACCGGGCGGTCGGAACCTCGGCGATCCGCTGGGAAGAGCCCCCCGAGGGGCCGGTGCTGGTCCTTCTCGACCAGACCAGGCTCCCCGCCGAGGAGGTCGAGCTGGTGTGCACGGACGCGCCCGCGCTGGTGGAGGCGATCCGGTCGCTGGCCGTGCGCGGGGCGCCGGTGCTCGGCATCGCGGGGGCGTACGGTGTCGCGCTCGCCGCCGCGCGCGGCTTCGACGTGGACGAGGCGGCGACCGCGTTGGCGGCCGCGCGGCCCACGGCCGTGAACCTCTCCGTGGGTGTGCGCCGGGCGCGGTCCGCCCATCAGGCGGCGCTCGCCAGGACCGGGGACTCGGGGCAGGCCGCCTCGGCGGCGCTCGCCGCGGCGCGGCAACTGCACCAGGAGGACGCCCGGGCCAGCGCGCGGATGGCCGAGCACGGGCTGGCGCTGCTGGACGAGCTGCTGCCCGGCGGCGGGCACCGGATCCTCACCCACTGCAACACCGGGTCGCTGATCTCGGGCGGGGAGGGCACGGCGTTCGCGGTGGCGCTCGCGGCTCATCGCGCGGGCCGGCTGCGGCGGCTGTGGGTGGACGAGACCCGGCCGCTGCTGCAGGGCGCCCGGCTGACGGCGTACGAGGCGGCCCGCAACGACATGGCGTACACGCTGCTCACCGACAACGCGGCGGGCTCGCTGTTCGCGGCGGGTGAGGTGGACGCGGTGCTGATCGGCGCGGACCGTATCGCCGCCGACGGCTCGGTGGCGAACAAGGTGGGCAGCTATCCGCTCGCGGTGCTCGCGCGCTACCACCACGTGCCGTTCGTCGTGGTGGCCCCGGTGACGACGGTGGACCAGGCGACCCCGGACGGAGGGGCGATCGAGGTCGAGCAGCGACCGGGGTACGAGGTGACCGAGTTCATCGTGCCCCAGGCACCGGTGACGGGAGCCGGCGGCGGCCTTCCGGTCGCGCCGCTGGGCACCCAGGCCTACAACCCGGCGTTCGACGTGACCCCGCCGGAGCTGGTGACGGCGATCGTCACCGAGGAGGGCGCCGTCTCGCCGGTGACCGCCAAGGGTCTGGCCGAGCTGTGTGCCAGGTCGCGGGGGGCCGCCACCGACTGAGCATCGGCACCCCTGTTCCCGGGGTTCTCGGGCCGGAGGCAGACAGTGACCGCTCGGTACGACTATCGTCACTGGCCAGTGAGCTGTCTCACCTGGATCTTCGCCACCGTTACGAGAATGGGATGATGTCGTTTATGAAGGGACGAGTCCTTGTCGTCGACGACGACACCGCACTGGCCGAGATGCTCGGGATCGTGCTGCGTGGTGAAGGTTTCGAGCCGTCTTTTGTGGCCGACGGAGACAAGGCGCTGGCCGCCTTCCGTGAGGCCAAGCCCGATCTGGTTCTCCTCGACCTGATGCTGCCCGGCCGGGACGGCATCGAGGTGTGCCGCCTGATCAGGGCGGAGTCCGGGGTGCCGATCGTGATGCTGACGGCCAAGAGCGACACGGTGGACGTCGTCGTGGGCCTGGAGTCGGGCGCCGACGACTACATCGTGAAGCCGTTCAAGCCGAAGGAGCTCGTGGCCCGTATCCGGGCGCGGCTGCGCAGGTCGGAGGAGCCCGCGCCGGAGCAGCTTGCCATCGGCGACCTCGTCATCGACGTCGCGGGGCACTCCGTGAAGCGGGACGGGCAGTCGATCGCGCTGACGCCGTTGGAGTTCGACCTGCTGGTCGCGCTGGCCCGTAAGCCGTGGCAGGTGTTCACCCGCGAGGTGCTCCTGGAACAGGTCTGGGGTTACCGGCACGCGGCCGACACCCGCCTGGTGAACGTGCACGTCCAGCGGCTGCGCTCCAAGGTCGAGAAGGACCCGGAGAAGCCGGAGATCGTGGTGACCGTCCGCGGTGTCGGTTACAAGGCCGGACCGAGCTGACGTGTCGGAGGACAGCGCCGCTTCGGCGCCCGGGGGTACCGGGGCCGGCGCGGGGCGGCCTGTCGGCCGGACGACCGCCGGCTCCCGCTGGGGACGCCTCCTGGAGGGCGGGCTGCTGCACGGCGGCGTCCAGGGCAGCCCCGTCCTGCGTCTCTTCCTGCGCTGGGTGCGCCGGCCGCTGCTGCCCGTGATGCGGCTGTGGCGGCGCAACATCCAGCTCAGGGTCGTCGCCACCACGTTGCTGATGTCGATGGGCTTGGTCCTGCTGCTCGGTTTCGTCGTCATCGGCCAGGTGCGCAACGGACTGCTCGACGCCAAGGTGAAGGCCTCGCAGAGCCAGGCCGCCGGCGGTTTCGCGGTGGCCAAGCAGCGGGCCGACGAGGCGGCGACCGGCGCGGGCGACGACGCCTCCGCCGTGGACGGCCACTCCTCGCAGAACGTCATCCAGTGGATGAGCGACCTGGTGTCGTCGCTGTCCAGCGGCGGTCAGGGCGCCTTCGACGTGGTCACGCTGCCGGCCGGCGACGACAGCGGGGGCGGGCGCGGACCGCGCGCCTCCGGCGGCGTGGATCCGACGGCGAGTGTCCCGGAGGAGCTGCGCGCCCGCATCAACAGCAGCATGGTGGCCGCGCAGAGCTACGCCCGCATCGTCTACCAGGGCGGCGACAAGGGCTCCCAGCCCGCGCTGGTCGTCGGCAAGCAGGTCAACGACCCCAACGGCGATCCGTACCAGCTGTACTACCTCTTCCCGCTCACCCAGGAGGAGAAGTCGCTGAGCCTGGTCAAGGGCACGCTGGCGACGGCCGGACTCTTCGTCGTCGTACTCCTCGGTGCCATTGCCTGGGTGGTGGTGCGGCAGGTCGTCACGCCGGTGCGGATGGCGGCCGGGATCGCCGAGCGGCTGTCGGCCGGGCGGCTTCAGGAGCGCATGAAGGTCACCGGTGAGGACGACATCGCGCGTCTCGGCGAGGCCTTCAACAAGATGGCGCAGAACCTTCAGCTGAAGATCCAGCAGCTGGAGGAACTGTCGCGTATGCAGCGCCGGTTCGTCTCCGACGTCTCGCACGAGCTGCGCACGCCGCTGACGACCGTGCGGATGGCCGCCGACGTCATCCACGAGGCGCGCGAGGACTTCGACCCGGTCACCGCCCGCTCGGCGGAACTGCTCGCCGACCAGCTCGACCGGTTCGAGTCGCTGCTCGCGGACCTGTTGGAGATCAGCCGCTTCGACGCGGGCGCGGCGGCGCTGGAGGCCGAGCCGATCGACCTCAGGGAGGTCGTGCGCCGGGTCGTCGGCGGCGCGGAGCCGCTCGCCGAGCGCAAGGGCACGCGGATACGGGTCGTCGGCGACCAGCAGCCCGTCGTGGCCGAGGCCGACACCCGGCGGGTGGAGCGCATCCTGCGCAACCTGGTCGTCAACGCGGTGGAGCACGGCGAGGGCAGGGACGTCGTCGTCAAGCTCGGCGCGGCGGGCGGCGCGGTCGCGGTCGCGGTGCGCGACTACGGCGTCGGGCTCAAGCCGGGCGAGGCGACCCGCGTGTTCAGCCGCTTCTGGCGGGCGGATCCGGCGCGCGCCCGCACCACGGGCGGTACCGGTCTGGGGCTGTCGATCGCCCTGGAGGACGCCCGGCTGCACGGCGGCTGGCTTCAGGCATGGGGCGAGCCGGGCGGCGGCTCGCAGTTCCGGCTGACGCTGCCCAGGACCGCGGACGAGCCGCTGCGGGGCTCGCCCGTCCCGCTGGAGCCGAAGGACTCGCGCCGCAACCGCGGGCTCGACGACGCCGGTCTGCCGAGCGGGAAGCGTGCCACCGTGCCGGCGCAGGCGACGGGTGAGCGGACGGCGTCGCCGCGGGACATCGTGTCCCGGCCGGCGGTGGCCCCGACGGCCGATCCGACGGCGCTGCCCGGCAACGGCGCGCGCGTGGTGCCCCGGCCGGCCTCGGGTGGGCGACGGCAGGAGACGGTGTCCGCCGCGGACGCGATGGACGACGGGTCGGCGGACCTCGCGGTGGCCGAGCAGGCCGGGCCGCTGGACGTGACACAGCAAGGGGAGGCATTTCGTGGGCGCTGACCGCGTGGGGGGCGTGCGGCGGCCGGCGCGCGCGGTGGCGTACGCCGCTTGCGGGGTCGTACTGCTGGCGGGGTGCGCCTCGATGCCGGACAGCGGGGATCTGCGCGACGTGGAGTCCACCCCGCGCCAGGACAGCCAGCTGCGGGTGTTCGCCATGCCGCCCCGGGAGGACGCCCGGCCCATGGAGATCGTGCAGGGCTTTCTGGAGGCGCTGACCAGCGACGATCCGCAGTATGCGACGGCGCGTCAGTATCTGACGGGGGAGGCCTCGGGGCACTGGCGGCCGGAGCAGTCCACGACCGTGCTCGCGGGTAGCCCGGACATCCAGGTCGATCGCATCACGGAACGCGACAGCACCGACAACTGCGCGTTCGCCCTGACCGGCAGCAAGGTGGCCCGGGTGGACGAGCAGCAGTCGTACACGCCGATGGGCGGCAACTACAGCCAGCCGGTTCATCTGACGCGGGACAAGAAGAGCGGGCAGTGGCGCATCGACGTGCCGCCGCAGGGCGTCGTCATGGGCCAGTCGGACTTCCAGCGCAACTACACGTCCGTCAACAAGTACTACTTCGCCTCCGACTCCTCGTCGGGCTCGGCGGCATCCGCGACCGCCGTCGCCGATCCCGTCTTCGTGCGGCGGCGCGTGGACGCGATGACGCAGGTGGTGCGCTCCCTGCTGAGCGGGCCCACGAAGTGGCTGAAGCCCGCGGTCAGTTCGAGCTTCCCGTCCGGGACGGCGCTGCGCCGCGGCGTCACCTCGCTCGCGCCCGACGACCAGAACCGGCTGACGGTGCCGCTTAACGAGAAGGCCTCCGGGGTCGGGCGCGAGAAGTGCCGGGAGATGGCGACCCAACTGCTGTTCACGCTGCAGAACCTGACACCCACCGTGGACGCCGTCACGCTTGAGCGCGCCGACGGCGGCACCCTGTGCTCGTTCGAGTCGGACCGGGCCGAGTCCGTCGCCACGCGCGGGTCGGTGAGGCGGCCCGACTACCTGTACTTCGTCGACGACAAGCAGCGGCTGGTGCGGATCTCCGACACGGGCACGGCCTCGGGTGTCGAGCCTGTGCCGGGGGCGCTGGGCGAGGGTGTGCAGAAGCTCAAGGCGGCGGCGGTGTCGTGGGACGAGCGCACCGCGGCCGGGGTCGGCTCCGACGGCAGGTCGCTGTTCGTGAGCTCGCTCGTGACGGGCGGTGCCCTCGAGGCGCCGGTGCTGCAGAGTCAGGGCAGGGCCGAGGGCGACGGGCTGACGGTACCGAGCTGGGACGCGCGCGGTGACCTGTGGGTGGCCGACCGCGATCCCGCCCGGCCGCGGCTGTGGGTGCTGGAGCAGGGCGGGGGCGAGCCGCTCGAGGTGAAGGTCCCGGGTCTGAAGGGGCGTGTCGACGCGGTGCGGGTGGCCGCCGACGGAGTGCGGATCGCCCTGGTCGTCAAGGCGGACGACAACAGCAAGTCCCTGTTCATCGGGCGGATCGAACGCGACGAGAAGGCCGGGGAGCGGCCGGTCGTGTCGGTGCTCGGGCTGCGTTCGGCGGCTCCGGAGCTGGAGGACGTCAGCGCCATGTCGTGGGCCGGGGACAGCCGGCTCGTGGTGGCCGGACGGGAGCAGGGGGGCGTGCAGACGATGCGGTACGTCCAGGTCGACGGCTCCACGCCGGAGGGCCCGCCGCCGGCCGCGCTCACGGGGGTGCAGTCGATCGCGGCGGCCGAGGACGACCGGTTCCCGCTGGTGGCGTCGTCCTCGGAGGACGGGATCGTCCGGCTGCCGTCCGGGGCGCAGTGGCAGAAGGTGACCAAGGAAGGGATGGCGCCGGTCTATCCGGGGTGACGCGTCGCTGGTGCTGGTGTCTGTCGGGGCACTAGGTCCCTCGTGTGGGTGAAGTCTCGTTGGCGGTGGACGGAGTTGTCCACAGGCGGTTGTCCACAGGGCTGGCCGGGACGGTGCGCCGTCGGCACAGTGGAGGCATGCACGGGTGGTGGCAGGACCTCACCGACCTGGTGCTGCCGACCGAGTGCGGAGGCTGCGGCAGGCCTCGTACCGTGCTCTGCCCTCGGTGCCGTGCCGCCCTGAGCCACGGCGCACCACGCCGGGTGCGCCCGGTTCCGGAGCCGTACGGACTTCCGGCGGTGTACGCGGCGGCGCGGTACGCGGACGCGGCGCGGGCGGCCCTGCTCGCCCACAAGGAGCGGGGAGCACTGGCTCTCGCCCGCCCGCTCGGCACGGCGCTGGCGGGTGCGGTACGGGCCGGGCTGCGCGCGGCCGCGGTGGGATCGGCGGCGGACGGAACAGCGGGGAGAGTGGCGGGAGGAACGGGAGCGGGTGCCGGGCCGGCCGGGGGGTCCGGGACGGTCGTGCTGCTCGTCCCCGTGCCGTCCGCGCGGCGGGCGGTGCGGGCCCGGGGGCACGATCCAGGGCGGCGGATCGCGCTCGCGGCGGCGGGTGAGCTGCGGCGGTCCGGGACGCCTGCGCGGGCCCTGCCGGTGCTGCGCCAGCGGCGTGCCGTGGCGGACCAGTCGGGGCTGTCCTCCGGGCAGCGGCTTGAGAACCTCGCCGGCGCGCTGGAGGCGGCCGCGGGCGGTGTGCGGCTGCTGCTGAGCGGTCCGGTGGTGCTGGTCGACGACGTCATGACGACGGGGGCCTCGCTGACGGAGGCGGCGCGCGCGGTGACGACGGCCGTGTACACGGCGCGGGTCCGGGAAGGGATGAGGAAACGGAAGCCGGGATCACGGCAGAAGGAGGGGAACCCGATGTACGACGCACCGGAAATGGCGGGAGAGCGCGGAGCCGGTGGAGTGATCTGCGCGGCGGTCGTCGCGGCCTCTCCGGATTCCTTCGGAATAGAACGGAACTGACGGAGAACTTGCATCGTTGCAGGTAATGAGCGGGTCAATTCACCTGAACGGAGGTACGCGGCAGTAGAGGGTGACGTCATCCGTCCGGGCGAGATATGTTCGGGATGTGAGGGAAAGGCGCAGGCCGTCCCCGCCATATCCGAATGCCGTGCTGCGGGTTTTTCGCCATCACCCGTACCGGCCGGGTGGAGATCTCGCCCGCGGGGGAGGAGGAGGTGGACGTCACCGAGTCCGAGGTTCCGGAGCTCACCGGAACCGGGTGCACAAGGGAGATGCTCCGCCGTCGGAGCGGAGCGATCCGGGAACGGAGTTCTGCGTGGACATCGTCGTCAAGGGCCGCAAGACCGAGGTGCCCGAGCGGTTCCGCAAGCACGTGGCCGAGAAGCTGAACCTGGAGAAGATCCAGAAGCTCGATGGCAAGGTGATCAGCCTCGACGTCGAGGTGTCCAAGGAGCCCAACCCCCGACAGGCCGACCGCTGCGACCGGGTGGAGATCACCCTCCGCTCCCGCGGTCCGGTGATCCGGGCGGAGGCGGCGGCCAGCGATCCGTACGCCGCGCTCGACCTGGCGGCGGAGAAGCTCGGGGCCCGGCTGCGCAAGCAGCACGACAAGCGTTTCTCGCGGCGTGGCGCACGCCGGATCTCGGCCGCCGAGGTCCCCGACCACGTCCCCGGTGCGGCCACGCTGAACGGCAGCGGTCAGACCGCCACGGAAGCGGCCGCGGGCCAGGTGCCCACCAAGAAGGTCGGCTCGCTGGAGGTGCAGGGGGACGGACCCCTCGTCGTCCGCGAGAAGACCCACGTCGCTTCCCCGATGACCCTCGACCAGGCCCTCTACGAGATGGAACTGGTCGGGCACGACTTCTATCTCTTCGTCGACTCCGAGACCAAGGAGCCCAGTGTCGTCTACCGGCGGCATGCCTATGACTACGGAGTGATCCACCTCAGGACGGACACGATGGTCACCCAGGCGCCCGAGGCGGGCGGCACGCTGGGCGGTTGAGCAACCCCGTTCGGCGACAACAGCTGTGACGGTGCCCCTGGAGCGCGGTGTGCGCCCCCAGGGGCATCGGTGTGCGCCCCCTTCACACGGCGCTTGGTCACCGCAGTGCCGGCCGGACATGGAATCATGGCGGCAACGGCCCAACCGATGGGTCGTTGCCTTGGGTTGGCCACAGCACCACAGACCGGGCCACAGCCTCAGGGGGAGGAACAACGATGGCGGACAGCTTCGGACCGATGCGGGTCGGGGACGCCGACGGTGGCGCCGTCGGCGTGGGACCGGAGGCGGGCACTGCGCGCAAGGAGCCGATCAGAGTCCTTGTCGTGGACGATCATGCCCTCTTCCGCCGAGGCCTGGAGATCGTGCTCGCCGCTGAGGAGGACATCCAGGTCGTCGGAGAGGCGGGCGACGGGGCCGAAGCCGTCGACAAGGCCGCCGACCTGCTGCCCGACATCGTCCTGATGGACGTCCGCATGCCCAAGCGCGGCGGGATCGAGGCGTGCACGTCCATCAAGGAGGTCGCGCCCAGCGCCAAGATCATCATGCTGACGATCAGCGACGAGGAGGCCGACCTCTACGAGGCGATCAAGGCCGGCGCCACCGGCTACCTCCTCAAGGAGATCTCCACGGACGAGGTGTCCACCGCGATTCGCGCCGTGGCCGACGGACAGTCACAGATCAGCCCCTCCATGGCGTCGAAGCTGCTCACCGAGTTCAAGTCGATGATCCAGCGGACCGACGAGCGCCGCCTCGTCCCCGCCCCCCGGTTGACGGACCGTGAGCTGGAGGTGCTCAAGCTCGTCGCCACGGGGATGAACAACAAGGACATCGCCAAGGAGCTGTTCATCTCCGAGAACACGGTGAAGAACCACGTCCGCAACATCCTGGAGAAGCTCCAGCTGCACTCCAGGATGGAGGCCGTGGTCTACGCGATGCGGGAGAAGATCCTGGAGATCCGGTAGCGCCCGGCGGCGCTGCCCGGAAGGTCAGCCGACGGCGCGGGCCAGCTCCAGCACGAGGGGCTCGCGCAGCTCGGGCGCTTCCACCCGCTCCACGCGCACGTCCGTGCAGTCCACCCAGCTCGCCGCCTCGACGAGCGCCTGGGCGACCGCGGGCACGGACCGGACGCCGTCCAGGGTGACCTGCTTGGCCACGAGGGTGCGGCCCTCCCGGGCGGGGTCCACACGGCCGACGAGACGGCCGCCGGCGAGCACGGGCATCGCGAAGTAGCCGTGAATCCGCTTCTGCTTGGGGACGTAGGCCTCCAGGCGGTGGGTGAAGCCGAAGATCCGCTCGGTGCGCGCCCGTTCCCAGACCAGTGAGTCGAACGGGGACAGCAGCGTGGTGCGGTGGCGGCCGCGCGGGGGCGTCGCCAGTGCCTCCGGGTCCGCCCAGGCCGGCTTGGACCAGCCCTCGACCGTGACTGGGACCAGCCCGGAGTCCCCGATCACCGCGTCGACCTGCTCGGCCTTGAGGCGGTGGTAGTCCGCGATGTCCGCGCGGGTGCCCACGCCCAGGGACTGGCCGGCCAGCCGGACCAGCCGGCGCAGGCACTCGGTGTCGTCCAGCTCGTCGTGCAGCAGTTCCTCGGGGACGGCGCGCTCGGCGAGGTCGTACACCCGCTTCCAGCCCCGGCGTTCCACGCAGACGACCTCGCCGTACATCAGGGCGCGCTCGACGGCGACCTTGGTGCCCGACCAGTCCCACCACTCGCTGGTCCTCTTGGCCCCGCCCAGCTCCGTCGCCGTCAGCGGGCCCTCGGCGTGCAACTGCTTGACGACCTGGTCGTACGCCCCGTCGGGCAGCTCGTGGTTCCAGTGCGGGCGGTTGCGGTAGGCGCGGCGGCGGAAGGCGAAATGGGGCCACTCCTCGATGGGCAGGATGCAGGCGGCGTGCGACCAGTACTCGAAGGCGTGCGGACGCTCCGACGGCTCGCCCGTGGACGCGACCGTCCAGTAGGCCCGCTCGACGGTCCCGCGGCCGACCGCGCCCAGGCGGGCGTAGGGCACGAGCTCGTGGGAGCGGGCGAGCACCGAGATGGTGTCGAGCTGGACCGCGCCGAGGTGCCGCAGGACGCCGCGCACCCCGGACCGCCGGTCGGGCACGCCGAGGAAACCCTGGGCACGCAGGGCGAGGCGGCGGGCTTCGTCCGCCGAGAGGTCGGTGGTGGGGCGCGGGAGCGAGGTCATGGCTCGCACGATAGAGGGCGGCACCGACAACACGGGCTGAGCTGCGCCTTCCCTGCCGCCTGCCGCCTGCCGCGTGCCGCCAGTGCGTACGAAAGCCGCCCGCCGCCCGCCGCCGGGCAGCAGGTCCTTAGGCCGGTGCGGGCAGGTACGGGGCCGCCGAGGGCAGGCTCAGGTCGGACGGCAGCAGGGAGCCCACCCAGCAGTCCCGTCGCACCCCCTTGTTGTTGAGCCCCGAGCGGAGGACGCCCTCCACGGTGAAGCCGACCCGTTCGGCGACCGCGCGTGAGGCGTGGTTGCCGACCTCTGCGCGCCACTCCAGGCGGTCCACGGCGAGCTGGGTGAAGGCCCAGCGGGCGACGGTGAGGGAGGCCTCGGTCACATAGCCGTTGCCGCGGTGCTCCTTCGTGGCCCAGTAGCCGATCTCGGCCTCGCCCAGCGACCGCATCGACATGCCGAGCGTGCCCACGAGGTCTCCAGAGGGGCCGGCCAGGAAGAGGCCGAAGGTGAACATCGAACCGTTGGCCCAGCCCACCGGGACCATGTCCTCGGTGAAGCTCCGCGCGTGTTCGGGCAGGTACGGCGAAGGCAGCTGGGAGAGCCAGCGCTGGATGTCCGGGTCCTGCACGGCCGCGTGCACCGCGTCGGAGTCCGCGGGCAGGAGCGTGCGCAGGAGCAGACGGTCGGTGGTGAGCGTGACGGGTTCCATCGCCCGATTCTGCTCGGGGGCCGCGGGGGCCGCCATACCTTTGACCGGCGTGCCACGAGCCGGCCGCACTCCCCGCCGCGTGCGGAAGTGATCATAATTCGCGCAAATCACCGCCGGGACACGGCACCATCCGCGGCCCCGGGACGTTGTTCCCGTGAGGGCCCCGCGAAGCTGCGGACGGGTGGCCTTGCGGCAGGCCCTCCCGGCTCGGCCGTGTCCTCGCATACGATGGCCGTTGCTCAGTACGTCAATGGAAACCGACCGTCCCAGGCCCGACCGGCAAGGAGACCAACCCCCGTGTCCGTCCTCTCGAAGATCATGCGTGCAGGCGAAGGCAAGATCCTGCGCAAGCTGCACCGCATCGCGGGCCAGGTCAACTCCATCGAAGAGGACTTCGTCGCCCTCTCCGACGCCGATCTGCGTGCCCTCACCGATGAGTACAAGCAGCGGTACGCGGACGGCGAGAGCCTGGACGACCTGCTCCCCGAGGCGTTCGCCACGGTGCGCGAGGCGGCCAAGCGTGTCCTCGGCCAGCGGCACTACGACGTCCAGATGATGGGCGGCGCCGCCCTGCACCTGGGTTATGTCGCCGAGATGAAGACCGGCGAGGGCAAGACCCTGGTCGGCACCCTGCCCGCCTATCTGAACGCGATCTCGGGCGACGGCGTGCACATCATCACGGTCAACGACTACCTGGCCGAGCGCGACTCGGAGATGATGGGCCGCGTCCACAGGTTCCTGGGTCTGTCCGTCGGCTGCATCCTCGCGAACATGACGCCGGCCCAGCGCCGCGAGCAGTACGGCTGCGACATCACCTACGGCACGAACAACGAGTTCGGCTTCGACTACCTCCGCGACAACATGGCGTGGTCCCAGGACGAGCTCGTCCAGCGCGGCCACAACTTCGCGATCGTCGACGAGGTCGACTCCATCCTCGTCGACGAGGCCCGTACGCCGCTGATCATCTCCGGCCCGGCCGACCAGGCCACCAAGTGGTACGGCGACTTCGCCAAGCTGGTCACCCGCCTGAAGAAGGGCGAGGCGGGCAACCCGCTCAAGGGCGTCGAGGAGACCGGCGACTACGACGTCGACGAGAAGAAGCGCACGGTCGCCATCCACGAGGCCGGTGTCTCCAAGGTCGAGGACTGGCTGGGCATCGACAACCTCTACGAGTCGGTGAACACCCCGCTCGTGGGCTACCTGAACAACGCCATCAAGGCCAAGGAGCTCTTCAAGCGCGACAAGGACTACGTCGTCATCGACGGCGAGGTCATGATCGTCGACGAGCACACCGGCCGTATCCTCGCCGGCCGCCGCTACAACGAGGGCATGCACCAGGCGATCGAGGCGAAGGAAGGGGTGGACATCAAGGACGAGAACCAGACGCTCGCCACGATCACCCTGCAGAACTTCTTCCGCCTCTACAGCAAGCTCTCCGGCATGACCGGTACGGCGATGACCGAGGCCGCCGAGTTCCACCAGATCTACAAGCTCGGCGTGGTCCCGATCCCGACCAACAAGCCGATGGTCCGCAAGGACCAGGCGGACCTGATCTACCGCACCGAGGTCGCCAAGTTCGAGGCGGTCGTCGACGACATCGCCGAGAAGCACGAGAAGGGCCAGCCGATCCTGGTCGGCACCACCTCGGTGGAGAAGTCGGAGTACCTCTCGCAGCAGCTCAGCAAGCGTGGCGTCCAGCACGAGGTGCTCAACGCCAAGCACCACGAGCGTGAGGCGTCGATCGTCGCCCAGGCCGGCCGCAGGGGCGCGGTGACCGTGGCGACGAACATGGCCGGCCGCGGTACGGACATCAAGCTCGGTGGCAACCCGGAGGACCTCGCCGAGGCGGAGCTGCGCCAGCGCGGCCTCGACCCCGAGGAGCACATCGAGGAGTGGGCGGCGGCCCTGCCGGAGGCGTTGCAGCGCGCCGAGGCGGCGGTCAAGGCCGAGAAGGACGAGGTCGAGCGGCTCGGCGGCCTGTACGTGCTCGGCACCGAGCGGCACGAGTCGCGCCGTATCGACAACCAGCTGCGTGGTCGTAGCGGCCGTCAGGGCGACCCGGGCGAGTCCCGCTTCTACCTCTCCCTGGGCGACGACCTGATGCGTCTGTTCAAGGCGCAGATGGTCGAGCGCGTGATGTCGATGGCGAACGTGCCGGACGACGTGCCGATCGAGAACAAGATGGTCACGCGCGCGATCGCGTCCGCCCAGTCGCAGGTCGAGCAGCAGAACTTCGAGACACGCAAGAACGTTCTGAAGTACGACGAGGTGCTCAACCGGCAGCGCGAGGTCATCTACGGCGAGCGGCGCCGCGTCCTGGAGGGCGAGGACCTGCAGGAGCAGGTGCAGCACTTCATGAAAGACACCATCGACGCGTACGTCGGGGCGGAGACCGCCGAGGGCTTCCCGGAGGACTGGGACCTCGACCGCCTGTGGGGCGCCTTCAAGCAGCTCTACCCGGTGAAGATCACCATCGAGGAGCTGGAGGAGGCTGCCGGGGACCGCGCGGGTCTGACGGCGGAGTTCATCAGCGAGTCCATCGAGGACGACATCCGCGAGCAGTACGAGGCCCGCGAGGCGCAGCTCGGCTCGGAGATCATGCGTGAGCTGGAGCGCCGGGTGGTGCTGTCGGTGCTGGACCGCAAGTGGCGCGAGCACCTCTACGAGATGGACTACCTCCAGGAGGGCATCGGCCTGCGCGCGATGGCGCAGAAGGACCCGCTGGTCGAGTACCAGCGCGAGGGCTTCGACATGTTCACCGCGATGATGGAGGGCATCAAGGAGGAGTCCGTCGGCTACCTGTTCAACCTGGAGGTCCAGGTCGAGCAGCAGGTCGAGGAGGTGCCGGTCGAGGACACGAAGCCGGTGGCCGACCTGGAGAAGCACGACGCGGTTCCGGCGCAGGCCGGCGCGCGCCCGGAGATCCGGGCCAAGGGGCTGGACGCGCCGCAGCGGCGTGACCTGCACTTCTCGGCGCCGACCGTGGACGGCGAGGGCGGCATCGTCGAGGGCGAGTTCGCCACGGACGGCGAGCCCGTGCGCTCGGAGGCCGACGGCCTCACGCGTGCGGAGCGGCGCAAGCAGGCGAAGTCCGGGCGCCGCCGCAAGAAGTGACCGCCGCTTCCTGAAGCATCCGGCTGCGGCCGGGGAAGGGCCGGGCATCCTCGGGATGCCCGGCCCTTCGGCCTGTCCTCGGTTCGCCGTCAGGGCAGGTCGTCCCTCGTACGGGGCATACGGGGGCCGCCGAGCTCCACCGCGGTGCAGCGCCAGCGCCGGTCCCGGCCCTGCTCCAGGCGGAACGCCATCGCGCGCAGCTGGTCGCCCGCGCCGATGCGGGCGAAGGCCTCCACGGCGCCCGGGCGGGGCTCGTAGTAGCCGATGTCGCGCACGACGGGGCGGGCACCCCGGGTGCGCAGCGTGCCGCGCTCGGCGAGCCACGCGAGCTCGTCGTAGGCCCGGCCCGCGGTGTGCCGCAGCATCCAGTGCACGGGTCGCTGCCCGCTGAGCACGGCGAGCAGCCGGTCCGCGAACAGATCGGTGGCCATGGGCAGCGAAACGGCCCGCGCGGCGCCGGGAGCCCCGGCTCCCGCCGGGGCGGCCCCGTCAGCGCGGATCCCCGCCGCGAGGGCGGCCTCACCGACGTGGATGCCTGCCGCGCGGACTGCCGCGTGGGCGCGGGTGCCCGAGGCGCCCGCCGCGCCCGTGGCACCTGTGGCGCCCGCCGTGCCTGCGGCGCCTGCCGTGCCTGCGGCGCCCGCCGCGCCCGTGGCGCCTGCGGTGCCCGTGGCGCCTGCCCCGCCTGCGGCGCCTGCCGTGCCTGCCGTGCCTGCGGCGCCTGTGGCACCCGGCGCGCCTGCGGTGCCCGTGGTGCCCCTGGCTGTGCCCGTGGTGCCCGTGCCCGTGGTGCCAGTGGCGCCCATGGCACCCGCGCCACCCGCGTCGCTGCCCGGTACGGAACGGTGCGTACCCGCCCGGCGGGCTCCTGCTGTGCCCGCTGTGCGGCCTGGGGCGGCCTCGGAGCCTACGTTCGCGCGGGCTGCCGGGTGGGCGTCTGCGGGGGTCGTTGCCGTCCTGTGGGACGTGTCCGGGGCGGCGGTGCTGGTCGGCCTCGGTGCGGGGTCGCCTGAGGTCCGTGTGCCGGTGCGTGTTCGGTGGGCGCCGAGGGGGGTCGCCGGGGGGCGGGTGTCCCGGGGGCCTGTGGGGAGTGCGGGGGTGTGGCGGGGCGGGGGGTTGTCCTCGGCTGTGCGGGGGAGGGTTCCTCCTGGAGTGCGGGGCGGGTGGCCGCCGGGGCGGCGGTGGTCGCGGCGGCCCGGCGGGTGGGAGCCCGGGCGGCGCTGGGTCCTGGTCATGACCTTGTTCATGAGTCCCCGTTCGGTGTCGTGCCCGGCGTAGGCGCCCAGAGGCATGGGCCGGCCGAGGGCCGGCCGTTTCGTACCGGGCAGTAACTTCCTGCTGGGCCTCTTGTACGGGTCCGAGGGCCCCGCGGCAAGGAAGGCGCGGCGCGCGTCGGACCGTGGACGAGTTCACCCCTCCGTGTGATCGTGGGCGCCGCCGGCCGTGCGGGGACTGGGGTGTACCGGGTGAGGTGAGGGGTGCGCGGTGGACGGACAGGAGGTGTGGCCGGGGACTCGAAAGGGGACTCCCGCACGTATCCTGAAGGCCGTCCGGGCGGCGAGCCCTCCGACCACGAAAGCGGCCTGCCATGCGTGTCTACGTCCCCCTGACCCTCTCGGGCCTCGCCGAGGCGCACAAGACGGGGGAGCTGGGGACAGGGGCGCTCACCGCGTACGCCGTGACGCCCGCGCTGCGCGAGTGGTACCTCTCCGACGACATCGAGGAGTTGGAGTACGCCGCGCTGAACCGGGCCGCGCTCGCCTCGCTGCGCCTGCTGGCGCTGGACCCGGGCGCGCCGCGGCGCCGCGTGGTGGTCGCCATGGACGTGGCCGACGGCGCGGCGACGGCCGACCCCGACCGCGGGCTCGACCCCGCCGCGCTCGGCGAGGTGCGGGTGGCCGGTCCCGTGCGGCTGGCCAAGGCGGCCGCCGTGCACGTCGACGCCGGTGACGCGGAGGCGGACGTGACCGCCGCGGCCGGGGCCCTGGGGGCGGCGGACGCGGGCGACGACGACGCCCGGTTCGTCGTGGACGGCGCCGAGGATCACGAACTGCTCTGGTACGCCACGCAGGAGATCCCGAACCTGGTGGGGCTCGACGGCTGAGCCCCGCGGACCGCGACCGGGCCCGTGACCTGACCACGGGTCGCGACCTGCCGTTCTCCTGATTGTCAGTGGCGGCGGGTACGTTTTCCGGTATGGGGAAACAGTCAGGGGCGCACATCGTCTGGGACTGGAACGGCACGCTGTTCCACGACAACGACGCGGTCATCGGCGCGACGAACGCGGCTTTCGCCGAGCTGGGCATGGAGCCGATCACACTGGAGCAGTACCGCGCGCTGTACTGCGTGCCGGTCCCGAAGTTCTACGAGCGGCTGCTGGGCCGGCTGCCCACCGAGGCCGAGTGGGACGCGATGGACGGTGTCTTCCACCGGTACTACTCCGAGCACCGCACGGCGTGCACCCTGACCGAGGGCGCCGTGGACCTGCTCACCGACTGGACGTCGGCCGGGCACAGCCAGTCGATCCTCAGCATGTACGGGCACGAGGACCTCGTCCCGCTGGTCCGAGGCTTCGGGATCGAGGCGCACTTCCTCCGGGTGGACGGGAGAACGGGGAGATCCGGCGGCAGCAAGGCCGAGCACATGGTGCGGCACCTGGGCGCGCTGTCCGCGACGGTGAACCCCGCGCGCACGGTGGTGATCGGGGACGCGGCGGACGACGCGGTGGCCGCGCGGCACGTCGGGGCGCGGGCGGTGCTCTACACCGGCGGCTCGCACAGCCGGGCCAGCCTGGAGGAGGTCGGCGTACCGGTGGTGGACACCCTGCGGGAGGCGGTCGCGGAGGCGCAGCGGCTGGCCGACTGAGCGGGCCGCGGCGACAGGCACGGGAGGAGCAGCCCGGCGAGGAGTCCGGCGAGAAGTCCGGGGAGAAGCGCGGACGGACGCGCGGCAGGACGTGGGAGAGGACGACGCGGGGGAGCGACGGGGTCAGAAACGTGGAGTGGGAAGCGCACAGCGGGAAACGCGGAACGTCGGGGTCCGGCGGAGCCATACGCCGCCTTCGCCGGCATCACCCCTGTGCAGAACGTCAAACTTCCACCCCCGGTTTTGTACACATACGGCTCATGACGGGCCCCCCGTGAGGAGCGATAGCCTTGTGGCGTGATCAGCGCGATAGTTCGCGGAGGCACCGTCGCCTCCGCTGTGCGCCCGGTGAGCACGGACCGTATCCGTGTCCGGGCGGCGGTCGCTGGTCCTCGCGGGCGGGAAGGGGCCGTGGCGGCCCCCGGGACGCCGCGTCAACCACGGGTTCGGGCGCCGCGGAGAGCAGCGTCACACCCGTCGGACGCGTCGAACATGACTGATATCCCCCCGCTCATCTCACTTTCCGGCATAGCGTCGAAGCACACCGGACATCCCGGGCCGCGGCGTCACGCCGGAGGGGAAGAGACCGTACTTCCTTCTACGTCACGCAACGGCGCGCGACAGGAGCCAGAGGACAATGCAGACCAAGCTGGACGAAGCCAAGGCCGAGCTGCTCGAGAGGGCCGCCCGGGTAGCTGAGAACAGTCCGCTCGGGGGACACGCCCCGACCGGGTCGACGGGCGAGGGCATGCCGGACCGGGAGTCCGTGCTCGCGTTCCTCCAGCGCTTCTACCTGCACACCGCCCCCGAGGACCTCGCCGACCGCGACCCGGTCGACGTCTTCGGCACCGCCTACTCCCACTACCGCCTGGCCGAGAGCCGCCCGCAGGGCACGGCCAACGTCCGGGTCCACACCCCGACCGTCGAGGAGAACGGCTGGACGTGCAGCCACTCCGTCGTCGAGGTCGTCACCGACGACATGCCCTTCCTCGTGGACTCCGTGACGAACGAGCTGACCCGCCAGGGCCGCGGCATCCACGTGGTGATCCACCCGCAGTTCGTGGTGCGCCGTGACGTCACCGGCAAGCTCATCGAGGTGCTGCCCAGCGCGGCGCCCGGCGAGGAGCTGCCGCACGACGCGCACACCGAGTCCTGGATCCACGTCGAGACCGACCGCGAGACCGACCGCGCGGACCTCAAGCAGATCACCGCTGACCTGCTGCGCGTGCTGTCCGACGTCCGCGAGGCCGTCGAGGACTGGGAGAAGATGCGCCAGGCGGCGACCAGCCTCGCCGAGGACCTGCCCGGCGAGCCGGCCCCCGGCGACCTGCGCGCGCAGGAGGTCGAGGAAGCCCGCGAGCTGCTGCGCTGGCTGTCCGACGACCACTTCACCTTCCTCGGCTACCGCGAGTACCGGCTGCGTGACGACGACTCCCTGGCCGCCGTCCCCGGTACCGGTCTCGGCATACTGCGCGCGGACCCGCCGCACGCCGGCGACGACAGCCACCCGGTCAGCCCGTCCTTCGAGCGGCTGCCCGCCGACGCCCGCGCCAAGGCGCGCGAGCACAAGCTGCTGGTGCTGACCAAGGCCAACAGCCGGGCCACCGTCCACCGGCCGTCCTACCTGGACTACGTGGGTGTCAAGAAGTTCAACGACAAGGGCGAGGTCGTCGGCGAGCGCCGTTTCCTCGGCCTGTTCTCGTCCGCCGCCTACACCGAGTCCGTGCGCCGGGTGCCCGTCATCCGCCGCAAGGTCGAGGAGGTCCTGGAGCTCGCGGGCTTCTCGCCCAACAGCCACGACGGGCGCGATCTGCTCCAGATCCTGGAGACGTACCCGCGCGACGAGCTCTTCCAGACCCCGCCCGCCGAGCTCCAGGCGATCGCGACCTCCGTGCTGTACCTCCAGGAGCGCCGCCGGCTGCGCCTGTACCTGCGCCAGGACGAGTACGGCCGTTACTACTCGGCCCTCGTGTACCTCCCGCGCGACCGCTACACCACCGGCGTCCGCCTGCGGATCATCGACATCCTGAAGGAGGAGCTGGGCGGCACCAGCGTCGACTTCACGGCCTGGAACACCGAGTCGGTGCTCTCCCGGCTGCACTTCGTCGTCCGGGTGCCGCAGGGCACCGAGCTGCCGGAGCTGTCCGACGGCGACAAGGAGCGCATCGAGGCCCGCCTGGTCGAGGCCGCCCGCTCCTGGACGGACGCCTTCTCCGAGACGCTGACCGCCGAACTCGGCGAGGAGCGCGCGGCGGAGCTGCTGCGCCGCTACTCGGGCGCCTTCCCCGAGGGCTACAAGGCCGACCACACCCCGCGTGCCGCGGTCGCCGACCTGTGCCACC
Organism: Streptomyces sp. NPDC088817; assembly: GCF_044750345.1. Classification (NCBI taxonomy): domain Bacteria; kingdom Bacillati; phylum Actinomycetota; class Actinomycetes; order Kitasatosporales; family Streptomycetaceae; genus Streptomyces; species Streptomyces sp. NPDC088817. Next base: position 25,092 of record NZ_JBIVJN010000015.1, read on the forward strand.
TCGAGCAGCTGGGCGAGGACAAGACCTTCGCGCTGAGCCTGTACGAGCCGGTGGGTGCCGCCGCCGGGGAGCGCCGGTTCAAGATCTACCAGAAGGGCGGCTCGGTCTCCCTGTCCGCCGTTCTGCCGGTGCTCAGCCGGCTCGGCGTCGAGGTCACCGACGAGCGGCCCTACGAACTGCGCTGCGTGGACCGTACGACGGCGTGGGTGTACGACTTCGGTCTGCGGATGCCGAAGGAGTCCGTCGGCACCGGCGACCACCTCGGTGACGACGCCCGCGAGCGCTTCCAGGACGCCTTCGCCGCCGCCTGGACGGGCAAGGCGGAGATCGACGGGTTCAACGCCCTGGTGCTCGGCGCCGGGCTGACCTGGCGTCAGGCGATGGTGCTGCGCGCCTACGCCAAGTACCTGCGCCAGGCGGGCTCGACCTTCAGCCAGGACTACATGGAGGACACCCTCCGCAACAACGTCCACACCACCCGGCTGCTGGTCTCCCTCTTCGAGGCGCGGATGTCGCCGGAGCGCCAGCGCGCCGGGCACGAGCTCGTGGACGCCCTGCTGGAAGAGGTCGACGCGGCCCTCGACCAGGTGGCGTCCCTCGACGAGGACCGGATCCTGCGGTCCTTCCTCACCGTCATCAAGGCGACCCTGCGCACCAACTTCTTCCAGGAGGCGCGGGGCGGCGGGCCGCACGACTACGTGTCCATGAAGTTCGACCCGCAGGCCATCCCGGACCTGCCGGCGCCGCGCCCGGCGTACGAGATCTGGGTGTACTCGCCGCGGGTGGAGGGCGTGCACCTGCGCTTCGGCAAGGTCGCCCGCGGTGGTCTGCGCTGGTCCGACCGGCGCGAGGACTTCCGCACCGAGATCCTCGGCCTGGTCAAGGCGCAGATGGTGAAGAACACCGTCATCGTGCCGGTCGGCGCCAAGGGCGGATTCGTCGCCAAGCAGCTGCCCGACCCGAGCGTGGACCGGGACGCGTGGATGGCGGAGGGCATCGCCAGCTACAAGACCTTCATCTCGGCGCTGCTCGACATCACCGACAACATGGTCGCCGGCGAGGTCGTGCCCCCGCAGGACGTCGTGCGCCACGACGGTGAGGACACCTACCTGGTCGTCGCCGCCGACAAGGGCACGGCGCGGTTCTCGGACATCGCCAACGAGGTCGCCGAGTCGTACGACTTCTGGCTCGGCGACGCCTTCGCCTCCGGCGGCTCGGCGGGCTACGACCACAAGGGCATGGGCATCACCGCCCGCGGCGCCTGGGAGTCCGTCAAGCGGCACTTCCGGGAGCTGGGCGTGGACACCCAGACCCAGGACTTCACGGTCGTCGGCATCGGCGACATGTCCGGTGACGTGTTCGGCAACGGCATGCTGCTGAGTGAGCACATCCGCCTGGTCGCCGCCTTCGACCACCGGCACATCTTCATCGACCCCGAGCCGGACGCGGCCGTCTCCTACGCCGAGCGCCGCCGCCTGTTCGAGCTGCCGCGTTCCTCGTGGGAGGACTACAACGCCGAGCTGATCTCGGCCGGCGGCGGGGTGTTCCCCCGTACGGCCAAGTCGATCCCGGTCAACGCGCACATCCGCGAGGCCCTCGGCATCGAGGCCGGTGTCACCAAGCTGACCCCGGCCGACCTGATGCGGGTGATCCTCAAGGCCCCGGTGGACCTGCTGTGGAACGGCGGCATCGGCACCTACGTCAAGGCGTCCACCGAGTCCCACGCCGACGTCGGCGACAAGGCCAACGACGCCATCCGCGTCGACGGCCGCGACCTGCGGGTCCAGGTCGTCGGCGAGGGCGGCAACCTCGGCTTCACGCAGCTCGGCCGGATCGAGTGCGCGACGCAGGGCGCCCGGATCAACACCGACGCCATCGACAACAGCGCCGGTGTGGACACCTCCGACCACGAGGTGAACATCAAGGTCCTGCTCAACGGCCTGGTCGCGGAAGGCGACATGACCGTCAAGCAGCGCAACAAGCTGCTCGCCGAGATGACCGACGAGGTCGGCGCCCTGGTGCTGCGCACCAACTACGCGCAGAACACCGCGATCGCCAACGCGCTCGCCCAGTCCAAGGACATGCTCCACGCCCAGCAGCGCTTCATGAAGCACCTGGTGCGCGAGGGTCATCTGGACCGGGCGCTGGAGTTCCTGCCCACCGACCGGCAGATCCGTGAGCGGCTGGCCGCGGGCAGCGGCCTGACCGGTCCGGAGACGGCCGTCCTGCTGGCGTACACGAAGATCACGGTCGCCGAGGAGCTGCTGCACACCTCGCTGCCGGACGACCCGTACCTGCGCGGCCTGCTGCACGCCTACTTCCCGGCCCCGCTGCGCGAGCAGTTCGCCGAGCGGATCGACAACCACCCGCTGCGCCGTGAGATCACGACGACCGTCCTGGTCAACGACACGGTCAACACGGGCGGTACGACCTATCTGCACCGCCTGCGGGAGGAGACCGGCGCGTCGCTGGAGGAGATCGTCAGGGCGCAGACCGTGGCCCGCACGATCTTCCGCTCGGCCCCGGTGTGGGACGCGGTCGAGGCGCTGGACAACAAGGTCGAGGCCGACGTCCAGACCCGTATCCGCCTGCACTCGCGCCGACTGGTCGAGCGCGGCACGCGCTGGCTGCTGAACAACCGGCCGCAGCCGCTGGAGCTCGCCGAGACCGTCGAGTTCTTCTCCGAGCGGGTCGGACAGGTGTGGGCCGAGCTGCCCAAGCTGCTCAAGGGCGCGGACCTGGAGTGGTACCAGCAGGTCTACGACGAGCTGTGCGGCGCCGGCGTCCCGGACGAACTGGCCACGCGCGTGGCCGGGTTCTCCTCCGCCTTCCCGGCGCTCGACATCGTCTCGGTGGCCGACCGCATGGGCAAGGACCCGATGGACGTCGCCGAGGTGTACTACGACCTCGCCGACCGCCTGCACATCACCCAGATGATGGACCGCATCATCGAGCTGCCGCGCGCCGACCGGTGGCAGTCCATGGCCCGTGCGGCGATCCGTGAGGACCTGTACGCGGCACACGCGGCACTGACCGCGGACGTGCTGGCCGCGGGCAACGGCACCGCCACGCCGGAGCAGCGCTTCAAGGTGTGGGAGCAGAAGAACGGGGCGATCCTGTCCCGGGCGCGTGCCACGCTCGAGGAGATCCGCAGCTCGGACGCGTTCGACCTGGCCAACCTGTCGGTGGCGATGCGGACCATGCGCACGCTGCTGCGCACGCACGCGTAACGCGCGGGAGGCCGACCCGTACCCGAGGGCGCCCCGGACCTTTCCGGTCCGGGGCGCCCTCATGCCGTCCACGCTTGCCGTCCACGCTCCCGCCCCTGCCGTCCTCCTGTCGTCGGCACCGTCATCCTGACGTCGTCCAGGAAACGCGGCCCGCCGAAATTCCCCTTTCCTGCCAAACGGGATCATTCGTATAAAGTTGCCGCGTGAACTCCCCCGGCAGTCGCACCCGGCTCCTGCGTCATGCGCGCCGCGCCGCCTGAGGCGCCGTCAGCGGATGCGGCCGTCGCCCGGCCGTCCACCGCCCCGGCAGGGGCCTTCGCGCCCCGCGCGGCCGTCGTGTTCCTCGTCGCCCTGCTGCTCCTGGTGGTCGTCCGGCTGCCCTGGGCCGGTGACCTGGGCATGCACGCGGCGACCATCCAGCGGCTGCGCCACAGCCTGTTCCACCCCGGCAACCCGCTCGTCGACGTCGACACCCCGAGCCCGTACTACTCGCCCTGGATGGTGCTGCTCGGGTGCGTCGCCCGGGCCGGCGGGCTGTCGGTGTTCGTGGTGCTGCGGCTCGCCGCGCTCACCGGGCTCACACTGCTCGCGACGGGCGTCTGGCGGTACGTCAGGACCCTGAGCGCGCACCGGGCCGCGCCCGCCCTTGCCGCCCTGAGCCTGGTGCTCCTGTGGGGCACGGAACTCATCAACTGGAGCGGCTTCCTCTCCCTCAACTCCCTCGCGCTGACGGTGTCGTACCCGAGCGTGTTCGCCCTCGGCCTCGCCTTCCACTACTGGGCTTGGCTCACGCGGGCGCTGCGCGTGGCGGCCGGGTGGGGGGTGTGGCTGGGGCTCGGGGTGCTGTGGGCGCTGATCCTGCTGTGCCATCAGTTCACCGGGGTCGTCGCCACGCTCGGCGGTCTCGCCGCGGTGCTCGCGGCCCGGCCCCCGCGGGCCCTGTGGCCGCGGCTCGGCGCCGGAGCCGCCCTGGGACTGCTGGTGCTGTGGCTGTGGCCGTACTACGACTTCTTCGCCCTGTTCTCGGCCGGAGGCGATCTGGAGGAGGTGCACCGGGCGCTCTACGAGCAGTTCCTCGGCCGCTACTGGCTGGCCCTGCTCGGAGTGGCCGCGCTGGTCCTGCGGTGGCGGCGGGACCGGCGCGACCCGCTGGTGGTCTTCTTCCTGCTGGGCGCGCTGATGTGCGCCGCGGGCTTCGCCACCGGCCACTACGCCTGGGGCCGTACCCTGCCCGCCGCCCTCGTCCCGGCGCAGCTCGCCGCCGCGCTGGAGGTGGTGCGCGGCGGCCCGCGGACCGTGCGGATCCGCTGGGCGTGGGTGCTGGGCGGCGCGCTGGCCGTGGGCGCGTGGACCCAGGCGGGCGTGCTCGGGTACGTGTTCGGGCGCGAGGCGCTGCCGGACGTGCTGTCGGCCGGGTACACCCGGACGTGGGACGGGTACTACTGGATCACGCCGTACGTGAAGTACGGGGATGTGGTCATGGCCCGCGACCTGCCCTCCCGGCTGATCCCGGCCTACGGCCCCTACACCGTCGCCCCCGGCTACCCGGACTTCTTCCTGCCGGACGAGTCGCGGCGGGAGTGGGCGGTGCGGCTCTACTACACGCGCCGCACGCCGGAGGGCGTACGCCGGGAGATCCTGCGCACCTACGACGTGCGCTGGGTCGTGGACCGGAGCACGCCCCGCCGCGACCCCGAACTGCGGGTGGTGACCCGCGGTCCGGGCGGCCAGATCCTGTACGCGGTGAGGCCCTGACCGGTCCGCCGAGGGCGCCGAAGGCGTCGGAGGTGAGGGACTACCGCTTGGCCTTCTTCTTGGCGGAGCCGCCCGTGAAGGCCTCGTAGGCCTCGAGGACCTCCTCGGTGGGGCCGTCCATGCGCAGTTCGCCGCGTTCCAGCCACAGGACGCGCTCGCAGGTGTCGCGGATGGAGGAGTTGCTGTGGCTGACCAGGAACACGGTGCCGGCCTGGGTGCGCAGCTCGCGGATCCGCTTCTCCGAGCGCTGCTGGAAGGAGCGGTCACCGGTGGCCAGTGCCTCGTCGATCAGCAGGACGTCGTGGTCCTTGGCGGCGGCGATGGAGAAGCGCAGCCGGGCGGCCATGCCGGAGGAGTAGGTGCGCATCGGGAGCGTGATGAAGTCGCCCTTCTCGTTGATGCCGGAGAAGTCGACGATGTCCTGGTAGCGCTCCCTGATCTCCTCGCGGGACATGCCCATGGCCAGTCCGCCGAGGAGGACGTTGCGTTCACCGGTCAGGTCGTTCATCAGCGCCGCGTTCACGCCGAGCAGCGAGGGCTGTCCGTCGGTGTAGATCCTGCCGTTCTCCACGGGCAGCAGTCCGGCGACCGCCTTGAGCAGCGTGGACTTGCCGGAGCCGTTGGTGCCGATCAGGCCGATCGCCTCGCCCTTGTAGGCGACGAACGAGACGTTCTTGACCGCGTGCACCCGGCGTACGCCGGCCGCCTTCTCCGCCTTCTCGCGGCGCAGGATGCGGTTGAGTGCGGCGGTCGCGGAGCCCCGGCCGGAGCCGGTGCCGTTGACCCGGTAGACGATGTCGACGCCGTCGACGACGACGGTGGGGACCTTGTCGGTGTTCAGCTCAGCCACGACCGTACGTCTCCTCAGCCTTCCAGAAGTAGATGAAGCCGCCGACCCCGGCGAGCAGGGCCCAGCCCAGCGCGAAGGCCCACACATGGTGGGGGAGCTGGTGGGCCTTGAAGCTGTCGATCAGCGCGAAGCGCATCAGGTCGATGTAGACGGCGGCCGGGTTGGACTGCAGCAGCACCTTCAGCACGTGCGGCATGTGGCTGCGGTCCAGGACCTTGTCGATGCTCCACATCACGCCGGAGACGTACATCCAGGTGCGCAGGAGGAACGGCATCAGCTGGGCGATGTCCGGGGTCTTGGCGCCCATCCGGGCCATGATCATGGAGACACCGGCGTTGAACACGAACTGGAGCAGCAGCACCGGGACGGCCAGCGCCCACGACATGGAGGGCACCATGCCGAAGCAGAACAGGATCATCACGAGGGCGACCATCGAGAACAGCAGTTGCTGGAGCTGCTGCAGCGCGAAGGAGACCGGCAGCGCGGCGCGCGGGAAGTGCAGGGCCCGCACCAGGCCGAGGTTGCCGGAGATCGCCCGGGTGCCCGCCATGATCGAGTTCTGGGTGAACGTCCAGATGAACACGCCCGTCACCAGGAACGGGATGTAGTCGGCCACGCCCCGGCTGGTGCCCAGGAGGATGCCGAAGATGAAGTAGTACACCGCCGCGTTCAGGAGGGGGGTGGCGACCTGCCAGATCTGGCCCAGCTTCGCCTGGCTGTACTGGGAGGTGAGCTTGGCGGTGGCGAAGGCGCTGATGAAGTGGCGCCGCGCCCAGAGCTGGCGGACGTACTCGGGCACGGAGGGACGGGCGCCGCTGACCGACAGGCCGTGGCGGACGGCGAGCGCCGAGAGGGGGTGCTCGGCCGCGGCCGGTGTGTGGGGCGGTGTGTGGAGGACCTGGCTCACATCCGCTGCTTTCGCTCGGGGGGAGGTGGTGCGGGGGTCCGGCTCCGGGTCGTCGATCGTTTCCTTACGCTTCTCTTCATGTTTTCTTACGTCGGAACGGGACCGTATCGTCGCAACGCGAGCGTACGGCGAAGGCACGCCGCAACGCAACCGTTTCGTCGTAACGCCCTATGCTTGGCCCCATGACGACGAACGCCGACGAGCCCCAGACGCGCCCCCGCCGCCGGGTCCCCGCCGGAGCGGCCGTGCTCCGCGAGGACGTGACGGAGGCGATCCGCGCGGCGGTCTTCGAGGAACTGGCGTCCGTCGGCTACGCGCGGATGTCCATCGAGGGGATCGCGCGGCGCGCGGGCGTCGGCAAGACGGCCGTCTACCGCCGGTGGCGTTCCAAGCTGCATCTGGTGCTGGACATCGTCTCGGCGCTCGCCGTGCAGGGCCTGCCCGCGCCGGACACCGGCTCCCTGGAGGGCGATCTGCGGCTGCTGTACGAGGTGACCTCCCGGGCCCTGCGCCACCCCATCGCCTCGCAGATCATCCCCGACCTCCAGGCGGAGGCGGCCCGCAATCCGGACATCGCCGAGGCCATGCAGAAGGCGCTGCGCGACGGCCAGGAGAGCGTGGCCAGCAGCATCCTGGCGGCGGCCGAGCGCCGCGGCGAGATCAGCCCCGGTCTGGACCGGGACCTGGCCCTCGACCTGATCTCGGGCCCGCTGTACTGGCGCGCGGTCGTCATCCGCACGCCGAAGCTCCCCAAGGGCTACCTGGCCGCCCTCACCCACGGCACGGCCGAGGCGCTCAAGGCCCTCTGACCGCGGGGCCCCGCGGGCAAGAACGCCACCGGGTCCGCGGGCGAGGCGGACCCGGTGGCGTCCCTGCAGGCGGGGTCAGGACCGGGGGTGGTGGTGGAGCCAGCCCTGCCAGGCCGTGCTGATCATGTCGCGGAGGTCGCGGCGGGCCTTCCAGCCGAGTTCCATGGTGATGCGGTCGGCGGAGGCGACCACGCGGGCGGGGTCGCCGGGGCGGCGGGGGACGACCGTCGGAGGCCTGTCGTAGCCGGTGACGGCGTTGATCGTGTCGATCATCTCGCGCACCGAGACCCCCTCCCCGCGGCCGATGTTCAGCGTGAGGTCGCGGCCCGGGGAGGAGCGCAGGGCGCGCGCCGCGGCCACGTGGGCCTCCGCGAGGTCCGCCACGTGGATGTAGTCACGGATGCAGGTGCCGTCCGGCGTGGGGTAGTCGTCCCCGAAGACGAGCGGGGGCTTGTCCTCGGTCAGCCGTTCGAAGACCATCGGGACCAGGTTGAAGACCCCGACGTCGGCCAGCCCCGGGTTCGCCGCGCCCGCCACGTTGAAGTACCGCAGGGACGCCGTCGACAGTCCCGTCGCCCGGCCGGTCGCGCGCACCAGCCACTCGCCGGCCAGCTTCGTCTCGCCGTACGGCGACATCGGCACGCACGGCGTCTCCTCCGTCACCAGGTCCACATCGGGCATGCCGTACACGGCCGCCGAGGAGGAGAACACGAAGGAACCGACCCCGGCCGCCGTCACCGCCTCCAGCAGGATCCGCAGGCCCTCGACGTTGTGCCGGTAGTAGAGCAGGGGCTGCTCCACCGACTCGCCCACCTGCTTCTTCGCCGCCAGGTGGACGACACCGGTCACCTCGTGCTCGGCGAGGGCGCGCGCCACCCGGTCGCCGTCCAGCGTGGAGCCCTCCACCAGCGGGACGCCCCGCGGGACGCGCTCGGCGAAGCCGGTGGACAGGTCGTCGTACACCACCGCCCGCTCGCCCGCCTCCGTCATCGCGTGGACGACGTGCGCTCCGATGTAGCCGGCGCCGCCGGTGATCAGCCAGGTCATGCGGGCGTCTCCTCGTCAGTTGGCCCAGGTCGGGGTGAGTATGCGGATCGTGGCACGCTCACCGGGGCGCGGTCCGGTGGAGCAGACGGCGCAGCCTGCCCCGCAGCACGGACGTCATCCCGCTCAGTCCCGCCGCCAGCCGCAGCGCCAGCGCGCCGGAGTGCGTGGCGTAGGGCTGGACCAGCAGGACGCCGTAGCGCACGCTCGGTACGACACTGCGGCGCAGCAGACCCGCGCCCGTGCGCGCGTGCGCCGTCACCTCACGGCTCGCGCCGTCGGTGAAGCGCACCCGCAGCCGCAGGTCCCAGGTGCCGGCCCCCAGCCCTGCGAGCTCCACGGCCGTCTCGGCCGACCAGGTGCCGTCCTCGGACGGCGTGAGCGGGACGGCGGCGTGCTGGACCGTGCGTCCCGCCTCACGGTGCCGCCACTCCACCTCCAGCACCTCGGGCCCGGCGGACGCCACCCTGCCGTACAGGTCGTGCAGGCGAAGGCGCAGCAGGCTGGTGCCCGCGTGGGGGTGCAGTTCCGCGTCCACGGCCAGCGGCAGGACGTGGATCGGCCGGACCAGGTAGGGTTCCAGGCTGATCTGGGGAAGATCGTCCGCCCAGACGGGGGTGCCGTCCTTGTCCCGGGCGTAGGGCGGGCACAGCCGGGACGGGCGGGCGGCGAACTCCTTCAGACGCGCGAGATCCCGCGGCTCGGGCGACGCGAGAATCACTCGTCCGAGGAGGCGTCCGGAGGCCGTCGGGTTGACAGCCCAGTCGGCCGCGTCGTATTCGCCGAGATACTTCCGCGTGTGGGCCCACCACGCGCGCCGGTACTCCGCGTCGCGCAGGCCCAGCTCACGCGCGTACATGCGCAGTTCGTGGTCGAGGAACTTGGCGCGGGCCGCCCGCGCGAGCTCCTTCTGACCGGCGCTCAGCAGGATGTCGTACGCCGTCCGGCCGGCCTCGGTGCGCGCCTGCCAGTTCTCGATGTCCGCGCGGTCCAGCGAGATCGACAGCCGTCCGGCGGACCGGCGTACGTTCCACACGTAGACCTGGTCCGGGATGAGGGCCATGCGCGGCCCGGCGGCCAGCACGCGCGCGGTGAACACGATGTCCTCGTAGGGGAAGCGCCCTTCGGGGAAGCGGATCGCGTGCTCGCGCAGGAAGTCGGTGCGGTACAGCTTGTTGACGCACAGGGTGTCGTGCACGAGGCGCGGGTGGTGCGCGGGGCGCGCGAGGACGGCGCCCTCGGCGTACAGCTTGCCCTGCCACGGCACTTCGCGCCCCGAGGGCAGCTCACGGCGCACGCACAGGCCGCTGACGACCTCGGCCTGCTCCTCCCGGGCGGCGGCGAGCAGCGCGTCCACCGCGCCCGGCGGGAGTACGTCGTCACTGTCGAGGAACATCACGTACGGCGTCGTGACCGCGTCGATGCCGGTGTTGCGCGGGGTGCCGCAGCCGCCGCTGTTCTCCTCGCGCCTGATCACCCGCACTCTCGGTTCGGCCGCGGCCAGCCGGTCGAGCAGCTCGGAGGTGCCGTCGGTCGAGCAGTCGTCGACGGCGACGACCTCGCTGACGGGGCCCTGCGCTAGTGCCGAGCGCACGGCGTCGGTTATGTGGGCGGCGTCGTTGTAACCGATCACGACAACGCTGACGTCGACTGACTGGGGCTGCAGAGGCATGAAGTCCACGGGCGGGAATAGTAGGGGCGGTCGGTAATCTCCCGTTAAGAGGGACTTAGCGTCCCATGGGGAAGACGGTGTGGGCCCGGTTCGGGTTCCCCTTCCCGCGTCATCCATTTCGTCGATCGCCACAACCGGGCGAAAGAGAATAGCGCGGCGGCGGCCAGCAGACCGTTGCGCGTGACCATGAGCGCGCAACCTGTCCACGTGCAGGCCACGACCTGGTGGTACAGCGCGGGATAGGCGATCACGCTGACCGGGCTCGCCAGTGCGATCAGCGCGGCGGCCGGGCGCTGCGTGGTCAGCGGTGACGTCAGGCACACCGCCGCGAGGCCGAGCAGCCACACCATGTACTGCGGGCTGATCACCCGGCTGGTCACGGTGAACAGCAGCACGGCGCTCAGCGCGGCGTCGTACGGGGTCGCGGGCGTCCAGTGCCGGGCCCGGATCCGCCACAGCACCAGCAGCCCGAAGGCGCTCGCCGACAGGGCCAGCGAGAGATGCGCGACGGTGGAGACGTACGGTCCGGTGAACTCCAGGGCCCCGTACCGGTAGCGCACCCGGCCCGGCCAGCCGGCGTGCCGGGCCAGCGCGAGCGCGGTGCCGCCGAACGACTCGATCTGCACGCCCCGGCCGCCCTGCTGGCGTGCGAAGGCGAGCGGGTTCCTGAACAGGGCGGCGAGGACGGTCAGCGCGACGGCGCCGGTGGCGGCCGCCCAGGTCCACGCCGAGCGGGTCGGACGGCCCCGGGGAAGTCCGAGCAGCGCCAGGACCGGCCACACCTTCACCAGGGCGCCCAGCGCGGCGAGTGCGCCGCACGCGCGCGGGGAGCGCGACAGGGTCAGCAGGGACAGCACGGCCAGGGCGGTCGCCTGGATGTCGTAGCGGGCCAGCGGGACGTGCAGCAGCAGGGGCAGGCCCAGCGTCCAGTAGCCGGCCCCGCGCAGGCTGCGGCCCGGCCGGGTGCCCGCGTGCGCCAGCGCCAGCGTGACCAGCGCGTCGACGGCGAGGGTGAGCACCACGAACGCCTGGAAGTAGGTCAGGCCCGGCAGCAGCGCGGGCGACAGCAGCACCGGACCGGCGCCCGGCGGGTACTGCCACAGCGTGTCGTGCGCAGGGAACGCGCCGTGGGACAGCAGGACGTACCAGTGCTGGTACAGCTTCCACACCTCGCGCGCCACCGAGCCACGGCCGAGCAGAGGCAGTCCGTTGTGGGCGAGCAGCCACAGCATCAGGGCGCGCGTGAGGAGCCAGGCGGCCGTCAGGCCGAGGAGGCGGTGTCTCGTCGACGGACGCGCGGGAAGACGCCGCGTCACGCTCTGGAACGCACTCATCACGGCGGATCGTAATCCGATGGAAAGCCGTATATGTGCTGATACGCGGCTCGTCGTCGGTAAGAGCCTGCCAAGTGGACCAAACCGGCCCCGGCGCCCTCACCGGGCTCACCGGGAGGGGACGAGGGCCGGGGACGTCCGCCGCGGGCCGGAGCGCCACACGCTCCAGCAGCAGCGGCACCCCCACCACCGGCAGCAGCCAGGCCGTCACGATCAGCCGTTCGATCGCGGCCGGAGGCCTGGGCGGGCAGGTGGGCGACCTTTCCGGAGGCCGCGGGCGCCGCCGCCGGATCCGGTGTCCACTCCGTGTCGCCGAGGATCAGGGTCCGCACCACCCGCTCGGCCGCCCAGCCGTCGTCGAACTCGCAGAAGCGCTCCCGGAGGCCGGTCCGCAGCCGCGCCGACTCGGCGTCCCGCCAGTCGCCGGAGGTGAACAGCCGCGCCAACTCCTCTTAGGTGCGCGATACATGGCTCGGCGGTTCGGCGGTTGTTGATTCGGTCCGCTGCGTGCATACGGACTCCCAAAAGAGCAAACGGTGTTCAAAGGCTCCGGGTGACGGCCCGCCGACCGGCGGGTTGCGGCACGGTTGCGAGCGGGCATCGGACCGGGGGCGGGCCGGTGCCTGCCCGCCCCCAAGTCCCGCTCCAATGCGGCTACTTGACCGCGCCCGCCATCACGCCGGAGACGAACTGGCGCTGGAAGGCGAAGAACACGGCCAGCGGGATCACCATGGAGATGAACGCCCCGGGCGCCAGAACGTCGATGTTGTTGCCGAACTGGCGTACCTGCGTCTGGAGGGCGACCGTGATCGGCTGCGTACCGGACTTGGTGAACACCAGCGCGACCAGCATGTCGTTCCACACCCACAGGAACTGGAAGATGCCGAGGCTCGCGATCGCGGGCCCGCCGAGCGGCATCACCACGCGGGCGAACAGCCGCAGTTCACCGGCGCCGTCGAGGCGGGCCGCCTCCAGCAGTTCGCGGGGGATCTCCGCGAAGAAGTTCCGCAGCAGGAACACCGCGAACGGCAGGCCGTAGCCCGTGTGGAAGAGGATCACCCCGAAGATCGTGCCGAACAGGCCGAGCCTGCCGAACAGTTCGGCGATCGGGATCAGCGCGACCTGCACCGGCACGACCAGCAGTCCGACCACGGCCAGGAACCACCAGTCCCGGCCGGGGAACTCCATCCACGCGAAGGCGTAGCCCGCCAGCGAGCCGACGAGGACCACCAGGAGCGTCGCCGGCACGGTGATCAGCACGGTGTTCACCAGGGAGTCGGTGATGTCACCGTTCGCCAGCAGTTTCCGGTAACTGCCGAAGGTGAGCTGCGCGGGCTTGCTGAAGACCGTCCACCAGCCGCTCGCGCTCATGTCCTCGGGCGCGCGCAGCGACGACAGCAGCAGGCCGATCGTGGGGACCAGCCAGAACAGGCCCACCACGATCAGGAAGACGCGCACCGCTCCGCCGCCGGCGGCCTCCGCCAGCCGCGACCCGAGGGACCGCTGTGCCGTCACGGCCCCGGGACCGGGCGCCGTCCTCGCCGGGCTCTCGGCCTGCGCCGTCATCGCCGCACCTCCCGCCGCAGCCGCCGCATGTTGAACAGCATCACCGGGACGACCAGCAGCAGCAGGAACACCGCGATGGCGCTGGCGATGCCGGGTTGCCCCTCCGAGAAGCCCTTGCGGTACAGCTCCAGGGCCAGCACGTTGGCGTCGTCCTGGGAGGATCCCGGGGCGATGATGAAGACCAGGTCGAAGATCTTCAGCACGTTGATCATCAGGGTGACCACGACGACCGCGAGCACGGGCGCCAGCAGCGGCACCGTGACCCTGCGGAACACCTGCCACTCGTTGGCGCCGTCGACCCGGGCCGCCTCCAGCAGCTCCCTGGGCACGCCCGCGAGCCCGGCGGCGATCAGCACCATCGCGAACCCGGCCCACATCCACACGTACGCCCCGATGATGGCCGGGGTCACCAGGGTCGGGCCCAGCCAGTCCACGCCGTTGTACGGCGCCTTGAAGTTGCCCGCCGGGAGCCGCAGTCGAGCGCCGTCCGCCTCGGCGGGCAGGGTGAACGTGCCGTCGTCGGCGGCCTTCGTCGACGCGACCACCCTGCCGTCCCTGACCGCCTCGATGCGCATCCCGGCGTAGCCGAACTCCGACGGGTCGACCGCGCCGAGCCTCCCGACGCCCTTGCCGCGTGTGAAGTCCTGCCAGGCGGTGCCGGTGATCCTCCCGGCCTCCGGCTCGGCCTGTACGGCCCTCTTCGCACTCTTGGGCATCTGGTCGGGGGCGACGCCGACGAGGGGCAGGGCCACCCACTCGCCGGTGCGTACCGTGGCCGAGGTGATGAAGCCGCCCCGGTCCGGCCGCAGCGGCGAGTCGCGGCCCGGGTGGGCCTTCGGGAACGCCGAGGACTGCGCGAAGGTGTCGTGCACACCGACCCACACCGCGTTGGCTACGCCCCGGTCCGGGTCCTGGTCGTACACCAGCCGGAAGATGATCCCGGCCGCCAGCATGGAGATCGCCATCGGCATGAAGACGACCAGCTTGAACGCCGTTCCCCAGCGCACCCGTTCGGTCAGCACCGCGAAGACCAGGCCGAGCGCGGTGGCGACCGCCGGCGCGAACACCACCCAGATGATGTTGTTCTTCAGCGCGGTGCGGATGCCGTCGTCGGTGAACAGGGCCTTGTAGTTGTCGAATCCGGCGAATCCGTCGCCGGAGGCGTCGTAGAAGCTGCGGACGACCGAGTACCCGATGGGGTAGACCACGAGCGCGCCGAGCAGCACCAGGGCGGGCAGCAGGAAGAGGGCCGCCACGGTCCTGCGGGTGCCGGTCACGCTCTTGCGACGACGGGGCGCGGCGGGACCCGTCGGGGCTCCCGCCGCCGTGGCCGGCGTCATCGCCGGATCAGCTCCCGCCGCCGTACGCCGCCGCCGCGTCCTTCTCCAGCCTCGCCTGGGTGCCCGCGACGTCCGACGGGTTCTTCAGGAAGTCCTGGAGTTCCTTCCACTCGCCCTTGCCCGGCGTGCCGCCGAAGGCCTGCGGGGCCTGGTCGGACATGTCGAAGCGGAAGTCGTCGCCCGAGTCGATCAGCGCCTTGGCGATCTTCTGCTGGACCGCGTTCGGATACGCCGAGTCGGGCACGTTCTTGTTCGGCGACAGATAGCCGCCGAGCTTCGCCTGGATCGTCGCCGCGTCCGCCGAGGCCAGGAAGGTGACCAGGGCCTGGGCCGCCTTGGAGTCCTTCAGGATCACGGCCGCGTCGCCGCCGGAGACGACCGGCGGGGTGGGGCCCACGGCCGGGAACGGGAACACCTTCGCGTCCGTGCCCACCTCGGCCTTGGTCTCGCCGATGTTGACCTGGGCGAAGTCGCCCTCGTAGACCATGCCGGCCTTCGGCTGGTCGCCGCCGGTGAAGGTCTGGGTCACCGAGGCCGGGAACTCGGTCTGGAGCGCGCCGTCCGGGCCGCCCGCGATGTAGTCCTTCCTGGACCAGATCTGGGCGAGCGTGGTGAGCGCGTCCTTGACGGACGGGTCCGTCCACTTGATCTTGTGCTGGGCGAGCTGGTCGTACTTCTCCGGGCCCGCCTGCGAGAGGTAGACGTTCTCGAACCAGTCGGTGAGGGTCCAGCCGTCGGCGCCGCCCACGGAGAACGGGGTGACCCCCGAGTCGTAGACCTGCTGCGCGGCGCTCAGCAGTTCCTTCCAGGTTTTCGGCTCGCTCGCGCCCGCGTTCTCGAAGACCTTGGCGTTGTACCAGATCAGCGACTTGTTGGCGGCTTTGTAGTAGGCGCCGTACTGCGTGCCGTCGACCTTGCCGATGTCCTGCCAGCCCTGCGAGTAGTTCCTGGCGAGCTGCGCCTGTGCCTCCGGACCGAGGGGCTTGGCCCACTTCTTTTCCACGGCCTGCTTGATGGCACCGGGCTGCGGCAGCAGCGCCACGTCCGGCGGCTGGCCGCCCGCGACCTTGGAGCCGAGGAAGTTGATGATCGGGTCCTGGGCGGGGACGAAGGTGACCTTGGCGCCGGTGCGTTTCTCGAACTCGGCGAGGACCTGCTTGAAGTTCTTCTGCTCGCCGCCGGTCCAGACGGCGGCGACCTCCAGCGTCGCGCCGTCCAGTTTGGGCAGAGCGACGGCGGCGCCGGGCTTCGTGCCCCTGCCGCTCCGGTCGTCGCCGCTCTTCTTGTCGTCGCTTCCGCCGCCGCACGCGGTGAGGGAGAGGGCCAGTGCTCCCGCGGCGACGGCCGCGGCGGTCCTGGCGGCCCTGTGGCTGAGGATGGTGCTGCTCGTGCTGCGCATGAGTGCCCCGTTCTCCGTTACTCGTCGAACGTCCGAGCGCTGTCCCGTGGGCTCTGGTGTACGCCGGGGCCCGGGAGTCGGCAAGGGCGCCCACGGTGTCAACCGGGCGATCGTGACCACGTCGTGACTCAGGGTCAGATACCGATCACGGTGACGAGGGGCCGGTGACGTGGGGCGTATGGCGGTGACGGGGTTGATGGCGGGGGCGGGGCTGCCGGTGGCGACGGGGCCCGGTTACCGGGACGCGTGCAGAAAGCCCCGGCGTTCACGCCGGGGATGAATGCATCTCAAGCAGGAAGCCCCCGGAAGGGCCAGCCGGCCCAGGCCGGAATTCCTGGACTTCAGGCCAGGGAGCACGTCAAAGCAACGAGGGAATGCGGGCCGCCGACACCTCCCGCGCCGCCCGCTCCAACGCGCTTGCCAGCAGGGCCAGATCCGTCGGCCCGTTGCCCAACTCCCGTACCGAGCGCCGGGCGGGCGGGTCGCCCATGCGGTGCCACTCCAGGGGGACGACCGTGGGGCGCTGGGTCGCGGTGCGGGGGATACGGCCCGTGACGCGACCGCCCTGGAACGGCGTCACCCGGCCGTCCGCACAGGCCAGCCGGCCGCGTCCGGGCGCCGGCTCGTCCGGCCCCTGGGCCGGCGCGTCCAGCGTGACCCGCAGTGCGGCCCGGCGCGCGGGTTCGGTCTGCGCCGTACGGCCGCCGGGCGTGGTGGCCGCCACCAGGTGGACGCCGAGGCGCTCGCCCTCGCGGGCCACCGCCTCCAGCGCGCGGATGACCGACCCGGCCGAGGGCCGGCCGGGCGAACCGAGCGAGGGGGAGACCAGAGCGTCGAGGTCGTCGACGACCACCACCAGCCGGGGCA
Organism: Streptomyces sp. NPDC088817; assembly: GCF_044750345.1. Classification (NCBI taxonomy): domain Bacteria; kingdom Bacillati; phylum Actinomycetota; class Actinomycetes; order Kitasatosporales; family Streptomycetaceae; genus Streptomyces; species Streptomyces sp. NPDC088817. The sequence goes on from NZ_JBIVJN010000015.1 coordinate 41,865, forward strand.
GCGGTGGCGCGGCCTCCGCCTGCCGGCGGGCGGCGCCGGGCCTCAGCCGCATCGTCGAACTGGGCGGGCTGTCGAGGTCTCCCGCACCGCCGACGCCCGGTCCGGCCGGGCCCGTGCCGGCGTGCCCCGGCGGGAACGCGCCGTGAACGGCCGCCGCACGCTGCCCGGCCCGGACCGCGTCCACGCCGGTCGCCCTGGGGCCGGGCAGAGCCGTGGGGGCCGTGCCGGGGCCGGTGGGGTCCGCGGGGGCCGCCTGGCCGGGCGCTGTCGCTCGCTGCGGGGTGCCGGTGGCCTGGGGGTCGGCTGCGTCCGCGCCGGTTGTCCTCGTGCCGTGCGGGACCGTGCGGGCCGGGCCTGCGCCGTGGCCGGGCTCGTACGTGCTGCGAGGTGTCGGCCCTTGTTGCGAGGTGCCGGTGCCGGTCGTCCTCGGGCCGGGCAGGGCCGGGCCTGCGCCGGTGCGGCTGGACTCGTACGTGCTGCGGGGCGTTGTCCCTTGCTGCGAGGTGCCGGTTGTGCCGGTTGTGCCGGTTGTGCCGGTGTCGCTCGTCCTCGGACCGGGCAGAGCCGTGCCCGCGGCGGTGTGGCCGGGTTCGTGCGTGCCGCGGGGCGTCGTCGCTCGCTGCGGGGTGCCGGTGGTGGGGGAGTCGGCCGCGCCCGCGTGGGCCGAGGTCGGGCCGGAGGGGGCCGGTGTGCGTTGGGGGGCGATGCGGCCGGAGACCTCGCGGCGGGTGTGCCACTCGGTGAAGTCCGTGAGGCCCACCAGCTCGGCCCGGCGTTTCAGCTCGGCGCTCAGCGACTGGGCGAACTCCCGCATGCGCACGGGGTCGTTGGCGGTGAGGTGGGTGGTCACGTGCGGCACGTCCGTGCAGACCCGCAGGCCGTCCCCGTGTCCACCGCCCGCGCCGGTGCCGTCCCGGCCGTCCACCAGCACGATGCCGAGGCGGTCGGGGCGCTCGGCGGAGGCGAGCGAGGCGACGACGGACCGCAGCAGTTCCGTACGGCCGCTGCCCGCCGGACCCTCGATCAGCAGATGCGGTCCGTCCGCCGCGAGGTCGGCGCAGACCGGCCCGCGCGGACCGGCGCCCAGTATCGTCCAGGCGCGCCCGCCCAGGGCCGCCGTGTCGTCGGCCGCGTCCGCCCAGCGGGTCTGGAGCGAGGCCGGGGTGGCCCGGGCCAGCCCCAACTCGTCGAGCAACCGCGCCGACAGGGGCAGCGGCGCCGACACCCGGGCCGGCCGGTCCGCTGCGGGCCCGTCCGTCCGCAAGGGCGCCAGGGCCCGCGCGAACCGCTCGGCCCACGCCAGGGACACCGCGTCGACGACGGCGACGGTGCCGGGGGGTATGGGATCGCGGTGCGGGGCCCGTGCCGCCGGTGCCCCGGAGGCCCCGCCCGCGCGCGGGGCGCGAAGGGGATCGTCCGGGTGCCGCCGGATCCGCTCGGCCCCGCCGTCCGGCCGGGGCGCGGCCGGGTGCCCCGCGACCCGCATCAGCCGCAGCGCCGTCGCCACGTCACCGCTGAGCAGCGCGACGGCCCCGCACTCCCCGAACCCCGGCGACACCGCGCACGCCGACTCGTAGGTGTCCGTCACCGGGGACGCGGGCGAGGCGGGCGTCGTCTCGGCGAGACACAGCACGTGTATCCCGGCCCGCGGGCCGTCGTGCGCCAGGCGTGCCACCGCCTCGCGCGCCCCCGCGCCGCCGGGGTCGCCGTCCACGACCACCACCGTGTACGGCCCCGCGAAGCCCCGTTCGCCCGCCGGGTCGCCGTCCCGCGTCCCGGCGGGCCGCGGCGCGCCGGACTGCGCGTCGTCCGTCCCGGAGGCGGGCTCGCCGCGCAGGTGGTCCGCGGTGTGGTCCGTGTGGTGTGCCGTGCGGTCCTCGACGCGCCGCAGGAGTTCGTCCGTGCGGGCCGCGGCCTGCTCGCGGTCGTGGGCGAGCAGGAGGCGGCAGTCCTGGCCGTGGGCCGGGCGGACGTGGGGCAGCCAGCCGAGCCAGGACCACTCGGCGGTGCGCTCCTCCAGCGGGCGGCCGCCGTCGGCGCTGATCAGCACGATCTCAAGGGTGTCCGGGGAGTGCGCCGCGGCGAGCTGGGCGAGCACCGCGCGGGCCAGCCCCGACAGACGGGCGCGCGGTCCGGCCAGGCCGAGCGCCCCCACCTCGCGCAGGTCGGCGGTGACCGGGACCGCGGGCAGCAGCCCCGAGCCGTCGGGCGCCGGCCGGTCGGCCGTGCCGAGCCGCACGGTGAGCGCCTCCGGGTGCCCCGGCCCGCGCTCCCACAGCCGCGGCCCCGGGCCCAGCGCCGCGAGGAGCAGGGCCGCCGGGTCCGGCCAGGTGTCCGGCTGCTGCGGCGCCGCGCACCACGCGGGCGCGTCCTGCGCGCGCGTGCCCGCCGCGCCGCCGTCGTACGTCCCCCGCCGGTCGGACGCCTGCTCGCCGCGTCCGCCGGTGAGCCGCCGCGCCCACGCCCCGAGTCCGCCGCGCCGCCGCAGGACCTGCGGCACGCCGGTGCCGCCGTCGGCCGTGATGGCGAAGGGCACGGGCGGCGGCGCCGAGCCGTGCGGGCCCTGGCCGTTCTCGATCCGGGGCGCGCCGGCCCGCGCGGGAACCACGGTCGGGTCGACGGGCCCGTGCGCCTGGGGGTGCGGCGGGTGCGGCGCGAACGTTCCCCGGTGGGTCACGGTCGGGCCCGCGGCGTCGCCGTACGCGCGCGTGGCCGCCGCCTGAGCACCGCTGCCGTCGCCCGCGCCGTCCCGCACGCGCGCGTGTGAGGGAGTGGAGGTGGCCGGTGCGGGGGTGTTCTCGGCGGGGAGCCGCACATGGCCCTCCCCGTCGGGTGTCGTCCGTACGCGGGCGTCCGGACCCGCGGCCGGTGTCAGGCGCAGGGCCGACTCGCCGATGCGCAGCAGCGCTCCCGGCGCGAAGCGGACCGGACGGGATCCGACGGGACTGCCGCCAAGGACCGTGCCGTTGGTGGAGCCCAGGTCGGCGACCGAGACGCCGCCGTCGGGAGCGACCGTCACCGCGCAGTGCACGCGCGAGACGTCGGGGTCGTCCAACGGCACGTCCGCGTCGGCGGATCGGCCCACCGTGATCTGCCCGCCGTGCAGCAGGTGCACCCCGCCCGCGTCAGGACCCGCGACCACGTGCAGCTGGGTCGGCGCGTCGTCGAGCTCGGGGTGGGGCTCGGGGTCGGCGGGGGCGCCGAGGGACAGCACCGCGCCGTCGAGCAGCGGGGGCTCGCCGAGCGTGCAGCGCTGGGCGTCCAGCCGCTCCGCGCCCGAGTACAGCACCACGGGTCCCGCTCCCGGCTCCCGGCCGCCGGACGCGCCACGCTCCCGGCCGCCACGCTCGGACGCCGAGGTCCCCTCGCCGCAGACCGCCGCGGCCAGTGACGCCGCCACCGCGGCCAGGGCGGTGCCGGCGGGCGCCGTGACCAGTACGTCGCAGCTCGCCGCTCGGCCGCGCGCCGGTGGGGGGCCGCCCCGCTCCTGCGAGGCCGAGACCGTGGGGGAGGGCGGGCCCAGCGGATCTACGACGGTCAGCCGGATCTGCATCGCCGTCAGCGGTCCCTTCTGCGCGGGCGCCCGCGACCGGCGTGGGGCGAAACCGCCCCGCGGTCCCCCACCGCGGACTTTCCCCCACCACCGCACGAGCACGTCGGCCAGTTCTGGAGGCATCCTCGCACCTACCACCGACAGCGCGCCCGCCGCCCACCGCCAAGTGATCTTGATTGGTCGGCTCTGCCCGCAAAAGTTCCCGGCACATGCCCGTCGAATGTCCGCTCGATGCCTGCTTGGGATCGTTCATGTCCGTACGGGGCAACCAACCGACCCGTGCCGAGCGTCTTTCCGTCGAACATGTACGGGGCCCCGTGCGTACGTCGCCGTGGAAGGAGCCGGCGAGACGCGGTGCCAGGGCCTGCGAGCCCGGCACGATCCAAATGAGAGGCCCTAAAGTGGGTCGGAACACCCGCGCGGCGGGTCGCGGCACCCGCGGGACGCCCCGGGGGCGCGGGTTCAGGCAAGCAAGCAGCAGGGAGCGCATGACGTGCGGCCGGTAGGCAGCAAGTACTTCCTGGAGGAGCCGCTCGGACGCGGTGCCACCGGGACCGTCTGGCGAGCCCGCATGGGGGCACCCCCTGCTCCGGAGCTCGTCGCAGGAGCTTGGGGGAGGATGGCGGCGGGCGCCGAGGCGGCCGTGCCCGGGCAGCCCGGTGAGACCGTCGCCATCAAGGTCCTCAAGGAGGAGCTGGCGAACGACTCCGACATCGTGATGCGGTTCCTGCGGGAGCGGTCCGTCCTGCTCCGGCTGACCCATCCGAACATCGTGCGGGTGCGCGACCTGGTGGTCGAGGGCGATCTGCTGGCGCTGGTCATGGACCTCGTCGACGGCCCCGACCTGCACCGCTACCTGCGCGAGAACGGCCCCTTCACGCCCGTGGCCGCCGCGCTGCTCACCGCCCAGATCGCCGACGCGCTCGCGGCCAGCCACGCCGACGGGGTCGTGCACCGCGACCTGAAGCCGGCCAACGTCCTGCTGCGGCAGGACGGCGGGCAGATGCACCCGATGCTCACCGACTTCGGCATCGCCCGTCTGGCCGATTCACCCGGACTCACTCGCACCCACGAGTTCGTCGGCACGCCCGCGTACGTCGCGCCCGAGTCCGCCGAGGGCCGGCCGCAGACCTCCGCCGTCGACGTCTACGGCGCCGGGATCCTGCTGTACGAGCTGGTCACCGGCCGTCCGCCGTTCTCCGGCGGGTCCGCGCTCGAGGTCCTGCACCAGCATCTGAGCGCCGAGCCGCGCCGCCCGTCCACCGTCCCGGACCCGCTGTGGACGGTCATCGAGCGCTGCCTGCGCAAGAACCCCGACGAGCGGCCCAGCGCCGAGAACCTCGCCCGGGGCCTGCGCGTCGTCGCCGACGGCGTGGGCGTGCACGCGGGCGCCGCGCAGATCGCCGCCGCGGAGGCCGTGGGCGCGCTGCTGGCACCCGACCCGGCACCCGCGCCCGTGCCCGCTCCCGACGTGCCCGGCGCCGCCGACCCCACCCAGGTGCTGCCGCAGGGCGCGGCGTCGTACGACCCGAACGCCGCGACCAGCGTCCTGCCGCACACGGGCATGCCCGGCGCGGCCGATCCGACCACCGTGCTGCCCGCCCACGGCGGCGGCGACTCCACACGCGTGATGCCGCCGATGCCGCAGGGCCCGCCCGGCGACATGAACGGCGCGGGCGGTCCGTACGGGGACCAGCAGCCCGAGCAGCCGCACCCCTGGCAGAACCAGCTGCGCGCCGCCCGCGACCGCAACGAGCAGACGCAGGTCCAGTACCTGGACCCCGGCGAGGACCCGCTGCGCCGCCGCCCCCAGCGGCAGGTCGCCCGGCCCCAGCAGCCGCCGCGCCGGTCGCAGGCCCCCCAGGCGCAGCCCCGCGGCTACCAGCAGCAGCAACAGCCGCAGCGGTACGCGCCCCAGCCGCAGCGGTACGCGCCGCCCGCCCAGCCCGAGCCCCGGCGGCCGGTCCGCGAGCCGAGGCCGCCGCGGCAGCGCAGCGCGAACCCGATGAAGATCCCCGGTCTCGGCTGCCTCAAGGGCTGCCTGTTCACGATCATCATCCTGGTGGTGGCGGGCTGGCTCGTCTGGGAACTGACGCCGCTGCACGAGTGGTTCGGGACCGGCAAGGGCTACTGGGACCAACTGGGCTCCTGGGCCGGCAAGGTGGGCGACTTGTTCAAGGAACTCGGCGGCGGGGACGGCGGCAGCAACTAGGCGCGGGTCTGGGGATTTGTCGACAGCCGGCGGGTGAATTCCTGTTCCGTGGTGAGGGTTGGCTCGCCGGACGCGTAGCTTTGTCGGCAACACGCGTCTGTAGGAGCAGTCTTGGCACGGAAGATCGGTAGCCGGTACACCGCCAACCAGATCCTGGGGCGGGGCAGCGCCGGCACGGTGTGGCTCGGCGAAGGACCCGACGGCCCTGTCGCCGTCAAGCTGCTGCGCGGGGACCTCGCGTCCGACCAGGAACTCGTGGGCCGCTTCGTGCAGGAGCGGACGGCGCTGCTGGGCCTGGAGCACCCGCACGTGGTCTCCGTACGGGACCTGGTGGTCGACGGCAACGACCTGGCCCTCGTCATGGACCTGGTCCGCGGCACGGACCTGCGCACCCGGCTGGAGCGGGAGCGGCGGCTGGCGCCCGAGGCGGCCGTGGCGATCGTGGCGGATGTGGCGGACGGACTCGCCGCGGCGCACGCGGCCGGGGTCGTGCACCGGGACGTCAAGCCGGAGAACGTGCTGCTGGACATGCAGGGACCGCTCGGCCCCGGCGGCGCGCATCCGGCGCTGCTGACCGACTTCGGTGTGGCCAAACTCATCGACTCCCCGAAGCGGACCCGGGCGACGAAGATCATCGGTACGCCGGACTATCTCGCGCCGGAGATCGTGGAGGGCCTGCCCCCGCGGGCCGCCGTGGACATCTACGCGCTGGCCACGGTCCTGTACGAGCTGCTGGCGGGCTTCACCCCGTTCGGCGGCGGGCATCCGGGCGCGGTGCTGCGCCGGCACGTCACGGAGACGGTGGCGCCCCTGCCGGGCATCCCGGACGAGCTGTGGCGGCTGATCGTGCAGTGCCTGGCCAAGGCGCCGGCGTCGCGGCTGCGGGCCTCGGAGCTGGGCGACCGGCTCAGGGAGCTCCAGCCGATGCTCGTGGGGATGCCGCCGCTGGACGTGGACGAACCGGAGGCGGAGGCCTCGCGGGAGGCGGGCGAGGAGACGTCGTCCGACCGGCCGGTGCCGCCCAGCGGGCCCGGGGAGCGGGTACGGCGCGGAGCGGTCCCGTTGGTGCCCGGGGCGAAGCCGGACTCCAACCGGGACACGCACACGTCGATGCGGGTGCCGGCACCGGACGAGCTGGCGGGAGGCGCGCGGGGCACGGCCCGGGTGCCGCGGGCGACGGGCGCGCCGCGCCCCGGCTCCGCCGCCCGCCACCGGGCCGCGGCACGGCGGCGGAGGCTGACGCTGGCCGTCGCGGGCGTGGTGGTCGCGGGGGTACTCGGGGCGGGCGTGTGGTGGGCGTCGTCGGAGGACGGACCGGACGGGACCCCGGGGACACCGGGCCACTCGGTGTCCCCGTGACGGCGCCCCCGGCCTCCGGGGTTGCGCCCCGCCTCCACTCACCCGCCCGTCTCGGGGCCTGAAGGCCCCGGGCCGGCCCCTGCCGATCACTCACGCCACAGCCCTGCGGGCACCCTCCCCCGGCGCGAGAGCCGGGCCCGCGGCCTGCCCACCAACAGTCCGGCAGGCGAGGACGGCCGGCCGGTTGAAATGACGACCGTCATGAAAAGTCCATATTAAGGGTCTCTTTAGCGACCTGAGATAGCGTCGTTCCGAGCATGAGCTTGCCGATGAACGCACGTTTTCAGTCAATGGGGAGGACTGAAGTGGAAATCACTCGACAGGCCGGTGAGAAGATGGGGGCGGTGGTCGAGTCCTTCGATCTTGCCACTGCTTCGGACGGGGACTTCGAGGAGCTCAAGGCCCGGACCTACCGCGACAAGATCCTGGTGCTCAAGAACCAGGATCTTTCACCCGAGCGATTCCTCGAACTCGGCAGGAGGCTCGGCACTCCGGAGACCTACTACGAACCGATGTACCAGCACCCCGACGTGAAGGAAGTCTTCGTCTCCTCCAATGTGAGCGACGGGGAAAAGCAGGTCGGGGTGCCGAAGACGGGCAAGTTCTGGCATGCCGACTACATGTTCATGCCGAAACCGTTCGGGCTCACGCTGATCTACCCCCAGGTCATACCGAAGAAGAACCGCGGCACCTACTTCATCGACATGGGGAAGGCCTACGAGAGGCTCTCCGGCGAGCTGAAGGCCACCCTCGCCGACGCGGTGGCGCTGCAGACCGTGCGCCGGTACTTCAAGATCCGTCCGACCGACGTGTACCGCCCGATCTCCGAGATCCTCGACGAGATCGAGACCAAGACGCCGGCGTCGCCGCACCCGGCGGTCTTCAAGCACCCCGGGACCGGCGAGCAGATCCTCTACATCAGCGAGGGGTTCACCGCCGAACTGCGGGACGCCGACGGCAACCGGCTCGACGACTCGGTCCTGAGGGACGCGCTGGAGGCCGTGGGCCAGCTGGACCCGGCGGGCGAGCACGAGAACATCCACCTTCAGACCTTCGAGCAGGGCGACCTCCTGCTCTGGGACAACCGCAGCCTCGTGCACCGCGCGTTGCACACCGCGACGCCGGAGCCCACCGTCTCGTACCGCGTCACCGTGCACGACCACCTCCCGTTCTACGAGGGAATCTCCGCCTGACCAGCCCGTTCCTGCATCTCACGACCGAGGAAGAGTCGTCATGACCACAGCGCAGCCGGCCCCCAGGCATCCGAACCCGTTCGATGAGGCGTTCTTCAAGGACCCGTATCCCACCTACGCCGAGTTGCACAGGACGGGCGCGCCCCTGCACCGCGTGTCCCTGTCGGACGGCAACGACGTCTGGCTCATCACCGGCTACGAGGAGGCCAGCGAGGCGCTCAAGGACCGCCGCCTGGTCCGCAACCGCCGGCATGCCGGCCCGGACTACCAGAGCGAGATCCTGCCCGAGATCGTCCGCTCCGGGAACCTGCACATGGAGGACGGGCAGATCCACACCCGCCTCCGCCGCTTCATGAACTTCGCCTTCACCCCGAAGCGGGTCGCGGCCATGGTGCCCCGGATCGAGCAGGTCACGAGGGAGCTGCTCGACGCCATGGAGGCCAACGGCGGCGGCGACATCATGGACGGCCTGGCCGCGCCGCTCCCGATCACGATGACCACCGGCATCCTCGGCGTGCCGGACGACCAGCGGGGCGACTTCCGCTACTGGAGCGACGAGCTTCTCGGCGGCGCGCCCGGGCGCGCCCGCGAGGCCGCCGAGCGGCTGCTTGTCTATGTCCAGGGGCTCATCGACCTGAAGCGTAGCGAGCCGGCCGACGACCTGATCTCGTACTGGGTCTCGGTCAAGGACGACGAGGGGCAGCCGCTGACCGATCAGGAAATGGTCGGCATGACCTTCTTCCTGCTGCTCGGTGGCTACGACACGACGGTCGGCCAGATCGGTGCCTCCGTGATCGCACTGCTCAAGCACCCGGAGAAGGCCGAGCAGATGCGAACCAACCCGGGGATCATCCCGGACGCGGTCGAGGAACTGATGCGCTGGGACGGCTCGACCCACAGTGGCATCCGGCGGTTCGCGGCCGAGGACGTGGTGATCGGTGGCGAGACCATCGCCGCCGGCGACTGCGTGCTGATCTCACTCGGCGCGGCCAACCGCTGCCCGGTGCGCTTCGCCGACGCCGACAAGCTGGACTTCGAGCGCGAGGAGAACTGGCAGCTCGGATTCGGCCGGGGCCCGCACCACTGTCCGGGCAAGGAGCTCGCCCGGCACGAGCTGCGCATCGCGCTGGGTGAACTGGTCCGCCGCTTCCCGAAGATGCAGTTGGCCGTGCCCGAGGAGGAGGTCGTCTGGCGCCCGTCGTACCTGATCCGGGTCCCGCACAAACTGCCGGTGAGGTTCTGAACACGTCGCCGACGCCGGATACCCCGGGGCCCCGCCGTCCGTACGGCGAGGTGAAGACTCCCTTCGGCGCCGCGGCCCGGGTATTCCATCCGATCCCTGGAAAAGCTGACTGTCGCGCACTGATCTCATCCTGGGGGGTAATGAGATGCCGGCCCTGTCCCAGCCACCGGCACCGGCAACTGAATTCGCCACCGACGAGGTGCTGCTCGAGCAGGTGCTGAAGCCGTACCGGCTCAACTGCCAGTACCTCAAGTCCGCGGTGGTGAAGCTGGCCGACCGCCCTGGAGAGGCGGGACGGGTGTCGGCGTCCTGTGAGTTCGAGATCCCGGAGTCGTGCTACATCGACGACACCGGGCACTTCAACTCGGTCGAATTCAACATCTGCTACAACCAGATGATGTATTACGTGATCGCCAAGGTGGTGAAGGAGCGGCTCCTGGAGCCGCTCTCTTCCTGGAGCATGGCGGATTACTGGTCGCGTCAGCTTGCCGACTTCCTCATCACCGATTTCCGCAGCGCCTTCCGGCGTGCGATGCAAGGTGGGAGGTTCTCCGGTGAGATCGAGATCCTCGACCTCACCGAATGGGAAGGGGACGACCTCCACGAGGCGCTGCTGGTCGCGCAGACCTCCTGCCGTTACTGGGACGAGAACGGCGGCAACTGCCACGGCGAAGTGCGGATAGCCATCACGAACCCGATATGCAATCAGAATCGATCCTGAGGCATTCATGACGAAGACCACGCCACTGGTTGAGCAGCTGCGCGGCCTTTCCCGGCCGGAGCGGCGTTCTCGGGTCGAGGAACTGGCGCGCAGCGAGTTCCGGACCGCGCTGCTCATGTCCGAGGGCGAAGAGGTTCCGCTCGACCAGAACTACTTCGACCTGGGCCTGACCTCACTCCGTGTCACCGAGATCAAGCAGCGCCTGGAGGCGCAGCTCGGCTGCGCCATCGACACGGCGGTGCTCTTCGCGGTACCGACATTGGCCCGCCTCGTGGAATACCTGCAGAACGAGATCCTCCCGACGCTGACCGGGGAGTCGACGGCGTCGGAAGGAAGGGGCGCCGGCACCGTGCCGCCCGCCCGCAAGGCACTGATCACCGACCTGCTGAACGACCTGTACAGGGACTGAACGCATACCTGGTCCGGCCAACGAACTATTCCGGGGGCGCAGCGCTGCCTCTGAAGCGGAGGATCCGTCATGCCCAATCGGCGCCCGGATGCGCAGGGAGAGCTGGACGCTGCTCGCGAAGCACTTCAGGAGCAGCGTCAAGTGCTCAGGGAGTTGCTGCTCGAAAAGTACGAGCCCATTGCGATCGTGGGGGTCGGGATGCGTTTCCCCGGCGGGAACTCCACGCTTCCGGGCTTCGCCGAATTCCTTGAGCAGGGCCGGTCGGGCACGGGGCCGATCCCCGTGGACCGTTGGGACGTGGAGGGGTTCTCCTCGGGCGGTCAGGATGTGAAGGGAAGGATTCGCACGTTCGCCGGCGGATTCCTGGACCGGGTGGACCAGTTCGACCCGCAGTTCTTCAACATCTCGCCGAAGGAAGCGCAGTACATCGATCCGCAGCAGCGGCTCGCGCTGGAGACCGCGTGGGAAGCCCTGGAAGAAGCCGGAATCGACCCGAACAGCCTGCGGAACGGCAACGGCGGTGTCTACGTCGGCGTCTCCACCGTCGACTACACCATCGAGGCGGACGCCCTCGCGTACGAGGAACTGGACGCCAACGTGGGTACCGGGACGGCGCATTCCGCGGTGCCCGGCCGGATCTCGTACTTCCTCGGCTGGCGCGGACCGAGCATGGCCGTGGACACCGCCTGCTCGGCCTCCCTGGTGACTCTGCACCTGGCCGCCGAGGGGCTGCGCCGCGGCGAGTGCGACATCGCGCTGGCCGGCGGGGTGAACGCGATCCACCACCCGCGCAACCACATCGTCTTCTCGCAGGCGAACATGCTCTCCGTCGACGGCGAGTGCAAGACCTTCGACTCCTCCGCCGACGGATACAGCCGCAGCGAGGGCTGCGGCATGGTCGTGCTCAAGCGGCTCACGGACGCCAAGCGCGACGGTGACCGCGTGCTGGCGCTGGTACGCGGTTCGGCCGTGCGCCAGGACGGCGAGAGCGGCGGCCTGACCGTGCCCAACGGCTCGGCCCAGGAAATGGTCATCCGCGCCGCGCTCGACAACGCGGTGCTGGACCCCGCGGACATCCAGTACGTCGAGGCGCACGGCACCGGCACCTCGCTGGGCGACCCCATCGAGATGGGAGCCATCCAGTCCGTCTTCGCCGAGTCGCACTCCAAGGCGGCACCGATCGTCGTCGGCTCGCTGAAGACCAACGTCGGCCACATGGAAGCGGCGGCGGGCATCGGCGGTGTGATCAAGGCGGCGCTGCAACTGCACAGCGGGAGGATCTATCCGCACCTGAACATGGCGACCCCCTCGGAGCACATCCCGTGGGACGACTACTGCGTCGAGGTGCCGGTCGACGGACGGCCCTGGAAGGCGGACACCCGCCGTGCCATCGTCAACTCCTTCGGTTTCGCGGGCACCATCGCCTGCGCCGTACTGGAGCAGGCCCCCGCCTTCGCCCCGGCCGAACCGTCGGCGACCGACGGGGGGCACATCTTCACCCTCTCGGCGAAGAACGACAAGGCCCTGGCGCTCCAGATGGAGCGCCACCGTGCGCACCTCGCCGAGCATCAGGATCTGAGCCTGGCCGACGTCTGCTACACCAGCAACGTCGCCCGGGCCCACTTCGGCAGCAGGCTGGTGGGCGTCGTACGCGACACCGAGGAACTGACCGCGCTGCTCGCCCGCACCCCCACCGCCGGCCCCGAACTGAGCAGGACCGCCTTCCTCTTCACCGGCCAGGGCTCCCAGTACACGGGCATGGGCAGGCCGCTCTACGACGCCTATCCGGTGTTCCGGGAGCACATGGACGCCTGTGACCGGCTCTTCGAGGCGCGTGTCGGCCGGTCCGTCAAGGCACTCCTCCTCGGCGACGCCGAGGACCCGGAGGCGATCGACCAGACCTGCTTCACCCAGCCCGCGCTGTTCTCCCTGGAGTACGCCACCGCACGGCTGTGGCTGAGCTGGGGCGTCCAGCCGAGCGTCCTGATCGGCCACAGCATCGGCGAAGTGGTCGCGGCGACCGTGGCTGGACTCTTCTCGCTGGAGGACGCGGTCCGCCTGGTCGCGGCCAGGGCCCGGCTGATGCAGTCCGTCACCGCGCCCGGCGCGATGGTCGCCGTGGAAGCCGGGGGGAACGAGGTCGCCCCCCTCCTCGAAGCTTACGAGGACGTCACCTTCGGCGCCTTCAACGCCCCTGGTCACTGCGTCGTCTCCGGCGGTGAGGCTTCCGTCGTGGCCATCACCGGCCAGCTCGAGGAGCGCGGTGTGCGCACCAAGCGGCTCGCGGTCTCGCACGCCTTCCACTCGCCGCTGATGGCAGAGGTCTTCGACGCCTTCCGCGAGGAGATCCAGGACATCACCTTCCACGAGCCCGAGTTCACTCTGGTCTCCAACGTTTCCGGCCGGGTCGCCGACGTCGCCGGGATGTCCACCCCCGAGTACTGGGTGCGGCACATCGCGGAGCCCGTCGACTTCCAGGCCGGCATGGCCGCCATCGGCGCCCGCGGCCGCCACGTCTTCATCGAAGTGGGTCCCTCGGGGACTCTGTTGGGACTGGGCAAGCGGATCCTGGACGCCAAGGAGCACGTCTGGCTGCGGAGTTCGGCGAAGGGTGACACGGACTCCTCGGTCATCCGGGCGTCGGTGGCCGAGTGCTACGCCGCCGGCCTGGGGATCGACTGGGCGGGTTACCACCAGGGGCGCGGTGGGCGGCGGACCGCACTGCCGACGTACGCCTTCGACACCAAGCGGTACTGGCTGCCCATCACCGGCGACCGGCACTCCAAGGAGCGCGTGGTCGACGCCTCGCGGGCGTACAACCCGCTGCTCGGTGTCGAGGTGAGCACCGCCGCGCAGCTCCGGGACGGCATGCGCGAGTTCGCCGCCGAGATCGGCCCCGAGCAGCCGTCCTACCTGCTCGACCACGTCGTCATGGGACAGACGGTGTTCCCCGGCGCCGGCTACGTGGAGATCCTGCTCGCCCTGCAGGACGCGGTCTACGGCGAGAGCGGCCGCGTCCTGCAGGACGTGGCCATCCAGGAGCCGGTCATCCTCTCGGACGAGCGGCGCACCGAGCTCCGTACCCGGCTGCGGGAACTCCCCGGCGGCGGCGCGGAGGTCGAGATCCTCAGCCGGATACCGGGAGCCGACAACGCCATCGAGCGCTGCCACGTCACCGCCCGCATCGGCACGGACTACACACTCCTTCCGGAACTGCGGGAGGTCGCGGCGGAGTTGGAGAGCAAGGCGGCGGCCGAGGGTCGTCCGTCGCTGCCCCGCCGCCCAGACGACCTGTACGCGGAGTTCGCCGACCTCGGGCTCGAATACGGCCCGGAGTTCCAGCGCATCGAGCACATCGCACGCCAGGGCGACGGCGTCTCCGTCGCCCGGCTGCGCGGCCGGGCGGCCCACGCGCTGGAGCACCTGCCGCCGGTCGTGCTCGACAACGTCACCCAGTCGCTGGCCGGAGTGCTGGACAACGGCAACACCTACCTCCCGGTCGGCTTCTGCCGCTTCCAGCTGCTGAAGAAGCCCAAGAGCGACGAACTGCGCAGCTACGTGCGGCTCACCAGTGAGGAGAACACCGACGGTGAGATGACCGCGGACATGCTCCTGACGGAGCAGGGCCGGCCGGTGTTCGTCGTGCGCGGCTTCCGGCTGAAGAAGGTCACCGCTGCCGCGGGCGCCCCGCGCCGGCAGCTGTTCCACGAGCCGCGCTGGGTGAAGCGCTCCCTGGTACGCCAGGGCGGCGGCGAACGCGAACGGCGCGTCCTGGTGGCCAACCGGGGCGCGGCGGACCTCGAGTCCGTACGCGAGCACCTCGAAGCGGGCGGCGCCTCCCTGACGTTCGCGCCGGACGCGAACGGGGCAGCCGGGCTGCTGGGGGATCGGCCCACCGATGTCTGCTGGTTCTGGAAGAGCGCACCCGGCCCGGTCACCGCCGAGCGCCTGCGGTCGGAGTGCGAGGCCAACTACCGCGAGCTGCTGGAGCTCCTGGCGGCGCTGGAGAAGGCGGCGTTCGGGCGCGGCCAGCGGTTGTGGCTGGTCACCGAGGGGGCCCAGCGGCTGCCCGGTGACCGCCCCGGCCGGCCGGGCCGTGCCTCGGAGGTCTCGCCCGCCGCGACTCTGTGGGGCTTTGGCCTCACGCTGTGGAACGAGTACCCCGCCTACCAGGCCACGCTGATCGACCTCCCCGTCGGCGGCGACAGCAGGGCCCTGGCCGACGAGCTGCTGATCGCCGAGCCGGACGAGTACCAGGTCGCCTTCCGGGACGGCAACCGGCACGTGCGCCGGATCCACCGCGCCGACCCGGCCGGTACGAACGACGCCAACTTCGAGCTCGCCATCACCGAGTTCGGGGAGTTCTCCAACGTCCGGCCCGTGCCCATCGAGGACGTGGCACCCGAGGGCGACCAGATCCAGGTCCAGGTGCACGCGGCGGGCCTGAACTTCAAGGACGTCCTCAACGTGCTGGGGCTGCTCAAGGCCCACGCGGAGGACAGCGGTGTCGAGTACCGGCCGCTGGACCTCGGCTTCGAGGGCGCCGGCACGGTGGTCGCGGCCGGCCCCGACGCCGAGTTCCGGCCCGGCGAGGAGGTGCTGCTCAGTCACCTCGGCTGTATGAAGCGGCGCGTCACCGTGCCGTCGGCGATGGCGGTGCGCAAGCCCGCCAACATCGGGTTCGCCGAGGCGGCCGGACTGGCCACCGCCTATGTCACCGCCTACTACGCGCTGCACGGCCTGGCCGGCATCAAGCAGGGCGACAAGATCCTCATCCACGCGGCGGCCGGCGGTGTGGGCCAGGCCGCGGTACAGCTGGCCAAGCTCGCGGGCGCCGAGATCATCGCCACCGCCGGCCCCCGCAAGCAGGAGCTGCTGCGCGCCCAGGGTGTCGAGCACGTCTTCAACTCGCGCACCCTGGAGTTCGCCGACCAGGTACTGGAGGTCACCGGCGGCAAGGGCGTCGACATCGTCCTGAACAGCCTGAACAAGGACTACATCACGGCCGGTATGAGGGCGCTCGGCGAGGGCGGCCGGTTCGTCGAGCTCGGCAAGATCGGCATCTGGTCGGCCGAGCAGGCGCGTGCGGCACGGCCGGACGTCACGTACTACAACTTCGACCTCAGTGAGTTTGCCGAAGAGAAGCTTCAGAAGGTCAACAAGGGCATCCTCCAGACGGTGGCGGGGCTGCTCTCCGAGGGTGCGGTGCAGCCGCTCCCGACGACCGTCCACACCCTGGACGAGGTCGAAGAGGCGTTCGCGGTCCTCAGCCGCGGAGCCAACGTCGGCAAGCTGGTGATCAGCTTCGAGCAGGAGGACGGCTTCCAGGAGCGCCCGGTCACCGTCACGGCCGACCGCTCGTACGTGATCACCGGCGGTATGGGCGCCCTGGGGCTGGTGATGGCGCAGAAGCTCGTCGACCTCGGCGCCCGGGACCTCCTCCTGGTCGGCCGACGCGCCGTCCCGGAGCCGGATGCCGCAGCGCTCGCCGCCGAGCTGGGCGAGGGGGTACGGGTCAGCACGCTCCAGTGCGACGTGGCCTCGCCCGACGACGTCCGGCGGCTCGTCGACTTCGTGACGGCCGGACAGCACCCGCTGGGCGGCGTTCTGCACACGGCCGGCGTCCTCGCGGACATGCCGATCTCCTCCCTCTCCTGGGAAAGCATCGACAAGGTCTTCCAGCCCAAGGTGTACGGGACCTGGCACCTGCACGAGGCGCTGCGCAACCTGCCGGACGCGCCGTTCTTCGTCGGCTTCTCCTCGATCGCCTCGGTGGTCGGGTCGTCCGCGCAGGGCAACTACGCGGCCGGCAACGCGTTCATCGACGCTCTCATGCAGTGGCGCGGGGCGCGGGACCTGCCGGGCCTGAGCATCAGCTGGGGCCCCTGGGCCGAGGTGGGCATGGCCGCGGAGCTGAGCGAGCAGCTGATCCGCGGCATCGAGTCCCAGGGCATGAAGTTCCTCAAGCCCGCCGACGGCACCCGCTCGATGTTCAAGGCGCTCGGGAAGCCCGCCGCGCACCTGATGATCGGCGAGTTCGACTGGGACCGCTTCGTCTCGGGCCGACCGGCCGCCAACGCCTTCTACCACGAGGTGGCCGGGGCCGGCGGCGCCGGTGTCC
Source organism: Streptomyces sp. NPDC088817 (assembly GCF_044750345.1). Lineage (NCBI taxonomy): Bacteria > Bacillati > Actinomycetota > Actinomycetes > Kitasatosporales > Streptomycetaceae > Streptomyces > Streptomyces sp. NPDC088817. The sequence goes on from NZ_JBIVJN010000015.1 coordinate 58,676, forward strand.
GCACCGTCGACCTGGACGCGCTGCGTGCCCTGCCGAAGTCCGAACGGCTCGCCCGCGTCAACGAGCTGGTCCGTGCCCGGATCGCGGGACTGCTCCACTTCGAGGGACCCGACGACGTCGGCGGCAATGCGAAGTTCCTCGAACTGGGACTGGACTCGCTCAGCGCGGTGGAACTGAAGAACAGCCTCGAAGCGGCCTTCCAGGTGCCGCTGTCCTCCGCGATCGTCTTCGACTACCCGTCCGTCGGGCTGCTCACCGAGTACCTGGAGCAGCAGCTCGTACCGCGGGCGGCGGCCGAGGACGAGCAGTCCGCGGACGACGTGGCGGCGCTCTCCGACGCCGAGGCCGACGCCGAGCTCGCCGCGATGATGGAGCTGTGACCCGGTGAAGGACTACATCGAGTCGTTGCAGGGGCTTTCCAAGTCCCAGCTGGTGCTGCTGCTGGCACGACAGCACCGCCAGGAGACCGAGCGGATCGCCGTCGTCGGCATGGCGTGCCGGTTCCCCGGCGGCATCGACGGCCCCCAGCAGTACTGGGACGCGCTGCGCACGGGCCGCAGCGTCCTCGCCGAAGCGGGCGGGATCCCCAAGGACTCCACCGGGCGCCCCCGGTGGAACGTCTCGGCGCCGGACCTGGCGCCGCTGGCCGGCCTGCTCGCCCAGGGCGCCTACCTGGACGCCGTCGACCTCTTCGACGCCGAGCGCTTCGGCATCCCGGACGAGGAGGCGCGGCACATGGACCCACAGCAGCGGCTGCTGCTGGCCTGTGCCGCCGAGGCGCTGGAGGACGCGGCACCGTTCGACCCGGGAGAGGCCAGGGTGGGTGTCTTCGCCGGGGTGAGCACGGTGGAGTACAGCTTCGCCGCGCTCCGTAACGGCCTGGGTGCCGAGGGGCTCTCCCCGTACATGGGAACCGGCGGAGCGCTCAGCGCGACGGCCGCCCGGGTCGCCACCGGGCTCGGCCTGAACGGTCCTGTGCTGACCGTCGACACGGCGTGCTCCTCCGCCCTGACCGCGACCCACCTGGCCTCGTCGGCGCTGCGCCGCGGCGAGTGCGACGTGGCCGTCGTCGGCGCCTGCCACCTGATGCTCGCGCCCTTCACCGCGGGCGTCTTCGAGCAGGCGGGGATGCTCTCGCCCACCGGGCGCAGCCGCCCCTTCGACAGCGAGGCCGACGGCCACGTCCGGGGCGAGGGCTGCGGGGTGCTCGTGCTCAAGCGCGAGCGCGACGCGCGGGCCGCTGGCGACCGGCCGTACGCGCTGATCAAGGGCAGCGGCGTCTACCAGCACGGGGACCGGCCGACGATGGCGGCCGTCTCGTCCGTGGCGCAGCGCCGGGTGATGGCGCAGGCGCTGCGGGACGCCGCCGTCGACCCGCACCAGGTGCAGTACATCGAGGCCCAGGCCAACGGTTCCAAGCTGGGCGGGGTCATCGAGGCGGAGGCGATCGCCGAGACGTACCGGCGTGCCACGAGCGACGCGCCGCCGCTGTACCTGGGCTCGGCCAAGGCCAACCTCGGTTACCTGGAGACGGCCTCCGGGGCCGCCGGGCTGATCAAGGCCGCGCTGGCTCTCAGGAACCGTGTCATCCCGCCACAGCCGGGGATCGACACCCCCGACCCGGCGGTGCCCTGGGACCGCACCGGCCTCCGGCTGCCCCGCGCGGCCGTGCCGTGGCCCGAGGCCGAGTCCCCGATGGCCGCGGTGAGTTCGTTCGGGTTCACCGGCACCAACGCACATGTGCTGATGCAGGGGGGCGAGGACCTGGAGCCCCGGCCCGTGCCGCACAGCACGGCGGGCCAGGGGCGCCGCCACTGGCCCGACGACAACATCTGGGGCTGACACGGCAGTGCAGCGAGGTCTGGGAACGAGGAAGCGAGGAGCAGCGATGTACTTTCCGAACCTGCGGACGCTCGACGCGAGCGTGGCGTTCCACGCCGGGCGCCGCCCGGACCACCCGGCCGTGCTGTGCGAGGGGCGGACCGTCACGTACGGCGAGCTGCACCGGCGCAGCAACCGCATGGCGCACGCGCTGCGTGCGGCCGGTGTGTCGGATCAGGCCAGGATCGGCTATCTCGGCAAGGAGTCGGAGCACTACTACGAGGTGCTCTTCGCCTGCGCCAAGACGGGAACGGTCCTGGTGCCCATCAACTGGCGGCTGACCGTCGGCGAGGTGGACCACATCCTGCGGGATTCCCGGACGGAACTCCTTTTCGTGGAGGAGGAGTTCCGCGCGCTCGCCGAAAAGGCGATCACAGCCCTGGCCCACCGGGTCCAGGTCGTCGTCGTGGACCACGAGGGCGACGAGGGCGCGGGCATCCTCGGCTGGGCCGCCGACCACCCGGACACGGACCTGGCACGGTCCGTGCGCGAGGACGACCCGGTCGCGCAGCTGTACACCAGCGGAACGACCGGACTGCCCAAGGGAGTCGTGCTCGCCCACCGCAGTTTCTTCAAGGTCCGGGACGCGCTGGCGTCCGCGGGGCTGTCCTGGATCGACTGGCAGGAAGGCGACGTGAGCCTCATCGGCATTCCCGGCTTCCACGTTGGCGGGCTGTGGTGGGCCACCCAGGGCTTCCACGCCGGCATCACCAACGTCGCCATGCGGATGTTCATCAGCGGTGAGGCGGTACGGCGGATCCGTGAACTCGGCATCACCACGGCGTGCGTGGTGCCCTCGATGCTGCAGATGGTGCTCAGTGAACCGGAGGCCGGCGACGAGGACTTCGCGTCGCTGCGCAAGGTGGTCTACGGCGGTTCCCCGATCTCCGAACGGCTCCTGGAACAGGCCGTCGAACGGATCGGCTGCGACTTCGCGCAGATCTACGGACTGACCGAGACGGGCAACACCGCGGTGTGCCTGCCGCCCCACGAGCATGTGGCCGGCGGCCCGCGGATGCAGGCGGCGGGCCGGCCGTACCCCGGCTTCGAGATCAAGATCGTGGACCGCGACGGCACCCGCCTCGAGGGGCGTTCGGTGGGCGAGGTGTGCCTCCGCACGCCCGCTCACATGGTCGAGTACTGGGGGCTGCCCGAGGCCACCGCGAACACCCTGGTGGATGGCTGGATCATGACGGGTGACGCCGGCTACCTCGACGAAGAGGGGTATCTGTTCGTCTGTGACCGGATCAAGGACACGATCATCGTGGCGGGGGAGAACGTCTATCCGGCGGAGATCGAGAACGCGCTGACCAAGCACGAGGCGGTGCTGGAGGCCGCGGTGGTCGGCGTGCCCGACGAGCGGTGGGGGGAGGCGGTCCGGGCGTTCGTGGTACTGCGTCCCGGGACGAGCACGACGCCGCGGGGACTGATGATGTCGCTGAAAGGGAGGATCGCGGACTTCAAGATCCCGACAGGGTACGAGTTCATCGGCACGCTTCCCAGGAACCCCAGCGGCAAGATCCTCCGCCGAGAGCTGCGCGACAGGTTCTGGCAGGGGCAGCACCGCAAGGTCAACTAGGCGTGCTGCCCCCTCGACGCCGGCCGCCTGCTGGCCGTCGGCAGGAATTGCAGGTGATGTGATGAGTTCGTCTTTCGCTGCCGTGCGCAGGGTGCTGAATGCCGCCTCGTACGTCTCCCCCCGGCTGCTCGGCGGTTACGTGTGGCGGCTGTTCTGCGAGCCGGTCGCACGCGACAAGGTGCGCGGCGCCCAGCAGCCGGTCCACGACCAGGCCGTGGTGGAGAAGTTCACCGTGGACGGCAAGGACGTGGTGACCTACCGCTGGGGCGAGGGCGGCAACCCCGTGCTGTTCATCCATGGCTTCGGCGGCCGGGCAGCCAACTTCGCCGGGTTCGTCCACGGGCTCCAGCAGCTCGGCGTCACCGCGGTGGCGTACGACGCCTTCGGCCACGGCGACTCCGGGGGCAAGGGGGTGACGATCCTGGAACACCTGGCCGTGCTGCGGCAGTTGCAGGACCGCCACGGGCCCTTCCGCGCGGTCATCGGGCACTCGTTCGGCGGCACCGCCGGGTACCTCGCGCTGCGGCGCGGCATCAAGGCCGACCGACTGGTGTCCATCGCCTCCGTGGGCGAATTCGCCTCCCTGCCGGGCACGTTCTGTAAGCAGCTGGGCCTGCGGTCGGTGTACGCAGGGGAGTTGCGGCGCCGCACCGAGCTGCTCTTCGCGTCCGAGCCGGACCCCTGGAACGCCTTCTCGCCCGTGCACCGCCCGGAGGAGATCGAGCAGCCGGTTCTCGTGGTGCACGACCGGAACGACCGCGAAGTCGACGTGGAGCAGGGCCGCCGCATCGTCGCCGCGTACGGCGACCGGGTCGGGTTCCTGCTGACGGAGGGGCTCGGACACCGCCGGATCCTGGGCGACAGCGAGGTGATCACCAAGGTGCTGGCGTTCGCCGTCGGCGAGGAAGTGACACCTGAGAAGTAGCGCACGGACTCGCCGGTAACCAGTAATCACGAACCTAGGTGAGAGCGATGACCAGCACTGTGCCAAGCCCACGGAGCGAACCGATCGCCGTCGTCGGCATGGCCTGCCGGCTGCCCGGGGCCGCAGGACCGACGAGCTTCTGGGAACTGCTCCGCGAGGGGCGGGACGGCATCAGCGAGGTCCCCTCCGGCCGTTGGACGGCCGAGGGGGCGTCCGCGTCGCAGCCCGGCAGCACCGGCCGGGGCGGATTCGTGGACGGTATCGGCGAGTTCGACGCGGGCTTCTTCGGCGTCTCGCCGCGGGAGGCCGCGTCGATGGACCCGCAGCAGCGGCTGATGCTGGAGCTGAGCTGGGAGGCCGTCGAGGACGCCGGCATACCCGCTTGGGACGTCCACGGCAGCCCTGCCGGCGTCTTCTTCGGCGCCATCGCCGGAGACTACGACGCGCTGCTGAACCAGTACGGAGCGGGCAGCATCACGCGGCACTCCTTCACCGGGCTGCAGCGCGGCCTGATCGCGAACCGGGTCTCGCACCTGTTCGGACTGGCGGGCCCCAGCCTCACCCTCGACTCCGGGCAGTCCTCCTCGCTGGTCGCCGTCCACATGGCCTGCGAGAGCCTGCGCTCCGGCGAGTCCGAACTCGCCCTCGCGGGCGGGGTGCATCTCAACCTCGTCCTGGAGTCGGCGCTGCGCGCCGACCGGTTCGGGGTGCTCTCGCCCGACGGTCGCTGCTACGCGTTCGACTCCAGGGCCAACGGGTTCGTCCGCGGCGAGGGCGGCGTGGTGTTCGTCCTGAAGCCGCTGTCCAGGGCGGTCGCCGACGGCGACGACATCATCTGCCTGATCCTCGGCAGCGCGGTCAACAACGACGGCCGGGGCGAGGCCGTCGGCGTGCCCGACCCGGCGGCCCAGAGCGCGGTCATCAGGGCGGCCCAGCGCCGCGCGCGGGTCCGGCCCGGCGACATCCAGTACGTCGAACTGCACGGCACCGGCACGGCACGCGGCGACGAGCTGGAGGCGGCCGCCCTCGCCTCCGTGTTCGCCGGATCGCGGGAGCCCGGCTCCCCGCTGCTCGTGGGGTCGGCGAAGACCAACGTGGGGCACCTGGAAGGCGCGGCCGGCGCCGTCGGACTGCTGAAGGCCGCCCTGAGCATCAGGAACGGCGAGTTGCCCGGGAGCCTGAACTACGCGTCGCCCGGGCCCCGCCCGCTCCACGGCGAGGCCGACCTCAAGGTCCGGCGCGGCCACGGACCCTGGCCGCGTCCCGGCCGGCGGCTGCTGGCCGGCGTCAGCTCCTTCGGCATCGGCGGGACCAACTGTCACGTCGTCCTCGGCCCGGCCCCCGGGGCCGCCGGGCAGGACACCCGGCGGACGGCGCCGGAGGCCATGGCCTGGCCGCTCAGCGCCAGGAGCCGGCCGGCGCTCCAGGCCAAGGCACGTGACCTCGCCGAGCAGCTGGCCCGCTTCCCGGACCTCCGGCCCGAGGACGTGGGCCTCTCGCTGGCCACGACGCGCTCGGCGATGGACCTCCGGGCCGTGGTCGTCGCCGGCGACCGCACCGAGTTCGGCGCGGCGCTCGACGCGCTCGCGGCGGGTGATGCGGACGCCACCACGGCGTACGGCGCCGCGCGGCGCCCGCCCAAGGTCGTGTTCGTCTTCCCCGGCCAGGGATCGCAGTGGGCCGGCATGGCCCTCGGCCTGCTGGAGAGCTCCCAGGTCTTCCGGGCGGAACTGGAGGCGTGCGGACGGGCGCTGGCCCCGTACGTCGACTGGTCCCCGGCCGACGTGCTGCGCGGGGCCCCCGGAGCGCCGGGCCTGGACGAGGTGGAGGTCGTCCAGCCCCTGCTGTTCTCGGTCATGGTCTCGCTGGCCGCCGTGTGGCGCGCGCACGGCGTCGAACCCGACGCCGTCGTGGGCCACTCCCAGGGTGAACTGGCCGCCGCCTACGTCTGCGGTTCCCTGACGCTGGAGGAAGCCGCCCGCGCGGTCGCCCTGCGCAGCCGGGCCATCGCCAGGATCGCCGGGACCGGCGGGCTGCTGTCCATCGCCCTGTCGGCCGACCGCGTCATGCCTTATCTGGAACGCTCCGAGCGCGAACTGTCCGTGGCCGTGGTCAACAGCCCCCGGTCGACAGCCGTCGGCGGAGCTCCCGAAGCACTGGCCGCACTGGCCGCCGCCTGCGCGCGGGACGGGGTGCGCAGCCGCCCGATCCTCATCGACTACGCCTCGCACTCCCCTCAGGTCGAGGCCATCCGCGACGAGGTGCTCGACGCGCTGAAGGACGTCTCTCCCCGCCGATCGGACGTCCCCTTCTACTCCAGCACCGACGGCGGCCCGCTGGACACGCTCCGCCTGGACGCCGGGTACTGGTTCAGGAACCTGCGCGAGGCCGTGCGGTTCGAGCGCGCGACCAGGGCGCTGCTGGACTCGGGACACAACGTCTTCATCGAGGTGAGCCCGCATCCGGTGCTGGTGGCCGGGATGCTGGACACGATCGAGGACGCGGCGCAGGCGTCCCCCGGCGAGCCCGTCGAAGCCGCCGTCGTCGGCACCCTCCAGCGGGATGAGGGTGGCGTCGAGCGCTTTCTGCGGTCCGCCGCCGAGGCCTATGTGCACGGCGTCCCGGTCGACTGGGCGAAGGGGTACGCCGGGACCGGTGCCCGCCGGGTCAAGCTGCCCGGCTACCCCTTCCAGCGCCGTCGGCACTGGCTGGCAACCCCCCGGACTCCGGTCCCCGGCACGCCCGCCTCCGACGCTCTCCCCGCCTCGTCCGTCGAAGCGGTACCGGATGGGGAGCAGGCCGTCGAGCGGCCGGGGCCGCTCGGCGAGCGGGAGGCGCTGGACCTCGTCCGCCGGCACGCCGCGCTGCTGCTCGGACACGACAGTGCCGAGGCGATCGACGGACGGCTGGCCTTCCGCGACCTGGGATTCGACTCCCTCAGCTCCGTCCGGCTGCGCCAGCGGCTCGTCGAGGCCACCGGCCTGAAGCTGCCCGTCAGCACGGTCTACGACCACCCGACGCCGTTCGCGCTGGCCGGCAGGATCCGGCATCTGCTGTCGTCGTCCGCCGGCGGCGAAGCCGCCACGCCGGCTGCCGCGGAGGCCGAGGACGACCCGGTCGTCATCGTCGGCATGGCCTGCCGCTATCCCGGCGGGGTGACATCCCCCGAGGACCTGTGGCGCCTCGTGGCGGAGGGCGAGGACGCCGTCGGGGACTTCCCGGCCGACCGCGGCTGGGACCTCCAGGGCCTGTACCACCCCTCACCGGAGCACCGCGGGACCACGTACGCGCGGCACGGCGGATTCCTCCACGACGCTGCCCGGTTCGACGCGGCGTTCTTCGGCATCAGCCCCCGTGAGGCGCTGGGCATGGACCCGCAGCAGCGCATTCTGCTGGAGACCGGCTGGGAGGCGTTCGAGCGGGCCGGCATCGTTCCCGAGACGCTGCGCGGCACGCGCACGGGCGTCTTCATCGGGGCGATGCCCTCCGGGTACGGACCGCCGCTCGGCGAGGCACCGGAGGACCTGGAGGGCTATCTGCTGACGGGTTCGAGCCCGAGCGTGCTCTCCGGCCGGCTCTCCTACACCTTCGGGCTGGAGGGGCCGGCGGTGACGGTCGACACCGCCTGCTCGTCCTCGCTGGTCGCACTCCACCTGGCGGTTCAGGCCCTGCTGCGTGGTGAGTGCTCGATGGCGCTGGCCGGCGGCGTGACCGTGATGGCGACGCCCGGCATGTTCCTGGAGTTCAGCCGCCAGCGCGGTCTGTCGCCCGACGGCCGGTGCAAGGCCTTCTCCGCCGACGCGGACGGCACGGGATGGGGCGAGGGCGCCGGAGTCCTGCTGCTGGAACGGCTCTCCGAGGCCCGCTGCCGCGGCCACCGCGTGCTCGCCGTGGTCCGCGGTACGGCGACGAACCAGGACGGCGCGAGCAACGGACTGACGGCACCGAACGGCCCCGCGCAGGAGCGGGTCATCCTGGACGCCCTGGCCGCGGCCCGGCTCACCCCCGGCCAGGTCGACGTCGTGGAGGCGCATGGCACCGGCACGGTCCTGGGCGACCCCATCGAAGCGGGCGCGCTGTTCGCGACGTACGGGGAAGACCGCCCCGACGGCCGTCCGCTGTGGCTGGGCTCGCTGAAGTCCAACACCGGCCACTCCCAGGCCGCGGCCGGAGTGGGCGGCATCATCAAGATGGTCATGGCGATGCGGCACGGCGTCATGCCGCGCTCGTTGCACAGTGACCGCCCCTCCTCCCACGTCGACTGGTCCGCGGGGAGCGTGCGGCTGCTGCAGGAGGCGATGCCCTGGGAGCGGGCCGACGGCCCCCGCCGGGCCGGCGTGTCGTCCTTCGGTATCAGCGGCACCAACGCCCACGTGGTGATCGAGGAGGCGCCGGACCCCGGCTCCGGGACCGGTGCCCCGGCTCCGGAGCCGACGACCGGGCCGGTGCCGCTGCCGCTGACGGCCAGGAGCGCGGCCGCGCTGGGCGCCCAGGCGAACGCGCTCCGCGCCCACACGGCGGCCGGGGACGCCGGCCTGCTCGACCTCGGCCACAGCCTGGCCGCCACCCGCTCGGTGTTCGAGCACCGGGCCGTGGTGCTCGCGTCGGACCGTGCCGAGCTCTCCGGAGGCCTGGAAGCCCTGGTGAACGGTGCCCCGGCGGGGAACGTGACACGGGGCGCGGCGACGCCCGGCCGGGTCGCCTTCCTCTTCACCGGTCAGGGCAGCCAGTACCCGGGCATGGGCCGCGACCTGTACGCGGCCCACCCCGCTTTCGCCCGGGCCCTGGACGAGGTCTGCGCGCATCTGGACCCCCACCTCGGAGGTCCGCTCCGCGATGTGATGTTCGCCGGCGAGGCGGACGGGGAAACAGCGCTCGTGCACCGTACGGAGTGGACCCAGCCGGCCCTGTTCGCCTTCGAAGTGGCCCTGTTCCGGCTGCTCGAACACTGGGGCGTCACCCCGGATCATCTGCTGGGCCATTCCGTCGGTGAGATCGCGGCCGCGCATGTGGCCGGAGTCCTGTCGCTGCCGGACGCCTGCCTCCTGGTGGCGAGCCGCGCCCGGCTGATGGGCGGGCTGCCGGACGGCGGGGCGATGGTGTCGCTGGAGGCGGCCGAGCACGAAGTCACCGAGTGGATCGCGACGCACGGCGCCGAGCTGGACGTCGCGGCGGTCAACGGCCCGGACGCGACGGTCGTCGCGGGGGACGCGGACTGGGCGGCACGCATTACGGCGCAGTGGCAGCGGCGCGGCCGCCGGGCCAAGCGGCTGACCGTGAGCCACGCCTTCCACTCCGCGAAGGTGGAGCCCATGCTGGGCGAGTTCGCCCGGGTCGCCGAGACCCTCGACTACCGTCCGCCGGCGCTGCCCGTCGTCTCCAACCTGACCGGTCGGCCGGCCGAGGAGGCGACGCTGTGCTCCGCCGAGTACTGGGTCCGGCACGTGCGGCAGCCCGTGCGGTTCCTGGACGGCATCAGGGCGCTGGAAGCGGCGGGAGTCACCAGGTTCCTCGAAGTCGGGCCCGACGGCGTGCTGGCGTCGATGGCGAAGCGCTCCCTGACGGCGGTCCCGTCGGCCGTGGTGACGGCCGCCGCCCGCCGCAACCGGCCCGCGGAGCGGACGTTCCACGCCGCGCTCGCCGCGCTGTACGTCCAGGGGGTCGATGTCGACTGGGCGGCCGGGCTGTCCCGGGCAGGAGTGCGCACCGTCGCGTTGCCGACCTACGCCTTCGACCGGCAGTCCTACTGGTTGACGACCCCGGCGCGCAGCGGCACCGACCTCGTCGGCGCGGGGCTCGAAGCGGCGGACCACCCGCTGCTCGGCGCGGCGGTCGAACTGCCTGCCTCCGACGGCGTCGTGTACACCGCCAGGCTGTCCCTGGACAGCCACCCCTGGCTGGCCGGCCACGTCGTGCTCGGCACGGTCCTGGTACCGGGCTCCGTGTTCGCCGAGTGGGCCGTGCACGCCGCCGCGGGGACGGGCGGCGGCCGGGTCGGCGAGCTGGTGATCGAAGCGCCCATGGCCCTGTACGAGGGGACCGCGCTCGACGTACGGGTGAGCGTCGGTGGTGCGCAGGCGGACGGTCGCCGCGAATTCGTCGTGCACGCACGGTCGCGGGACGCGTCGCGCGGGGAGTGGACCCGGCACGCGACCGGCCGGCTGGAACCGGCGGAGGCCGGGCGCCCGGCCTCCGCCCCGGCAGCGGAGCGGAGCTGGCCGCCCGCCGGAGCCGTCGAGGTGGACCTCGACGGTGTCTACGAGCGGTTCACCGCACGCGGGCTGCGGTACGGCGGCGAGTTCCGCGGGCTGAGGGCCCTGTGGCAGCTCGGGGACGAGCTCCTCGCCGAAGTCGAACTCCCCGGCGGCGAGGCCGAGGAGGCCCACGGATTCCTCCTCCACCCGGTTCTCCTCGACGCGGCGCTGCACGCGGTTCTCGCGCCGGCGCAGGACCTCGCCCTGCCCTTCGTCTGGCAGGGGATCGAGACGTACGCGCCGAGCGGGCGGCGCCTGCGGGTCCGTGCGACCCCGTTGCGCACGGGCGGCGGATCCGGTGAGCTGTCGGTCACGCTCGCCCTCGCGGACGACACGGGCCGCCCGGTGGCCTCGGTCGAGTCCCTGCGTCTGAAGCGAACCACGCCCGAACAGCTCGGCCGGGCGCTCGGGGAGCGGCAGGGCGAGCTGTACCGGCTGGAGTGGCCGCTCGCCGCCGGCCCGGCGGTCGCCGGCGGGCCGGACGGCCGGTGGGCATTTCTGGGCCGCGACCACCTCGGCCTGACCGGGATGTTCAAGAGCGCCGGAATGCCGGTGGACGTCTGCCCGGACCTGCTGGCTCTCGACACTCTGGTGGGTGCCCCGAAGCCGCCGCCCGCGGCCGTCGTCGTCACGTGCGTGGGGGAGAAGGACACCGTCGACGAGGCGGTCACCGCGGCGAGCCGGCGGGCGCTCAGACTGGTCCAGGAGTGGCTGACCGACGGACGGCTGGCGGCGACCCGGCTGGTGCTCGTCACCGCGGGCGCGGTCGCCACCCGTGCGGACGAGGAGGTCTCCGACGCGGCGGGCGCGGCCGTCTGGGGCCTGATCCGAAGTGCCCAGACGGAACACCCCGGACGATTCGTCCTGGTCGACATCGAACCGGGGGAACGCGGCGTGGACGGGCTGATCGGCGCGATCACGTCCGGCGGGCCGCAGACGGCCGTGCGCTCCGGTGCCGTCCGGGAACCCCGCCTGGCGCCGGTCCGAGGCGGGCGTCACCCGGCCGCGGTGGGCAGCGGACCGTGGACGCCGGACGGCACCGTGCTCATCACCGGCGGAACCGGCATGCTCGGCAGTCTGCTCGCCCGCCACCTGGTGCGGCGGCACGGCGTACGAAAGCTGGCGCTGCTGAGCCGGCGTGGCCGGGCCGCACCCGGCGCCGACGGCCTGGTGGCCGAACTGACCGCACTCGGCGCCGAGGTGTCCGTCCTGGCCTGCGACGTGGCCGACCGTCCGGCGCTGGCCGAGGCACTGGCACGGCTGCGGAAGGACGCTCCGCTGGGCGCCGTGGTGCATACGGCGGGAGTCCTCGACGACGGCACCGTCACGGGGCTGACGCCCAAGCGGCTGCGGCGCGTCCTGAGGGCCAAGAGCACCGCAGCGCTCCATCTCCATGAACTCACCACGGGGGATGCACTGTCGGCATTCGTCCTGTTCTCCTCGGTCATCGGCATGCTCGGTGGCGCGGGGCAGGCCAACTACGCCGCGGCGAACGGTGTCCTGGACGCGCTGGCACACCAGCGCCGGGCGCTCGGGCTGCCCGCCGTCTCGCTGGCCTGGGGCCTGTGGAACCCCGACGCGGGACTCGCGGCGAGCCTGTCCGACGTCGACATCGCCCGCATGGCCCGGTCCGGCCTGGCACCGTTGTCCATGCGGCGCGGGATCGAGCTGTTCGACGCCGCCCTCGCCCGGGACGAGCCCGTGCTCGTGCCTGCCGCGCTCGACGTCAGGGCGCCGCGCACCCGGTCCGGCGGCCTCGCCGGCGTACTCACCGGGCCGGCACCGGCCGGGGCGGCGCCGCAGGCCTCGCTCCGGGACCGGACGGTGGCGCTGCCGGAGGCGGACCGGCCGTCCGCGCTCCTCACGTTCGTCCGGGAGCAGATCGCCGCGGTGATGGGGTACGCCTCGGCGGACGCCGTCGAGCCCGAGCAGGAGTTCTCGGACCTCGGCCTTGATTCGCTGACCACGCTGGAACTCACCAGTCGGCTGACCGCCGCGGCCGGCCTGCGGCTGCCGGCCACCCTCACCTTCGACCACCCCTCCGCCGCCGCGTTGTCGCGGTACCTCGGTGAGCTGCTGACCGGGGAGTCCGTACCGAAACAGCGGTGACCCTCCCCCGCCGTCCTCCAACAGAAGCAGTGAGTATGAAGCGGACCCAAGACGCAGGCACGCCGCACGAGGAACCCGGCCGCGGACGGATACTGCCGGCGCTCGTGCTGACCATGCTGGCCTTCAGCATGGTGCAGACCGCGGTGGTGCCGATCCTGCCTTCCCTCGCGACGGCCGTGCACGTCTCCAGCGGCGCGGTCGCCTGGCTGATGACCGCCAACCTGCTCGCGGCAGCGGTGTTCACCCCGCTGCTGGGACGCTTCGGTGACCTCTACGGCCGCAAGGCGATGCTGTTGGTCTCTCTCGGCGGCCTGGCACTGGGATCGGTGCTCGCGGTGAGCACCGATTCGTTCGACTGGCTTGTGGTGGCCCGCGTCCTGCAGGGCGCGGGTGGCGGTGTCCTCCCGCTGGCCATCAGCGTGGTGCGCATCCAGCTTCCGCCGCGCAAGGTCCCGGGCGGCATCGCGGCGGTCAGCGCCGCGATGGGCATCGGCAGCGCCCTCGGCCTGGTGGTCACCGGTCTGCTGATGGAGCAGTGGAGCTACAAGTCGGTCTTCTGGGCCGGACTGCTCCTCAGCCTCGTCGCCATCGCCTGGTCCGTGGTGGGCATCCCCAAGGACGCGGTGAGCGATCAGACCGTCAAGGTGGACCCGCTGGGCGCCCTCACCCTGGCCGCGTGGCTCTGCGCCCTGCTGCTCGCCGTGAGCCAGGGCAACGCCTGGGGCTGGGGCTCCGGCCGGATCGTGGGTCTCTTCGTCGCGGCCGTGGTGATCGCGGCCGTGTGGGTCGTCATCGAACTGAAGGTGCGGCACCCCTTGGTGAGTATCCGGATGATCGTGAGCCCCGTCGTGGCCATCACCAACGTGGCGGGTGCGGTGATCGGGTTCGGCATGTACGGGTGCTTCATGGTGATCAGCAACTTCGCCCAGACACCGGGGAAAGCCGCCCACTACGGATTCGGCGCCGACGTCCTGCATGCCGGCGTGATGCTGCTGCCTTCCGCCGTCGGCAGCATGACGGCCGCCCCGGTCGGGGCCAGGCTGATCGCCGCGCGAGGTCCGCGGATCCCCCTCTCACTGGGCGGATTGCTCGCGGCGGTGGCGATGGGCTTCCTCGCCGTGGTGAATGGGCACCCCGTCGACATCTATCTCGCCTCCGCGGTGTTCGGTTTCGGCGTCGGCCTTGCTTACACGGCCATGCCGGCCGCCATCAATTCCGCTGTCCCGATGGAGCAGAGCGGCGTCGCCAACGGTATGAACGCGGTGTTCCGTACGGTAGGAGGAGCTGTGGGAACGGCTGTCCTCGGCGCCACCCTGGCGAGTGACACCATCGAAGGATTGCCGCTGCCCACCCTGGGGGCTTATCAGGAAGCGTTCTCGATCACTGCGATCGGCTGCTTCGCCGCCGCGATCGCCTCTCTCGCGATCCGCGCCCCCCTGAGCCCGGTGAACTCGGGGAAGCCCGCTGTGCAGCGAGCAAGCAGGTGACTCACGGCCGCAATCGATGTCGCTGGAGCCCCTGCGGTCACTGGTGAGTCAGGCGAACCTCCGGGTACGCCAACGGCTTTCCCGCGCGTGTTGAGGGTTTCACCCGGAGAATTCGAAAGCGGTTATCGCGGGTGGCCGAATTCGACTCTCCCTCCCACTCTGGCGGCACCCCGGAACGGCTAGGGTGACGGCACGTCAATCATCATTACAGCAGGAGGACTTCACCATGAACGGGTCTCGCCTCGTGGCCCTCGGCCACTACCAGCCACAGAAGGTGCTCACCAATGACGCCCTCGCGGAGATGGTCGACACCAGTGACGAGTGGATCCGGAGCCGGGTCGGCATCCGTACCAGGCATGTGGCGGAGGCAGGGGAATCGGTGGCGGACATGGCGGCGGAAGCCGCTCAGAAAGCCCTCGCAAATGCGGGCCTCACCAGCGCGGAGATCGATCTCGTCATCGTCGCGACCTGCACTTCCCTCGATCGTTCTCCCAATGTCGCAGCGCGCGTTGCGAACCGGCTCGGCATCCCGGCGCCCGCGGCGCTGGACGTCAACACGGCCTGCTCCGGCTTCCCGCACGCCCTGGCCATGGCCGACCTGGCCATCAAGGGCGGCTCCGCGAGGAAGGCCCTGGTGATCGGGGTCGAGAAGCTCACGGACTTCGTGGACTGGTCCGACCGCAGCACCTGTGTGCTGGTCGGCGACGGAGCGGGTGCCGTCGTCGTCGCCGAGGCCGACACCGCCGAGATCAGTCCCGTGGTCTGGGGATCCGTACCCGAGATGGGCAGGGCCGTGCTCATCGAGGGCAAGTCGGGCACCTTCTCCCAAGAGGGCCAGTCCGTGTACCGCTGGGCGACGACCACGCTGCCGGACATCGCCCGGACCGTGTGCGAGCGCGCCGGGGTCGATCCGGCAGAACTCGGTGGCGTCGTCCTGCACCAGGCCAATCTCCGGATCGTCGAGCCGGTCGCCAGGAAGATCGGCGCGGTGAACGCGGTCATCGCGCGGGACGTCGTGGACTCCGGCAACACCTCGGCCGCGAGCATCCCGCTGGCGTTCTCCAAGCTGGTGGAACGGGGAGAACTGACCCCGGGGGCACCCGTGTTGCTTTTCGGATTCGGCGGCGGCCTGTCGTACGCGGGCCAGGTCGTCCGCTGCCCGTGACGGACGGGCCCACGGCCCGGCCCGGGAGCAGAACCACGCATCGGGCGACGTGCTGACCGCGTGCGCCGCGGTCAGCACACCAGCGACGGGCCGACGGCCCGGAAGCCGAACCTGGCTCCCCGAGCTGACACGCGGTCACCGTTTCGTGCGCTGGCGGTCCTCCGTCGTGCTGACGACGTACGCGGACTGCCGGGTCGCGCCGTCGGACCGGAGATTCGGCAACGGCCTCAGGGCCGAGATCGCCGCCATGCCGGACATCGATCCGGCGTTCGTCGAGCGGCGCCGGCGCTCGCTGCTGCTGGAGGAGGGCGAACGGCACACGCGGCTGCGCCGACTGGCGATTCCGGCCCTGCGTCCGCGCAACTTCGAACGCTTCCGGCCCGCGATGGCCAGGGTCGTCGACGAGCTGGTGGACCGCGTGGTGCACCGCGGGCGGTGCGACGCGGTCGAGGACCTCTGCGACCCCCTGCCGATCTCGGTGATCTGCTGGGTGCTGGGCATTCCACGCGAGGAGGCGGAGTTCTTCGCCGAGGTGGCCGAGGCGTCCACCGCCCTGTTCTCGGGAGACCCGCGCACCGTGTCGACGGCCATGGCGGCCACCGAGAAGACCCTCATTGGGGGTTCGGCTGGGGGCTGCACAGCTGCGTCGGGTCGGTACTGGCGCGAGCCGAGCTCAGCGAGGCGCTGACCATTCTCTCCCGGCGGCTGACTGGTCTGGCTCTCGACGGCGAGACCCTGTGGAGCCGACCCGACACCATTCAGGGCCCGGTGAGCTTGCCCCTGCGCTTCGACGCGGCCTGGGCTCGTCGGTCGCCGTGGCCGAGCCGGGCACAGCCCTCGTCGCCCGGACCGCTCAGTCCGTCGACGCAGGTGCCGTCGCGTAGTCGTGGGCGCGCTCCTGTCCCGAGAGGCCCCCGATCGCCCCGATGATCTCGTCGGTGAGGAACCGGCGGACCTGCGCGGGGCGCATGTCGATGTCGGGCCCGGCGCAGTGCAGCGGCCTGCCGAACTCCACGGTGAAGCGGTGGTAGCGGGGCAGTCGTCGGCCGACCGGCTGGAGTCGGTCGGTACCGGTCAGCGCCACGGGCACCACCGGGGCTCCGGTCGTGAGGGCAAGCCACGCGACGCCGGTCCGCCCGCGGTAGAGCCGGCCGTCGAGGGAGCGGGTTCCCTCGGGATAGATACCGAAGGCTCGGCCTTCGGCCAGGACGCGTTCAGCCGCTTGAAGTGATGTCCGCGCGCCGCGGTGGGCGCCGCGGTCGACCGGGATGCAGCCGAAGGCGGTGAAGAAGCAGCGCGTCAGGAGGCCCTTGACTCCCGTTCCCGTGAAGTACGCGTCCTTGGCCAGGAAGTGGACCGGGCGCGGCGAGAGGAGCGCGATGACGACGCTGTCGATGAAGGACAGGTGATTGCTGGCGAGGATCACGGGGCCGTGCCGTGGGACGTTGCTCCGGCCACGGACGACGGGCCGGTAGATCAGCCGTAGCAGCGGGGTGAGCAGCAGCCGAGCGAGGGTGTAGAGCATCAGGGACCTTTCGTGGGCAGGTGACGCCTGGTCGGCCCCACGGCAGCCGAGTGAACGGGGTGCACCGGGGCGGTTCGCCGCTTTCGGCCGACCCGGAGCGTGTGAGTAGTACGACGATGGCGGAAGTGCGACGCAGCCGGGGCAAGGAGGTTCCCTCTCGGTCGGGCCGCACCAACGCAGCGGATGCGGAGGGATGTTAGCAACCGACCGATCGGAAGTTAAGTGACGTGCGGAGCGGCTATCATGGATGCCCATGAGCCCCCGGAACAGCGTTGCCGAGGCGCGCCGCACCCGTCAGCGCATCGTCGACCGCAGTCTGGTCACCGCCTCGTTGTACGGCCTCGACGGTCTGACCATCGGCCGGCTCGCGACCGACCTGGGGATGAGCAAGGCCGGCGTGCTGGGTCACTTCGGCACCAAGGAGAGTCTCCAGCTCGCAGTCGTCGACGCCGCGGCGGAGTTGTTCACCCGGGAGGTGCCGAACCGGGTGGCGGACGACGTGCCACCCGGCCTGCCCCGTCTGCGCGCGTGGTGCGATGCCTGGGTGTCGTACCTGGCGCGGGACGTGCTCCCCGGTGGGTGCCTCCTCACCGCGGCGGCGGCCGAGTTCGACGGGCGGAGCGGCCCCGTGCGTGATGCCGTCGCCGGCATGAACGACTTGTGGCAGCGTGACCTGCGCCTGCAGATCCGGTATGCGATCACCGCCGGTGAGCTGCGACCGGACACGGATGCCGACCAATTGCTCTACGAGGTGGTGGGCATCATGCTGGCCCTCAACCACTTCCTGCAGCTGCAGCGCGACCGCTCCGCCCCGACGCGCGCCCACGGAGCACTTCACCGGCTCTGGGACGGTGTGAAAGTCCCTGTGTGCGGCGGTGATTGACCGGAACAATACCCTGAACCGTCTGCGGACAGGGCATCCGATCGGTCCCGGAGCATCTCTGACCCGAGGGCCTGGCCCGCCTTCTGCCAGGTCCCTGACAGAAGGCGGCGTACGGCAGCGTTACCGCAATGAGAATTGGGCGCCGGCGACACCGCGGTGGGCATCGGATTCAAGCCAGGAATCGCGGGCGAGAATGGACCGCTGGATATGCTGCAACTGCGGTCCCGGTTCGAGGCCCAGCTCCTCGACCAGAATCCCGCGGATTTGGTCGAAGGCCCGCAGTGCGTCCGCGCTGCGGCCACTGCGGTACAGGGAGATCATGAGGTAGCCGTAAATCGCCTCCCAGGCCGGATGCGCCTCGATCAGCGAATACAGTTCGCAGATCAGCTCGTGGTGGCGGCCCAGGTCCAGCTCCAGCTGCAGTCGGCGCTCGTGGGCGTAGACACGCTTCTCTTCGAGCAGCCGGCGGACGCCCGCGAAGGCATGCATGTCACGGAAATCGGCCAACGCCGGGCCGCGCCAGAGGGTGACGGCGGAACTCAGCGCGGCGGACGCCGCTTCGAGCTCGCCGCGGCTTTGCAGGTCGCGGGCCTCTAACAGGTGCCCCTCGAATAAGTTGAGGTCGAGGGAGGAGTGCGGGAGCCGCAGTTCGTATCCGGTCGACTGGGTGGTGAGGACGGAGGCGTCGAGGCCCAGTTCACGGAAGCGGCTTCGCAGGTTGCAGACGTAGACATGCAGTGCGGTGTGGGCGCTCTGCGGCGGCACGCCCGACCAGATCGCGTTGATGAGCCGTTCCGGGGAGACCGCTGTCCGGTTGTTGACACAGAGATAGGCCAGTAAGGCGCGGTTTTTCGGCGCCCATGGCCTGATGCTTTCACCGTTGGATTTTTCTATTCCGAGCGGACCCAGAATACGAAAAAGCATGTCCAATCAACCCCCGCGTCTATTTGGACAGGGCAGGGGGAGCACCCCCGCCGTTGCCGTTTCATCGTCAACGATTTTGTGGCGGCAGGCAAGTGATTTGAGTATCACCTGAGGCTGAAATCGGTGACGGAGTGGGGAGATGGGGGGTATGGGCGGATATGCCCCCTGTGGTGCTTCACTGTTCAACCTGAGCTGACCTGTGGTGAGTCAATGGCGAATCTTCCGTCCTGCCCGCCACGCAACGACGATATTTACTGGGATCTCACAAGTGACTCCCAGAAACCGTCGAGCCAGACCAAGATATCCCGCATGACGTAGTGGTCCGCGTCCGGGCGCAGCGCCGACAGCAGGAACGAGCGTGCCCCCTCCGCCGGCGCCCCCAGGACCGTGATGCGGGACTCCACGTCACCGTCGGTTCGCAGGGGATGGAACTGCGGGGTGAGGTCCAGACCGCCGGGCGCGAAGTCCGTGGCGCCCGCGCCGTCCGCACCGTGGTTGCGCCACAGGCGTACCAGTCCACGTTCCCGCAGGTTGCGGTACAGGGGTCGTACGTCCACACGCGGGTCGAAGGGGTGCATGCGCGCCTCGACCACTACGTCCAGGGCGCGTCGCGCACCCGTGTGCGGCCCCACCACGACCGTGCGGCCGCTCGACTCCTCGTAGCGCACCCGGGCGTCCGGGCCGGTGCCCACATCCAGCAGCCCGTGCTCGACGAGCGCGGTGATCTTTGCCATGACCTCCGGAGCGGCCCCGTTGGCCAGCCGGTTGTGCCGGCTGGTGTGCCGGCGCAGGAATGCCTGCTGGGAGGCTGCGGTCACCCCGGCGTCGTCCACCGCGTAGGAGATCACCGACCGCAGATCACGCCACACACCGTCGGACGCGGCCTTGTGCGGATTGCAAAGGTTGCCCTGCCGGGCCCAGGCCTGGTCGCGGATCATGAACTCCAGCAGTTCCGCCCGGTATTCGGCAGGGGAGCCCGCAGGGCTGACCGGGCGTACGGCCGCACGCCAGTCGAACCGATTCCCGTCGAGTCCGGTGTCCAGGCACCACGGCGAGTCCCGGCCCTCAAGGACCGCGGCCGGCGGCAGCGAACGGTCCAGGCAGCGCCGTACCTCGTACTGCGCCGACGGCGCGTACACCGTCCGCACCCAGTGCAGCAGCACGTCCCGAACCGACCACACGACCGTCTTCTGCGTGGCGAACAGCGCCTGTTCGCCACGCAGCACCGGCAGCAGAGTACGCACGATGTCGTCCACGGCCGCGTCCAGCGCCGGCAGCAGACAGTCCTCACCGCCGGGCCGCGCACCGGTCAGGAAGGCGAGGTAGCAGGGCATCGCACGGTGCGTCAGCGGCAGCGCCGCACTCGGTCCGAACAGCGTCACGTAGTACAGGTGGGCCATCTCCGCCACCACCAGCGGCAGGACGTCCCGGTCGAAGTCGAGCTGCGGCCGGGTGCGGCCAGGCGTGGGGTACGGCTGCCCGCGGTTCGCCCGGAGCAGATCCACTGCCTCTTTGGTCAGAAACATGCCGGGGTGGTCGCCGGAGCCGTCGCCCGGCTTGTGGTTGTCGGGCCGGGCGAAGGTGAACAGCCCGGAACCGCTGAACGCGACGATCGCGGCGGGTTCGGTGCCGCTCGCCCGGTACACCAGTCCCCGCCCGGGCTCCTCGTGGAAGCTCCCGTTGCGCCCCTCGGTCAGGTGCAGGATCGTGTCGATGGCGGTGAGGCCCATGCCGACGAGGCCGACCACGTCCGTCGGCCCGACGGTGTCCGGGCCCAGCAGCTCGTTCAGCGGGTACGGATGCGGCACGTGCGCGGCGCCGCCGCGGGCCGCGGCCTTGGCGAGTCGGCGTCCCTCGGGGGACAGTCCCGGATCGTGGTACGAGTGTCCGGTGAGCAGCAGCACCTCGTCGGCCGGCCGGCGGGTGCCGTCCGCCGTGACGATCTGAAGTTCGGCACCGACGGGCTCGATGTCCACGACCTCCGCGTGGTGCAGGTGGAGGTCCGCACCGGGATGCCGGCGCAGGTCGTCGGCGAACGCCTGGAACATGTCGCTCAACGCCAGGCCGTGCACATATCGCCGGGGCCAGTCCTCCGGACGCAGGTCGAAGTCCGGGTGGCCGGTCTCGGCGTAGCGGCGACGGCACCACTCGTGCAGAGTGGGCCGCTTCTCCCGCGGCCGCAACGGGCCGGAACCCGAGACGGTCTCGTCGGCGGCGAAGCCCACCTGGCAGCCGATGCGGTTGAGGTAGCTGGTGCGGGCCTGCCCGGCACTGTGGGCCTGGCCGGCCCCGAACTCCCCGGTGCGCTCGAAGACCCGCACCTCCAGCCTGCGGCCCTCGAGCCGGCCGATCGTCGCCGACAGCCTCTCCACGACGTACGTCGCCCTGGGCCCGCCGCCGACCAGAGCGAGCCGGTATGGGCGGTCCGGCGCGGCCGGATGCGCAGGGTTCGGCGGCTCGGTGTGTGTGGTGGTCACCTCGTACCCCATTCAGCGATGTCAGGCGTGTCGGCCAGGCCGGCTGGCAGGCGGATCGGCGAGCGGTTCACGGTCCGCGCCCCGCAGGACGTCCGCGAGCGCAGCCAGGAAGCGGTCGATGTCGGCGGTGGTGATCCGGCCCATCGTCGACAGCCGCCAGTGGTCCGCGGCCAGCCGCTGCAGAAGCTGTTCTTCCGGTCCGTCGGAATGATCTCGGTGGACAGGACGAGCGGCGCGGGAACCATGACCGGGCTGGAGTTGTCGCTGAAGCTGCTGGCGGAAGGCGACGGCGTCGGCATCCACATCGAGGGCACCCGTTCGCCGGACGGGCGCCTCTACAAGGGCACCACCGGCACCGCCTGGCTGGCTCTGCGCAGCGAAGCACCGGTGGTTCCGTGCGGCCTCGTCGGCACGGAGCGGGTGCATCCCAAGGGTGCGAAGCGGCTGTACGCCGCGAGCTTCGACGCGAGGTTCGGTCCCGCGATGACGTTCGCGGAGCACCTCGGGCGGGAATCGGACCGCCGGGTCCGCCGCGCGGTGACGACGAGCATCACGGCCGAGATCTCGGCTCTGTCGGGCCAGGAGTACGTCGACATGTATGCGGAGACGATGTTGACGAGCGGTGGGTGACGGGTGCCGAACCGCCACCGAGACCGAGGCCGGCGCCCGGCCTCGGGCACGATCCGTGCCCGCCCGGACGCGGAGCGGAAGCGGTCGGTCCGGGGCCCTGGCCGAGCCGGGGGAGTGCTCGCGGCCGTCCGGCACGCGGCTGAGCACGGGGCCCGGCGTCAGGACCCGCTCCCGCTCGGCTCCTGGGAGCGGAGTGCGGCGTTTGTCGGTTGGCGGAGCCGTTACGCTGGATGCGTGGCAGTCGTCGATGTATCCGAAGAGCTGAAGTCCCTCTCCTCGACCATGGAGTCGATCGAGGCCGTTCTGGACCTCGACAAGCTGAGGGCAGACATCGCCGTGCTCGAGGAGCAGGCGGCCGCGCCCTCCCTGTGGGACAACCCGGACGAGGCGCAGAAGATCACCAGCCGGCTCTCCCACCTCCAGGCGGAGGTGCGGAAGGCGGAGGCCCTGCGCGGCAGGATCGACGATCTCGATGTGCTTTTCGAGCTCGCCGAGGCCGAGGACGACCCGGACACCCGCGCCGAGGCCGAGGCCGAGCTGGCCGACGTCAAGAAGGCGCTGGACGAGATGGAGGTCCGGACGCTCCTCTCCGGCGAGTACGACTCCCGCGAGGCGCTCGTGAACATCCGGGCCGAGGCCGGCGGCGTCGACGCCGCCGACTTCGCCGAGCGGCTCCAGCGCATGTACCTGCGCTGGGCCGAGCAGCACGGCTACAAGACCGAGATCTACGAGACGTCGTACGCCGAAGAGGCCGGCATCAAGTCGACCACCTTCGCCGTGCAGGCGCCCTACGCCTACGGCACCCTCTCCGTCGAGCAGGGTACCCACCGCCTGGTGCGCATCTCCCCCTTCGACAACCAGGGTCGCCGCCAGACCTCCTTCGCGGGCGTCGAGATCCTGCCCGTCGTCGAGCAGTCCGACCACGTCGACATCGACGAGTCCGAGCTGCGCATCGACGTCTACCGGTCCTCAGGGCCCGGCGGCCAGGGCGTGAACACCACCGACTCCGCGGTGCGGATCACCCACATCCCCACCGGCATCGTCGTCTCCTGCCAGAACGAGCGCTCGCAGATCCAGAACAAGGCCACCGCCATGAACGTCCTCCAGGCCAAGCTGCTCGAGCGGCGCCGCCAGGAGGAGCAGGCCAAGATGGACGCCCTCAAGGGCGACGGCGGCAACTCCTGGGGCAACCAGATGCGCTCCTACGTCCTGCACCCGTACCAGATGGTCAAGGACCTGCGCACCGAGCACGAGGTCGGCAACCCCGAGGCCGTGTTCAACGGCGAGATCGACGGGTTCCTCGAGGCCGGAATTCGCTGGCGCAAGCAGCAGGACCAGGGCAAGTAGGAGCCCTGGGACACCGCAAGCAGACTCTTTGTCGACAAGGCAACTGCCGCTTTTCCAGCGGCAGTTGCCTTTTCCGTTGGCCGATGTCCGGGTTTTACGTCACGCTCACATACTTCAACTCCGAGCAAACGGCGCACTGTTGGACATCGCGCCCGCAACGACCTTGACGGTCCCTCGAAAAGCGGGAAGGGTAAAACGTGGCATGCGCATTTCTGGGGCGCATGTGAACCGGGGGGATCCGCACGTGCGCCAACCACCCCCGTTGATCACAGCCCCGCGCGCCGCTCGAAGACGATTCAGCTACTGGGGGTAGCAAGCATATGACGAAGAAGACGCGGGTTCGTGTCGCGCGCATCGCGGCCGGTGCCGTGATCGCCGCCGGCGCCTCGCTGACCGCCGCGGGCGCGGCCTCGGCCCTCGATCTCGGTGTCAGCGCCGGCGTCGGCGGCGGTGGCATCAACGCGAGCGTGACGTTGGACGACGAAGACCCGACCGACCCTTGCGACGTCGTCGGCGTCTGTAACGAGACCGGGGGTAATGAGACCGGCGGCAACGAGACCGGGGGTAACGAGACCGGCGGCAACGAGACCGGGGGTAACGAGACCGGCGGCAACGAGACCGGCGGCAACGAGACCGGCGGCAACGAGACCGGCGGCAACGAGACCGGCGGTAACGAGACCGGCGGTAACACTGGCGGCAACGGTGGCAACAACGGTGGCTCCACCGGCGGGAACGGTGGCTCCACGGGCGGCAATGGCGGTTCCACCGGCGGGAACGGTGGTTCCACCGCCGGCAACGGTGGTTCTACCGGTGGCACCACTCCCAACGGCGGCAACAGCAACACCGTCCCGCAGGAGCAGGGCTCCTCGGCGCTGACCGAGACCGGCCCGGACAGCAACCCGTCCGCGCAGGGCAACGGCCAGGAGCTGGCCGAGACCGGTGCCGCGGAGACCACGTTCCTGCTGGTCGGCGCCGCCACGATGATCGCCGGCGGTATCGGCTTCCGCTTCCTGCCGCGCCTGATGGAGGGCCGCGGCGGCGCCGCTGCCTGAGCGTGGCGAGCACCGTACGCACGGTAGGCGCACCGTAGACGCACGCGCGCGTACGGCCGACTGAACGGCGAGGGGCCCGGAGCGGCAAGCTCCGGGCCCCTTCGCGTCTCGCGTCCTCGGGATGCGCCCTACACCGTCTGGTGGGCCAGCAGCGCCACCGCGGCGATCAGGACCACCAGCAGCGCGACCAGCGCCATCGGGTTCAGCCCCGCGAGGAAGTTCTCCTGCTGCAGCCGCTCGCGGCTCGCACGGCACACGGGGCACCGGCCCTCGCTCACGGGCGCCGCGCAGTTCGCGCACACCAGCCGGTCGTACGTCATGCGCTCGCCCTCCTTGCACCGGTCCTACCCAGTCAACGCCCACGCGCGCGTGAACGTTCCCTCCCCACCATGCCAGGTTCGCCGGGCCTGCGCGCGGGTCGCTCCACAAGCGCGGGCCCCGCACGGGCCCCGCACCGAATCCGCGCGGTACGGGCTCCACGAGAATATGCCCCGTACAAAAACATACAAGCCGCACCCAACCCCGACCGGCGACTGCGCGCCCCTACCCGGTTCGCGTAAGGTCACGCTCATCTACCCCCGGCGATCCGTGGTGCATCCGTGATCCGATTCGACAGTGTCTCCAAGGTCTACCCCAAGCAGACCCACCCGGCCCTCAGGGATGTCTCCCTGGAGGTGGAGAAGGGTGAGTTCGTGTTCCTCGTGGGGTCCTCCGGCTCCGGAAAGTCCACCTTCCTGCGGCTGATCCTCCGCGAGGAGCGGTGCAGCCACGGCCAGGTGCACGTCCTGGGCAAGGACCTCGCGCGCGTCTCCAACTGGAAGGTCCCGCAGATCCGCCGCCAGCTCGGCACGGTCTTCCAGGACTTCCGCCTCCTGCCCAACAAGACGGTCGCCGAGAACGTCGCCTTCGCACAGGAGGTCATCGGCAAGTCCAAGGGCGAGATCCGCAAGTCCGTGCCGCAGGTGCTCGACCTCGTCGGGCTCGGCGGCAAGGAGGACCGCAGGCCGGGCGAGCTGTCCGGTGGTGAGCAGCAGCGCGTCGCCATCGCGCGCGCCTTCGTCAACCGGCCCAAGCTGCTCATCTGCGACGAGCCGACCGGCAACCTCGACCCGCAGACCTCCGTCGGCATCATGAAGCTGCTCGACCGCATCAACCGGACGGGCACCACCGTGGTGATGGCGACCCACGACCAGAACATCGTGGACCAGATGCGCAAGCGCGTCATCGAGCTGGAGAAGGGCCGTCTCGTCCGCGACCAGGCGCGCGGCGTCTACGGCTACCAGCACTGACCAGTCCACGACGGAAAGGCTTGACCAGACGCCATGCGCGCCCAGTTCGTCCTGTCGGAGATCGGTGTCGGTCTTCGTCGCAATCTGACGATGACCTTCGCCGTCGTCGTCTCCGTCGCCCTGTCGCTCGCCCTGTTCGGCGGGTCGCTCCTGATGAGCGACCAGGTCAACCAGATGAAGGGCTACTGGTACGACAAGATCAACGTCTCGATCTACTTCTGCAACAAGAGCAACGCCCAGAGTGACCCCAACTGCGCCAAGGGCGCGGTCACCGAGGACCAGAAGAAGACGATCCTCACCGACCTGAAGAAGATGTCGGTGGTCGAGAACGTCACCTACGAGTCCCAGGACGAGGCGTACAAGCACTACCAGGAGCAGTTCGGCGACACCCCGCTGGCCAGCACCATCACGCCGGACCAGATGCAGGAGTCGTACCGGATCAAGCTGAAGAACCCGGAGCAGTACAAGGTCATCGCGAGTGCCTTCAACGGCCGCGACGGCGTGTACTCCGTGCAGGACCAGAAGGGCATCCTGGACAACCTCTTCGGGCTGCTGAACGGCATGAACTGGGCCGCGCGTGCGGTGATGTCACTCATGCTGGTCGTGGCGCTGATGCTGATCGTCAACACCGTGCGCGTCTCGGCGTTCAGCCGCAGGCGTGAGACCGGGATCATGCGTCTGGTGGGCGCCTCCGGCTTCTACATCCAGGCGCCGTTCATCATGGAGGCGGCGGTCGCCGGACTGATCGGCGGCGGCGTCGCCTGCGGATTCCTGGTCACCGCGCGGTACTTCATCATCGACCACGGTCTCGCCCTGTCCGAGAAGCTGAATCTGATCAACTTCATCGGCTGGGACGCGGTGCTGACGAAGCTGCCGCTCATCCTCGCGACGAGTGTGCTGATGCCGGCGTTGGCCGCGTTCTTCGCGCTGCGCAAGTACCTGAAGGTGTGACACACGCCAAAGAGGTCGTACGGTCGAGCAACCGTGCGGCCTCCGGGCGTTGTCCTAGACTCACCGCCATGTCAGGCCGTGACCTGTTTCGCCAGCCCCGCCGCGGCCGCGCCGGGGCCGCCCTGACATTGGTCTTCGCGGGCGTGCTGGTGGCGGGCGCTGTGACGGGTTCCCTGCCCGGCCACGACGACCACAAGTCCCCTCCGGACCAGGCCCGTTCGGCCCTGCCGGTCGGCCGGCCCGAGGAAGTGACCCGGGCGGCGGCCGAGGCCATGGCCGACGGCGAGTCCCCCATGCTGGCCGCCGAACGCGCGGTCAGCCGCAGCGGCGACCGCTGGGGGGCCGTCTACTCCCGCGGCGAGTACCAGGAGTTCCAGGAGGCCCTGGACGGCCAGTACACCGGCGTCGGACTGTCGACGCGGCGCCGGCGGGACGGCCGGGTCGAGGTGGCGAGGGTCCAGGCGGGCTCGCCCGCGGCGGCCGCCGGCATCCGCCGGGGCGACCGGCTGCGCAGCGTCGACGGCGAGCGGACCGACGGCCTTCCGGTCACCGACGTGGTCGCGCTGCTGCGGGGCGACGCCGAGGACTCGCCCGCCGGGACCCCCGTCACCCTGGGTCTGCAACGCGGCAAGCACGTGTGGAGCCGGACGCTGCGCCGGGCCCGCCTGTCGACGGACCCGGTCACGGTACGGCGGCCGGCGGACGGGGTGACCGTCATCAGGATCGCCGCGTTCTCGAAGGGCGTGGGCGACAAGGTCCGCACCGCCGTACGCCGGGCACCGGCCGGCGGCGGGATCGTCCTCGACCTGCGCGGCAACTCCGGCGGCCTGGTCACCGAGGCCGTCACCACCGCCTCCGCCTTCCTCGACGGCGGCCTGGTCGCCACCTACGACGTCGACGGCGACCAGCGCGCCCTGCACGCCGGCTCCGGCGGGGACACCACCCGGGCCCTGGTCGTGCTCGTCGACGGCGGCACGATGAGCGCGGCCGAACTGCTCACCGGTGCCCTCCAGGACCGTGGCCGCGCGGTCGTCGTGGGCTCCCGCACTTTCGGCAAGGGCTCGGTGCAGATGCCGAGCCGGCTGCCCGACGGCTCGGTCGCCGAGCTCACGGTCGGGCACTACCGCACCCCCGGCGGGCACACCGTGGACGGCCACGGCATCACCCCGGACCTGGACGCCGGGCAGGACGCGCTGCGGCGCGCGGAGACGGTGCTGACGGGCCTCGGCGAGGCGTCGTAGTTCCGTCCCGGTCCGGCCCCGCTCCCGTCCCGGTCCGGCGGGGCACACCCCTTTAATGCGCTTTCCGGGCACCCCCTGTGTAGTGCCAAAATGGAGGGCACTATGGCTAAGGAAAAAGGGCGCAAGCTGATCGCGCAGAACAAGAAGGCGCGGCACGACTACCTCATCATCGACACCTACGAGGCCGGTCTGGCGCTGATGGGGACCGAGGTGAAGTCGCTGCGTCAGGGGCGGGCGTCGCTGGTAGACGGCTTCGTGCAGCTCGACGGGCACGAGGCGTGGCTGCACAACGTGCACGTGCCCGAGTACAGCCAGGGCACCTGGACCAACCACAGCGCCCGGCGCAAGCGGAAGCTGCTGCTGCACCGGGAGGAGATCGACAAGCTGGAGTCGAAGTCCCAGGAGACGGGGCACACGATCATCCCCCTGTCGCTGTACTTCAAGGACGGCCGGGCCAAGGTCGAGATCGCGCTGGCGAAGGGCAAGAAGGAGTACGACAAGCGGCAGACCCTCCGCGAGAAGCAGGACCGCCGCGAGACGGACCGCGCGGTGGCGGCGGCGCGGCGCAGGCAGCGGGCGTGACGGCGGGTCGCGGGCGCGGTCCGGGACGCGGGGAATACGCTGGCACGGACCTGTGTTGATCACGTACGATGGCACCATCACCGCGAGGCCGGTGAGGATCCCCTCTCAGGAGGGGTTTTTGAAAAATCAACATGGGGATGATCGGTTTCGACAGCGGTTGTCGAAGCAGGGGAAGCGTGTCGAGGAAGCGGCCATGATCTCGTAAACCACAGGCCGAAAAAAATAATCGCCAACACCAAGCGCGATTCCTCCCAGCAGGCCTTCGCCCTCGCTGCCTGATCTCAGGTAGCAGAGCGAGCCTCCTACTAAAGGGAGTGTCAGCCCGGGGCTGTTCCCGACCCGGATCCTGGCATCAGCTAGGGGACTAAACCTTGATCCCGGTCACGGGGTGAAGAGGGAAACCTAACAGTGACTGAGCCCGTCGGAGACTTGTCCGCGTGATCTCCGGGGCCGAGAAAATCGAAGCGGACTGCACACGGAGAAGCCCTGGTTCCGCACCGTTGGACGCGGGTTCGATTCCCGCCATCTCCACTCATCCCATGCGGGCAAGGCCCCGTCGCTTTCGAGCGACGGGGCCTTTCTCGTTGTGTGCCAGGGCATGTGCCTGGGCGGCCGAGATCGGACGCGGGCCGTCAGGTACGAGGACCGTCGTGCACATTGTGCTGGCTCAGTTCCACCGCGAACCGGGCCGCCGTCACGAAGTCGGCGTCGTCATGGAGGACGACGAGTCCATGGTGGGCGGCCGTCGCGCAGATCTGGAGGTCGACGGAGGACAGCGCCCTGTGCGCCCCCTGACCCGCCGCCCGTTCCTGGAACGCGCTGATCCACAGGCACGCGCTCTTGGGCAGGGAGACGTCGTCGTAGAGATCGGTGAACATGTCGCTGAACGCCCTGTACTCCTTGGCGTCACGCGCGGACCGGAGGAACTCGGCCCGCTGCGGGTAGCACGAGAGCACGTGGCCGTCCGTGACCACCGGTCGCCACGCCTCGTGCAGGTCGCGATCCCGGAGCAGGCGCCACAGCGCCGACGAGTCGAGCAGGTAGCGCATCACTGGCGGGCCGTGTCCTTGTCCGCCCGGTGCGCCTCTTCGGCACCTTCGATGTCCCAGCCCTGGGCCGTCTCGAAGAACTTGTCGTAGGCGGCGTCGCGAGCCAGGCGCTTGTTGTACATCTCGAGCGCCGCCGCGACGGCGGCCGTCTTGGTCCGATGTCCGCCCAGGCGCTTCGCCGTATCCAGGGCTTCGTCGTCGATATCGATGTGGGTGAGTGACACCGGGCCCTCCCGAATGTACATAGCAGCGCAGCATTCAGAGGCAATATTGTACATCGGGCTGCGTGGGCATGGCCCTGTCACTTCCGAGTGACGGAGAACTTGCCACGAGGGCGGTGGTGGTGTCAGGGCAGGGGCAGGGTGGCCGTCACGGAGAAGGTTCGGTCCTTCGGGGTGGTGTGGAGGGTGCCGCCGAGGGCGACCACTCGGCCTTTGAGGCCGGCCAGGCCCGTGCCGCGGCCGGGCGGGGCGGGGAGCGGGGACGCGCCGGTGGGGACGCCGTCGTTGCGGACGGTCAGGCGGATGTCGTCCGGGTCGGCGTGGAGCTCGATCTCGCAGTACGTGGCACCGCTGTGCTCCAGCAGGTTGCCCACCGCCTCATGGAGCACCGACCGCAGGCATTCCGTGACCGCGTCGTCCAGTTCGAGGCGCGGCGGCAGCGAGGCGTGCACCCCTATCCCCGAGGTGGACAGCAGCCGCTGCGCCCGCGCGAACTCGTCGGCCAGTGAGCGAGTCGCCCCGGGGCTGCTGATGAGCCGTACGTCCTCCTGCGTCCGCCGGGCCAGCTCGACGACCTCGGTCAGCGCCGCTCTGGCGGACTCGGCGGGGACGTCCGGGCGCAGGGCGTTCTCCGCCCGCATCGAGATGGCGACCAGCGACGACCCCACCAGATCGTGCAGGTCCTGCCGCATGCGCGCCTGGGCGCGCTGCTCGGCGAGCCGGGCCGTCTGCTCCTTGCTGCCGTACAACCGCGAGCAGAGCAGGGCGAGATGGGTGACCGCGAAGACCGTGCTCGCGGTGATCGCCGCGCTGAGCAGAGCGACCAGCGAACCGCGGCTGCTCTCGACCACGCCCGTGTGGATGAGCAGCGGCCCGCTGGCGACGACCGCCAGGGCGACGGGAACGGAGTTGGCCGGAGGCAGAGTGAGCATCACGGCGCCGGCGAGGAAGCCCAGCAGGGTGAACCACCGGTGCTGGAAGACGACTAAGGGCACGTAGGTGAGCACGGCCTGCACCAGCAGCAGGCCCCATCTCCAGCGGTACGGCAGCCGGTAGGGCGGAGGCGCGTACTGGCCGAGCAGCACGGCCGGCGTCAGCACCAGCACGGTCAGACCGGCGGTGACCGTGCGCTTGTGGAACGGCGAGGCGGCGACGTCCAGCGCCACCAGACCCAGTGATCCGATCACCACCACGGCCAGCGCGGCCAATGCGACCCGCGCTCCCGGTGGAGCCGTCACGCCCTTTGCTGCCCTGCCCCGCATCCTCGCCCCGCTCCGTTTTCGATCATCAACGATCGATTATGAACCGGTCCAGGAGGGGTGATCGGACCCCGCCGGTCCCCACAAAGGGGCCGCTGAGGTGCGTATATGGGCGGCTTCGCAAGATCTTCGCAGCTTGTGAACTTTTCACTTCTTCGGCCGTGGTGCCCCTGCTTTGATCACGTCTGCGTCATGTCCATACCAAAGAGAGATGACTGAACGTGTCGAAGAGAACACGCCCGACCGGCGGGTGGGAAGGTTCGGCCGTCGCCCTGCAGAGGCACAGACGGCTTCTGCCCCGGATAGCGGTCCTGACCGCCATGGTGCTTGCGGCGGAGACAGCGCTGGTAGTCGCCAACACCGGCCAAGCGGTGGCATTCACGCGCGAGAAGATACAGCAGACGGCCACCAAGGACACGGCCAAGGGCCCCGTTTCCGCCGCGGACATCCCGTCGGCGAAGGTCGCGGCCCGGTTGTCCGGCAAGAGGGTCGAGGCGCTGTCCGAGCGTACCGAGACCTCCACGACTTGGGTGAACAAGGACGGCTCGCTCACCACCGAACTCTCAGCCGGTCCCGTCCGGTTCACGGACGAGGAGACGGGAGAGTGGCGCGAGGTCGACCTGGACCTCGTCCAGGGGGCCGACGGGACCGTCGAACCCAAGGCGCACCCGGGAGGCCTGCGCCTGTCCGGCAGGTCCGGGACCCCGGCGAAGTCGATGGAGGCCGCTCAGCGGGCCGAGGCCACCGACCTGGTGACCCTGGGCGAGGGCGATCAGCAGATCACCTTGCAGTGGAAGGGCGGGCTGCCGCAGCCGAAGCTGGACGGTACGCGGGCGGAGTATGCCAACGCCGTACCGGGCGCGGACGTGGTCGTGGAGGCCACCCGGACCGGCTTCGAGCAGTACGTCGAACTCAAGCAGCGCCCCGGGGCCGGTGACGCGGGCGGCTACTCCTACACCCTGCCGCTGAAGGCCAAGGGGCTGAAGGCGACGCAACTCGCTGACGGCAGCGTGTTGTTCACCGACAAGAAGAACAAGAAGCGGGCGGTCATGCCCGCGCCGGTGATGTGGGACGCCACCGTCGACGAGCGCTCCGGTGAGCACACCCGCAAGGCCAGGGTCGGCCTGAAGGTGGTCCAGAAGGGCGCCTCGGTCGACCTGGTGATCACTCCGGACGCCGAGTTCCTCGCCGATCCGGACACCAAGTACCCGGTCACCATCGACCCGTCCACCTCCTCGCTCTCGAACGTCTTCGACACCTACGTGCAGCAGGGTGTGACGGTCGACCAGTCGTCCGACACCGAGCTGGACTGGGGCAACCCGGGCACCAAGAACGCCGACGGCACCGCGCGCACCGCGCAGACCTTCATCTCGTGGAACACCACGCCCATCCAGGACGCGCTGGTCCTCGA
This sequence comes from Streptomyces sp. NPDC088817, assembly GCF_044750345.1. Lineage (NCBI taxonomy): Bacteria > Bacillati > Actinomycetota > Actinomycetes > Kitasatosporales > Streptomycetaceae > Streptomyces > Streptomyces sp. NPDC088817. Next base: position 90,917 of record NZ_JBIVJN010000015.1, read on the forward strand.
CGCGAAGCTGTCGCTGTGGAACTTCCACTCGGCCAACGAGGACTGCAAGACGGTTCCGTGGGAGGTGTGGTCCTCCCCGGCCGCCTCCACCTCCAGCCGGTGGACCAACCGTCCGACGATGACGGCGCTGAAGGCCACCTCCTACGAGACCCGCGGCAACACCAAGTGCACCAGCACCCAGCCCGCGGGCTGGATCAACGCCAATGTGACCACGCTGGCGCAGGAGTGGGCCTCGGCCAAGACCACCCGCGGCAACATGGGCATCCGCGCCACCGACGAGTCGGTCGTGGCGCAGTGGAAGCGCGTCAACTCCGCCAACGCGGCGACGAACCCGCCGAAGCTGGTCGTCAACTACAACTACCGCCCGCGCACCGGCACCAAGCAGGAGGCCGGTCCGCCGTACTTCTCCTACGGCGGCGACTACGTCGTCAACACCACCACGCCGACCCTGCGGGACACCTTCGTCGACCCCGACGGTGACAAGGTCAACGGCACCTTCCAGATCTTCGACTCCGCCAACGCGCAGGTCGGCAACGTCCTGGTGTCGAAGTACGTGGCATCGGGCCAGCCCGCCTCGGTGACCGTTCCGGCCGGGCTGCTCGCGGACGGGAAGACGTACAAGTTCCGCACCAGCCCCTACGACGGCACGCACTACAACACCGGCTGGTCGGCCTGGAAGACCTTCACGGTCGACACCAAGGCGCCGTCCGCCCCGACGAAGATCGTCTCCACGGACTACCCGTCGGACAAGTGGGTCAAGGGCGCGGGCAAGGCGGGCACCTTCACCGTCACCCCGCCGGCCGCCGACCACAACTGGCTCGAGTGGTCACTGGACGGTCTGACCTGGACCAAGGTCGCCACCGGCGGTGCCGCCGGCGACAAGGCCATCTCGGCCACCCCGCCCAAGGACGGCACCCACACCCTCCAGGTACGGGCCGTCGACAGGGCCGACAACAAGTCCGAGCCCATCGAGTACACCTTCCACGCGGGCCCCGGCGGCTTCGTCCAGCCGTCGGAGGGTGAGCGCACCGCCCGTCGCCTGCCGTTGGCCGTCGAGGTCGAGGCGGCCAAGTACAACGCGGTGTCCTTCTCCTGGCGCCGCTCCGAGGCGGACCCCTGGGTGAAGATCCCGCTCAGTGACGTCACTTCCGGCGGCAACCGGCTGACCGCGTGGCCCGTCCCGCTGACCAACGGCAAGAACGCCCCGCTGGTCTGGAACGCCACCGACACGGTCGACCCGGACGGCACGATCCAGATCAAGGCCGACGTCACCGGGCCGAACAGCGCGACCGGCAGCACCGAACCGCTCACGGCGGTCGTCGACCGCAACGCGTCGGGCGCGGCGTCGAGGGAGGTGGGCCCGGGTACCGTCAACCTGCTCACCGGCGACTTCCTGCTGTCGGAGGCCGACGCCTCGTACTTCGGCCTCTCCGTGGGCCGTACCGCCTCCTCCCGGGAGCCCAACGCGCAGACGGACGGCCAGGTGCCGATCTTCGGCAAGGAGTGGTCCAGCAGCGCCGTCGCCGACAACGCCGGGTCGGACTACGTCCAGATCGAGAAGGTGTCGGCCACGGCCCTCTCCGTCGTCGAGGAGGGCGGCAAGGCGATCGCCTTCACCGCCAACGCCGCACAGAACGGCTGGATCCCGGAGCCCGGCTCCGAGGATCTGACCCTCAAGGGCACCTTCGCCACCGGCTTCACGCTGACCGACAGCGACGGTGCCGAAACCCTCTTCAACAAGCCGGACGCCTCGGCGACCACCTGGGTCGTCGACACGTCCAAGCTCAACGGCCTGGCCTCCAGCACCTCCAACGTCGTCTCCGAGACGGTCGTCGTCGGCGGCAAGGTCCTGGCCCGGCCGAAGCGCATCATCGCCCCGACCTCGGCCGTGTCCAACGCCACGTGTGCGGCGACCCCGGCCACCGTCGGCTGCCGCTCGCTGGAGTTCGTCTACGCGACCTCGACCACCGCCACCGCCACCGCCGACGGTGACTACAGCGGTCAGGTCAAGGAGATCCGGCTGTGGTCCACCGAGGCCGGCGCCAACGTGGCGACGCCCAGGGCGGTCCAGAGCTACCTGTACGACACGGCCGGCCGTCTGCGGCAGACGTGGAACCCGCAGATCACGCCGTCCCTGAAGACGACGTACACCTACGACGCCGCCGGCCGGGTCACCCAGTTGACCCCGCCCGGCCAACTGCCGTGGACGCTCACCTACGGCAAGGCCGGAAACGCCGCCACCGCCGGTGACGGCATGCTGCTCAAGGCGAGCCGGCCCGGCCTGAAGCGTGGCACGGCCGACGTGGCCGAGGGCACCAACGCCACCACGCTCGTCTACGACGTCCCGCTGACCGGGTCGGCCGCCCCCTACAAGATGGGCGCGTCCGATGTACGGGCCTGGGGCCAGACCGACGCGCCGACCGACGCCACGGCCGTGTTCCCCGGTGATGTCACTCCGCCGTCGAACTCCGGCTCCGGCCTCGCCGCCGCCGACTACAAGCGCGCGGACGTGTTCTACCTCGGCGTCTCGGGACGCGAGGTCAACACGGCGCAGCCGGGCGGTCACATCAGTACCGAGGAGTTCGATCGCTTCGGCAACCCGGTGCGCAGCCTGACCGCCGGTAACCGCGCGCTGGCCCTGGGCACGGCGCCGGGGGCGGCCGAGACGCTCGTCGACCTCGGCATCAACGCCCTCAGCACCTCCGAGCGGGCCATGGAACTGTCCACGCTCACGTACTACAGCGCCGATGGTCTGCGCGAGACGGAGAGCTTCGGCCCGCTGCACCGGGTCGAACTCACCCAGGACCTCAAGAACGGCTCGACCGTCCTGGTGGCCGGCGGCGATTCGGTCCCGGGCCGCGAGTGGGCGGTAAGCGAGTACGACACCGGGCGTCCCACCGACGGCAGCGCCGTCATCAAGGACCAGCTCACGCTCACCGTCAGCGGTGTCCGGGTCCGCGGTTACGACTCGAACATGGGCGAGAAGTACGTCAACGAGACGCTGTTCGACTGGGCCAAGGGCCTGCCGAAGATGACCATCGCGGACTCGGGCGGCCTCAACCTCGTCACCTCCACGGCGTACGACGCCCAGGGCCGCGTCACCGACGTGAGCCAGCCCGGATCCACCGGCTCCGACCCGGCAACCCGCGTCTCCGTCTACTGGTCGGGTTCCGGTACCGGCTGGTGCAAGGGCCGCCCGGAGTGGGCCGACGCGGTGTGCTGGACGGGTCCCGCGGGTGAGATCACCGGCGGCGGCTCGCAGCCCAAGCAGGTGGTGGACAACAGCTACGAGTACGGCTTCTTCGGCCAGAACACCAAGCGGATCGAAACGGCGAACGGGGCGAGCCGCACCACCACCATCACGTTCGACAACGCCGGCCGCCAGCTCAAGACCACGGTGACCGGACCGGGCCAGGCGGTCCCGGACTCCACCAACGTCTACGACTCGGCCACCGGCCTCCCGGCCGGTACGACCTCGTCCACCGGTGGCGCCATCACCAAGGCGTACGACAAGCTCGGCCGCCTCATCTCCTACACCGACGCCGACGGTGGTGTCACCAGGACCGAGTACGACCTGCTCGACCGTCCGGTCAAGGTGTCCGACTCTGTCCCGTCCTCCGTCACGTACACCTACGACACGGCGGCGGAGCCGCGCGGACTTCCGGTCTCCACCACCGACTCGGTGGCGGGCACCTTCTCCGCCGGGTACGACGCCGACGGCACCGTGACCAGCCAGAGGCTGCCCGGCGGGTACACGCTCGCCCAGGAGGTCGACCCGGCGGGCGCGATCACCAGCCGCGTGTACACGCGGAACAGCGACGGTGCCACGGTCATGTCGGACAGCGTGAGCAAGTCCGCGCACGACCAGGTCGTCCGGCACTCCGGCTGGTCCAGCCAGACCTTCGGGTACGACAAGGCCGGCCGTCTGACGTCGGTCGACGACATCGCCTCGGACGTCTGCACCCGCCGTACCTACACGCTGGACAAGCGTTCCAACCGGACTTCGGTCACCAGCGCCACCGCGGCTTCCGGCGCCGACTGCCCGACGACCGGTGGCACCGCCAGGACGAGCACGTACGACAGCGGCGACCGGATCACGGACAGCGGCTACGTGTACGACGCCTTCGGCCGCACCACGGCACTGCCGGGCAGCACGGTCGGGTACTACGCCAACGACCGTGCCTACCAGCTCACCTCCGGCACCCAGCGGCAGACGTGGCAGCTCGACTCCGCCATGCGCTTCCGCTCCTGGAAGGCCGAGAGCGGCAGTGGCAGCACCTGGACGCAGACCGGGTCCAAGCTCAACCACTACGACGGTGACGGCGACAGCCCCCGCTGGATAGTGGAGGACACCGGAAACGGCGCTCTCACCCGCAACGTCATGTCCCTCGGCGGTGATTTCCTCGCCACCACGAGCAAGACCGGTGAGGCCGTCCTGCAGTTGGCCAACGTGCACGGCGACGTCGCCCTTCAGCTCCCGCTGGACAGTGCACAGCCCCCGGTGGTGCTGGACAGCGACGAGTTCGGCAACGCCCGCGTCGGTCAGGAGCCGGCCCGGTACAGCTGGCTGGGTGCCAAGCTGCGTTCCGCTGAGACCGTGGCGGGCCTGACCCTGATGGGCTCGCGCCTGTACAACCCCGTGACCGGTCGCTTCCTGAGCCCGGACCCGGTGTACGGCGGCAACGCCAACCCGTACGTGTACCCGGCCGACCCGGTCAACGCCTACGATCTCGACGGCAACAAGAAGCAGAAGAAGCCGCGTTCCTGTAACTTCTGGTGCTCTCTCTTCATCGACGGCCTCGGTATCGTCGTTGCCGCGGTCTGCACCCCGGCCCTGGGGCCGGTCGTCTGTGGTGCCGTCGGCGGCGGTCTCGCAGGCTTCGCCAAATACTGGTGGACCCACCACGGCGGTCACGGGTACACCAACAAGGGCGCTGCCATCGCGACCCTCCAGGGTGCCGCGATCGGCGGATTCGGCGGAGCGGTAGGAAAGGGCATCTTGAAAATCGGAGGCAAGGTCTTCCGGGGCTACGGTGACCGCGCCTCCATCAAGGCGTGGGACAAGTTCCAGAAGGCCATGAAGAAGTAGGGCCTCGCTTCTCCGGTGCCTGGTGGCCGTCTTGCCACCAGGCACCGGACCAGTCCGGTTCACCCCTCACAGAAAACGGATTCCACCCATGTTCAGCTACTGGCTCGCGGTCGTACGCCGTGCTGCCGGGCCCATCGCCGTGATCTTCGTTATCTGTTGCGGCGCCATGGCCGGTGCACTGATCTGGGAAGACGCGAGCGCCTGGGCGGCCGCGCTGCTCCAGGGGTCGCTTTTCGGGCTCGCCGTGGGCGCCGTCCTGGCCGTCGTGGGCGCCACGTCGAACACGTGGCAGGCCGCGCGTGCGGCTTCGCGCCACGGCCTGCCACTGTCCGCCGAGGCCGTGCCCCTGCCGTGCACCGCGGAGATCCACGTGCCGATACGGCCCGGCACGACCGCCTACCAGCTCACCGACAGTGTGCTGCACGCTCTCAAGCAGCTCCCGGCTCCCGAGATCGACGAGGTCAAGGAATTCACCCACGGCAAGCTCACCCTCATCTGCAGGAAGTCGCTGAGCACCCCGGTGAGGTTCCACGTCTCCATCACCACGGACCACGACACCGCGACCGTGGCGATGGAGGCCCGCCCCACGGCCACCTGGAAACTCCTTGACGACGGCGCCAGTTGGAGCGTCCTCAAAGCGTTCGAGCCGCACGTCGGCAAGGCCGTCCAGGACGAAGTGGACGGCATGCCCACGACGTGAGCGCCTCGGCTCCGTGAGGCACAATCGGGCGGTGATCAGAGTGCTGGTCGTCGAGGACCATGCCGTGGTGCGGTCAGGGCTGACGGCGTTGCTTTCGGGGGAGTTGGGGATCGGCGTCGTCGGCGAGGCCGCCGACGGCTCCTCGGCGCTCACGGAGGCCGAACGGCTGCGGCCCGACGTGGTCCTCCTCGACATCGACCTGCCCATCGTGGACGGCATCGCCGTCGCCTCCGCGCTCGCCGAACAGCTCCCCGAGTGCCGCACGTTGATCCTCACGGCGCTGGACCGGCCCGGGTATCTGGGGCGTGCCCTGAGCGCGGGAGCGTCCGGCTACCTGCTCAAGTCCGTGACTCCCGCCGAGACCGCGGACGCGATTCGCCGGGTCGCCGCCGGTGGACGCGTGATCGACCCGCGCATGCGGGACGGCGGGGCCGACACGGTCAGCCCTCTGACCGAGCGGGAGACCGAGGTGCTGCGGCTGGCGTCCTCGGGCGCCCACGCCCGTGAGATCGCCGCCGATCTCTTCCTGAGCCTGGGCACGGTGCGCAACCGGCTCTCCTCCGCCGTCGGCAAGCTCCACGCGCGCACCCTCGTCGACGCCGTCCGCATCGCCGAACGCCAGGGCTGGCTGTAGGCCGCCGTATCGCACAGACGGACCGCACACCGCCACGCGAGTACGTGAAGATCTCACTTCCCCGCATCCCCCGCCGCGTGATCCGATCAGGGCCGACCAATGCGTGCCCGCCGCCCCTCGGGCACGGTGCGGCAGGCGCGCACAGCAGTTGGGGAGTGCTGGTTTTCCATGGCGGGGCGGCTGAGTACGGCAGGGCGAGCGCGGGCCGAGATCATCGCGGTTTCAGCTCTGGCCGTTCTGGTTTACGGATCGGCCGTGCTGGGCGCGGTGTTCAGCGGGCCGTGGACGCTCGTGTGGTTCCTGCCGGCCATGCTGGGTTCCCTCGTGGCGATCTGGTTCGTCCGCGAAGGCATCCGGCGGGAGAGGTCGGCGGCCGCTGGCGCGGAGGACGGGAAAGAGCCGCGCGAAGACGATCCCGACCAGCACTGACATCACTCCTCTCCCTGTGCCCTCTCGCCCGGGGCGAGTTCGAACCACACCGTCTTGCCGAGCCCGCCCGGGCGGTGTTCCGCGCCCCAGTCGTCCGCCAGCGCCTCCACCAGCGCCAGGCCCCGGCCCGACTCGTCCTCCGGTGACGCCTCCCGGGGTGCGGGCAGCGTGTCGTTGGCGTCCGTGACCGAGACGCGCAGGCGCCCCTCCTCGCTCCGTACGCAGCGCGCCCGGATCTCCCTGCCCGGCGCCTTCGCGTGGCGGTAGGCGTTCGTCATCAGCTCGCTGAGCAGGAGCACCGCCGTCTCCGTCACGTCGTCGGGCACTTTCCACGACGCTGCCTGTTCGCGCAGGAGCAGCCTGGCCCGTCCCACACTCCGCGCGTCGCGGGGGAAACGGAACTCGATGTCCTGGGGGAGCGCGGTGGGTGAGCGGTGCGGTGTCGGCATACGGGCTGGTTCCTTGCGTGTGATTCTCCGTCGTTCGGTGGGATAAGGGTGGTGGCCTGCGCCTAGCCTCTGAAGTATCGGGTCGGGTACGCAGCGTGATGTACACGGTGCGGCGGTGGGAGGCGGGTGAGGGCGCGTGGCTACGGGGGAATCCCAGCAGGCGCAGCAGAACTGGCGTTACTGCGGTGCGCAGATCAAGCTCTGGCGGGAGGAGGCCCAGGTCGCCCGGCAGGCCCTGGCGGAAGAGGCCGGCTACGACTACGAGTACGTCAAGTCGATGGAGTGCGGGCGCCGTCGACCAACGCTGCGGTTCTTGCAGGTCGCTGATCAGCTGTGCCAGGCGCGCGGCAAGTTGGTTGCCGCGCACGAGTTCCTGAAGCCTGAGCCGTTCCCGCAGCGTACCCAGCAGTACGTGGCGTTGGAGGCCGAGGCCATCACAGTGCAGTGGTACGAGCCCCTGTTGGTCCCCGGTCTGTTGCAGGTCGAGGAATATGCGCGCCAGTTGATCGGCAGTGACTGCCCGCCGCTGGACGAGGAGACCGTGGAGGAGCGCGTAGCTGCGCGGCTCAAGCGGCAGGAAAAGCTGGTCAGCAAGCCGCTTGCGCAGTTCACCTTCGTCATGCACGAGGCCGTTTTGAAGGCGGTGATCGGTGACAGGGCCGTCATGCGAAGGCAGCTTGAGCACCTGCTGGAAGTCGGCGGACTACGCAACCTGACGCTCCAGGTGCTGCCGCACGCGCTGGCTCCCACTGTGGCGCTCAGCGGAGCCCTCATTCTTGTCGAGACTGCCGAGCATGATGTGTACGCGCATGTGGAAGGCCAGGAGACAGGAGCGTTGTACGCGGACGGAGCCAAGATCAGCGCGCTCGCACAACGCTATGGCATGATCCGCTCGCAGGCGCTTAGCGTTGACGAGTCGGCCCGGTTCATCAAGAAGTTGGCGGAGGAGCTATGAGCGAGCAGCTGTCTTGGTTCAAGTCCAGCTACAGCGATTCCTCAGGCGGCGCCTGCGTCGAGGTCGCCGCCTCCCCCCGCACCGTCCACGTCCGTGACTCCAAACTCGGCCTCGACAGCCCGCGTTTCGCCGTGGACGTCGACGCCTGGTCAGAGTTTCTCGCGTACGCCGCTCACTGAGATCAGCAGCGCGACCGCCGCCGCCGTCACCGGGACCGCGTAACCCGCCGTCGCCGAGACGTGTTCGACCATCCAGCCGCCGGTCGCGCTGCCGCAGGCGATGCCGCCGAGCAGGCCGGTCACCGCGAGGGTCATGCCCTCGTTGAGGCGGCCCTCGGGGGAGCGCTGCTGGACCAGGGTCATGTTGGTGACCATGGTGGGTGCCGTCGCCGTACCGGCGATGAGCAGCGCCCCGGACAGGGCGAGCAGGGAGCCGGTCAGGGTGGCGGCCAGCAGCGGCAGGGCCATGAGGGCCGTCATCGCCGCCACGCACCAGGGCAGTCGCCGTACGGCGGGGCCCGCCGGTCGCAGGGTCCCGTAGACCAGCCCGGCCACACACGAACCGGCCGCCTGGAGGCCGAGGGCCACGCCTGCCACCGAACGATGGCCCCGCTCGTCCGCGAACGCCACGGTGACGACCTCCATCGCGCCGAACACCGCGCCCATGGCGAGGCACACGGCGAGCTGGGCGGGCATACCGGGGGCGCGCAGAGGTGCCCGCGCGGGAGTGCGGGGACTCGGCGGCGGCTCGGTCGAGCGCTGGGCGGTGAACAGGAGGATGCCGGTCAGGAGCAGTACGGCGCCGACCAGCGTGCCGGCCTCCGGGAAGAACGTGCCGGTGAGGAAGGCCGCGAGGACCGGGCCGAGCATGAAGCACAGCTCGTCCGCGGCCTGTTCGAAGGAGATGGCGGTGTGCAGGGACTCCGGGGCGGACCGCAGCAGGTGCGCCCAGCGGGCACGGGACATGCCGCCGGTGTTGGGGGTGGTCGCGGTGGCGGCGTACGCGGCGAACAGGGTCCAGTCGGGAGCGTCGTAGTGGACGCAGAGCAGGAGGGCCAGGCTGCCCAGGACCGCGCAGACGGTGGCGGGCACGGCGATCCGGGCCTGCCCGTACCGGTCCACCAGCCGGGCGACCCAGGGGGCGGTGACCGCGGTCGCCGCGAGGCCGGTGGCGGTGACGGCGCCGGCCAGCGCGTACGAACCGCGGGCACTCGCGATCATGACGACCGCGCTCACGCCGAACATGCCCGACGGCAGCCGGGCTATCAGGTTCCCGGCGGTGAAGGCACGGGTACCGGGCAGGGCGAACAGGCGGCGGTAGGGACCGAAGAGGGGGGCACGGCCTTCCACGGCGGCGGCCGGGGCGGGAGGTTTCGGCATGCCGTCACCGTCGCCCGCGCACTGACCTGCGGTCCAACACCTGATCGGGTGCGATTGACGCACCCGCGTTGTAAGTTCTGCCGATGCCTGCCGAACCCGGACCGCCGTACCTCTCCGCCGAGGAGATCGCCCCCCGACTGCTGCGCGCCTTCGTCGCCGTAGCCGAGGAGCTGCACTTCACGCGCGCCGCCGCGCGGCTGTACGTCGCGCAGCAGGCCCTCAGCCGGGACATCCGGCGGCTGGAACGGGAGTTGGGCGCCGTGCTGTTCGTGCGGACCACCCGGCAGGTCGCGTTGACCGCGGAGGGCACCCGGCTGCTGCCGTACGCCCGTCACGTGCTCCAGGCGCAGCGGGCGCTGCTCGACGCCTTCGGCCGAGGTGAGCCGGAGCGGCCGCTGCTCGTCGACGTCAACAGCCCGGGGCTGCTCGGGGAACGGGTGCTGGACCGGGCGCGTTCCCGGGTCCCGCACCTGGAGCTGATGACCCGCTTCGAGAGCGGTCTGACCGGCGCCGCCGCCGAGATGCTGGCCGGCCGGCTCGACGCGTCGTTCGGGCGGTTCGCCGGGCTCGATCCCGCGCTCCGGCGGGGACTGCTGCACCAGCCCGTGCGGTACGAGCCGATGGCCGTCATCCTGCCCGAGGGGCACCGGCTCGCGGACCTGGAGCAGGTGCCCCTCGACGCCCTCGCCGGGGAGACCGTGTACGCGGGGGCGGGCAATCCCCGCACGCCGGAGTGGACCGGCCTCGCGCGTGAGCTGTTCGAGGGGCGCGGCATCGACGTCGCGCCGCCCGCTCCCCTCGCGATCGGTGTGGCCGAGTTCCGGCGGATCATGGCCAAGTACCGGAATCCGATTCTCGCCGTGGTCGACTTCCCGGCGATGCCCCAGACGGTTCTGCGGCCGCTTGTCGACCCTGTTCCTTTGTCGCCGGTATCACTGGTGTGGCGTAAAGGGCTGATTCACCCCGGATTGGATGCGCTCAGACGTTCTGCTACCGAACTGGCGCACGAGGAAGAATGGTTGCGCAGGCCGGCGGAGGGATGGATTCCGGCCATGGACGCGACCGTGATGGCTGCGCACATGTGAGACCCATCTCCATGACATGGCCACATGCGATACATTCGGGGACCCGGGCGCACCGTGGTAAAGGGGACGCTTGGGCCGGGTGGGGGCCCTGGTCCGACGACAGTGCGTAGGCCCGGATTCTGGAAGTCATGCCCCTGGGGGGAAGCACGTGCGCGTCGACAAATGGCCAGATCATGCCCAACCGAACGGCTCCGGATTCTCGTCCGGGGGCGGCCGGGAGGGGGGTGGGGCCGCGGACCCGGGCGCGTCGCTCATATCCGGCGACGCCCTCGGCACGGAACCGGAAACAGGCCATCTTCCGGGAGTGGCCCCGGAACTCGATGGCCAGGGCATATGGCCGGATACCGCCTGGCCCGCGGCCGGTCCGGCCGGTTCCGGCGGTGGTGTGCACAGACACCCGCGGGGGCCCGGCGAGGGCCCGGGCGCGGGGGCGGGTTCCTGGTTCGACAAGGGCCACCCCGCCGAACCGGCCCCGGCGGCGGAGACGCAGCTACTGCCCGGGCCGGGGCCGACGACGGACTCCCGGCTGACGGCCGACCCCGCGGCGGCCGCCCAGACGCAGATGCTGCCCGGAGCGGCGGCCGCGGCGGAGACCCGGGTACTGCCCGGAACGCCGGACTCCGCGGCACCCGAGGGCCGGGTAGGCGGCCCGGGCACGCAGCCGCTCGGCCCCCTCGGCACCGGCCCCACGGGCACCGGCCCCCTGCGGGTCCAGGTCGAGGACCCGTGGGAGACCCACGACCCGCACGAGGTCACCGTGCAGCTCGACGCCGTGAGCGTGCGGCCGGGCGGCACCCTCGGATCCGCCGGCCCCGCCGGCAAGGAGGCCGACCGGCCCGTCTTCGTCGACGAGTCCGGCCGCCGCAGCCGCCGCTTCCGCCGCCTCGGCATGGCCATCGGCCTCGCCTGCGCGGTCTACGCGGTCGTCATCGTCGTCACCCTGCTGTCCGGCAACGCGGCCGCCCCCTGGGTGCCGGTCCCGGTCCCGGGAGCCGACGACCAGCCGGCGAGCAAGGTCAAGGAGTCGCCGCGGCAGTCGGAGTCCAGCAGCCCGTCCGCGGACACCAGCGCCGCGCCCGAGGCCGGTACCGGCCCTTCGGCCCCCGTCGCCCCGAGCGCCGGTGTGAGCCCGCCCGCGGGATCCACCGTCGTACCGGGAGCCCCGGCCGTGCCCAGCGGTACGCCCACCGCGTCGAGCAGGCCCACGCCGTCCGCGACCAGCACGAAGAAGGCCCCGGACGGACCGCCCGCGCCCGTCGACACCGGCGGCAACGGCTTGCCCCCGGACACCAAGACGCCGTCGACCGGGCCGAACCCGCCCGACCCGAAGCCGAGCAGCTCCGGCAGCGCCGACCCGGGTGACAACGGCGCTGCCACCAACAACAACGCAGGGGGAGCCGCCACCGCGCACCCCGTCGCGTCCACCGTCCCGGCCGCCGCCGACCGGCCCGGCGCCACACCCGACCACTCTCCGGAGAACGTCCTCTGATGGCCTCCCGTTCCAACCGTCGCCGCTCCAGCAGAGGCGACGGGCGACCCCAGCGTGCCCCGGCACACGTCAACCTGCGACGCCGACGGCTGCCCATGCGCTGGGTGCTCCCCGTCATGCTGCTGGTCGCGATGACCGCGATGCTGATGCTGCGCGGCTACGTGCACAGCGAGATCCTCGCCGACTACCGCATCAGACCCGAGGCGGCCACCGACAAGGTGCCCGACAAGATCCTCGAGGGCGGCCCGGTCATCGACACCCGCAGCGGCAAGGCCGCCAGCATGAGCGTGCCCAGGCAGCGGGTCGTCCTCACCTTCGACGACGGACCCGACCCCAAGTGGACCCCGCAGGTGCTCGACGTGCTCAAGCAGCACCACGCGCACGCGGTGTTCTTCATCACCGGCACCATGGCCTCGCAGTACCCGGACCTGGTCAAGCGGATCGTGCGCGAGGGCCACGAGATCGGGCTGCACACCTTCAACCACCCCGACCTGTCGTACAAGTCGCACAGCGGCATCGACTGGCAGCTCTCCCAGAACCAGATGGCACTGGAGGGCGCCGCCGGCATCCGCACGTCGCTGTTCCGGCCGCCGTACTCGTCCTTCGCCGACGCGATGGACAACGCGTCCTGGCCGGTCACCCAGTACGTCGGCTCCCGCGGATACCTCACGGTCCTCAACAACATCGACACCGAGGACTGGCAGAAGCCGGGTGTCGACGAGATCATCCGCAACGCCACCCCGAAGCACGGCGACGGCGCCATCGTCCTGATGCACGACTCCGGTGGCGACCGGCACCAGACCGTCGAGGCGCTCGGGCGGCTCCTGCCCGAACTCCAGGCCAAGGGCTACAAGTTCCAGAACCTGACCGAGGCACTCGGCGCGCCCAGCGCGCACACCCCGGTCGCCGGCGCGGAGCTGTGGAAGGGCCGGGCGTGGGTCTTCCTCGTACAGGCATCGGACGAGATCACCGGAGTGCTGGTCGTCGGCCTCGCGGTCATCGGCTCGCTCGTCCTGGCCCGCTTCGGCCTGATGCTGCTGCTCTCCGTCGTGCACGCCCGCCGGGTGCGCCGGAAGAACTTCCGCTGGGGGCCCGACGGGCCGATCACCGAGCCGGTGACGGTCCTGGTCCCGGCGTACAACGAGGCCAAGTGCATCGAGAACACGGTGCGTTCCCTCGTCGTCGGCGACCACCCCATCGAGGTGCTCGTCATCGACGACGGCTCCAGCGACGGCACGGCCCGCATCGTCGAGGACCTGGACCTGCCCGGGGTGCGGGTCGTCCGGCAGCTCAACGCGGGCAAGCCGGCCGCCCTCAACCGCGGTCTGGCGAACGCCCGTCACGACATCGTCGTGATGATGGACGGGGACACCGTCTTCGAGCCGTCCACCGTCCGCGAGCTGGTGCAGCCCTTCGCCGACCCGAAGGTCGGCGCGGTCGCCGGCAACGCCAAGGTGGGCAACAAGGACTCGCTCATCGGGGCCTGGCAGCACATCGAGTACGTGATGGGCTTCAACCTCGACCGGCGGATGTACGACATGCTCGGCTGCATGCCGACCATTCCCGGAGCCGTCGGCGCCTTCCGGCGCACCGCGCTGGAGCGGGTCGGAGGCATGAGCGAGGACACGCTCGCCGAGGACACCGACGTCACCATGGCGCTGCACCGGGACGGCTGGCGGGTGGTGTACGCGGAGAACGCCCGCGCCTGGACCGAGGCCCCGGAGTCCGTGCAGCAGCTGTGGTCCCAGCGCTACCGCTGGTCGTACGGCACCATGCAGGCGATCTGGAAGCACCGCCGGGCCGTCGTGGAGCGGGGACCCTCGGGCCGCTTCGGCCGCGTGGGACTGCCGTTCGTCTCCCTGTTCATGGTGGTGGCCCCGCTGCTGGCCCCGCTGATCGACGTCTTCCTGCTGTACGGGCTGGTGTTCGGGCCCACGGAGAAGACCGTCGGCGCCTGGCTCGGCGTACTGGCGGTGCAGGCGATCTGCGCGGCGTACGCCTTCCGGCTGGACCGCGAGCGGATGAGCCACCTCGTCTCGCTGCCGCTCCAGCAGATCCTCTATCGGCAACTCATGTACGTGGTCCTGCTCCGGTCCTGGATGACGGCGCTCACCGGCGGCCGGCTGCGCTGGCAGAAGCTGCGGCGCACCGGCGTGGTGGAGGCGCCGGGCTCGATCCCGCAACAGCGGACGGCGGACAGCGGCAGTGAACGGAGGCCCGTCGGATGACGGCACACGAGTACGGGACGGCGGACGGCACGCCGCCGCCGGGCATACCCGGAACGCCGGGCCCGGACCCCGTCCACGGCTCCCCGGCACCCACCGGGTGGCCGTACGACCGTGCGGGCGAGGTGAGTATCCCCGCCCAGAAGACGGCAGACGCGGTGAACGGGGCGGTTGCGGCGGACACCACCGGCGCCGACTCGACCGGTGGGGCCGACGCGGCCGGCGCGGCCGGGGCGGAGAAGAAGCCGGCGGTCCCCGGCCGTGACCGCTATCTGGACCTGCTGCGTTCCATCGCCCTGGTGCGTGTGGTGGCATACCACCTCTTCGGCTGGGCCTGGCTGTCGGTCCTCTTCCCGTCCATGGGTGTGATGTTCGCGCTGGCGGGCTCGCTCATGGCGCGCTCGCTCAACCGGCCCGCCCTGTCCGTGATCAAGAGCAGGGTGCGCAGGCTGCTGCCCCCGCTGTGGGTGTTCAGCGCGCTGATGCTCGGCCTGCTGTTCGTGCAGGGCTGGAGTCCGGGGAAGGACCCGGACCTCGGGGGCCACTTCTGGGGCCCGGTCAGCGTGTTCAACTACCTGGTGCCGATCGGCGCCCCGCCCTACCCCCTGAGCATCGGCTCCGAGTCCGGGTGGCTGGAGAACACCTGGGCGGACCAGGCGGCGGGTCCGCTCTGGTACCTGCGGGCCTATCTGTGGTTCGTGGTCGCGTCCCCGCTGCTGCTGTGGGCGTTCCGCCGGGTGCCGTGGGCGACCCTGCTGTTCCCGCTGGCGCTCACCGCCGTGGTCGGTACCGGGCTGGTCACCATCCCCGGCGAGACCGGCAACGCGGTCGAGGACTTCGCCGTGTACGGCAGTTGCTGGGTGCTCGGCTTCGCCCACAACAACGGCATGCTGAAGCAGGTCCCGCGCTACGCGGCGGTGTCCGGCGCGGCCGCGCTGATGGCGTTCGGCCTGTGGTGGGCGTCCGGTCACCTCGGCCCCGACGGCTGGGACCTGAACGACATCCCGCTCGCCCAGGCGACGTGGTCGTTCGGCATCGTGGTGATCCTGTTGCAGTACTCCCCGTCGTGGCAGACGCTGCCCGGCCGGCTGGCCAAGTGGGACAAGCTCATCACCCTCTCCAACAACCGGGCGGTGACGATCTACCTCTGGCACAACCTGCTCATCATGGCGACGGTGCCGATCCTCGACCGGGCCTACGACCTGCCCTTCATGCAGAGCGACACGGCCACCTCGTGGCTGGACTCGACGGCGCTCCTCTGGCAGTTCGTACTCGTCTGGCCGCTGATCGCGCTCGCGATACTCGGCGTCGGCTGGGTCGAGGACCTGGCGGCGAAGCGCAAGCCGCGGCTGTGGCCGAACGGGGCGAAGAAGAAGCGGGCGGCGAGGGCCCACTGAGCCGGGTGCCCCGCGTCCTTCGGGCGCGGGGCACCGTCCTTCTGCCGGGCACGGAGCCGTCGGAGTGCCGCCGGACTCTGGCCAACGCGCGTAGACGGGCGCATCATGGGGGTGCTTTGTGCGCACAACCCTCGCACTGAAATTGTCATGCACGCGTCAAAAATCGAGATGCGTCATTCAGCGACTAAGGGAGACGGCACGATGGCTTGCGGATCGACCAGCCTATGGGCCGGTGAAACGAGCTGGTTCTGTTGCGGATCCTCCTGGGGTCCGTGCGGCAGCGCGGGCGGCGGCGCCTGCGGCAACTGCCAGTCCAGCGCGAATCACGGCGCCTGGCCCAATGCGTCACAGGCATGCTGGAACATCACCCGGCCCGACCTGTGCGGCGAGAACATCCCCAGACGCGGCTGCGGTGCGGTGATGAACATCAGGCACCAGTGCTCCGGCGCCACCGTCTGCATCACGATCACCGACTGCGGACCGCGCACCAAGGACTGGTGCGGCGAGGCCACCTGCTGCAACGGCGCCTGCCGCACCAACCGCGTCCTGGACCTGACCCCGGCCGCCTTCTCGGCGATCGGCAATCTCAGCTCCGGCAAGCTGCCGGTCTACATCTACGAGTGAGGGGGAGTTCGTCATGACCCACCGTCAGAAGGGCGACGGCGGCGGCCTGGGCCGCCGGCGCTTCCTCACCACGGCCGCGCTCAGCGGCGCCACCATCGTCGGCGCGTCCGCCCTCGGCGGCTTCGACGCCGACGCGGCTTTCGCCGCCGAGCCGTCGCTCGACCCGGCGGTCCCCAAGTCGGCCTTCGTGGAGGGCCGGATCACCGGCATCACCGGCAGCGTCCTGGAGGTCGCGGGATCCTACGGAGACCACTCCCGGGTCCAGATGACCAACGTCACCAGCGTCTGGAAGGTCCGGCCGACCACCGCCGCCGACATCGAGATCGGCGACGGACTGTACGCGCGGGGCGTTCCGATGCCGGACGGCACCGTCGCGGCCGACGCGGTGTGGGTGAACATCGTGAACCTCGACACCACGATCCGCGGCATCGCGAAGAACCGGGTGCACCTCTCCCACGGGCAGCACGAGCTCGTCGGCCACGTCCACCAGGACACGACGAACGCCTCGTACGCGGGCCGTGCGCTCACCTCGGACCTGTCCCGGCTGCGCATCGGGCAGAGCGCCCAGGTGCTCGGGGCGTGGCGGCCGTCCGACAACTCGGTGGACGTCGTCCGTATCTCCGTCGGGCACTGACGGCCTGATCCGAGGAGGAGAAGAGGAGAAGGGGAGGGAAGGATGCTCTCACTGACAACGGGCCTCGTACCGCTGGTCCTCGCGGGCCTGCTGGGGTGGACCGGCTCGGTCAAGCTCTTCGACCGGGACACCGTGCGCCAGGCACCGAAGACGGCGCTGGCCCGGATGCTGCGCAGCAGCGAGCGGGCGGCGGTGGTGCTGCGCGGCACCGGCGCCGTGGAACTCCTGCTCGCGGCGGGGCTGCTGGCCGTGCCGGCGAACCCGGTGCCGGGCGCGGCCACGGCCGTCCTCGGGGCGGGGTTCCTCGGCTATCTCGGCTACGGCCGGGCGCTGGCCCCGGAGTCCTCGTGCGGCTGCTCGGCGAACGAGGACACCCCGATCACCTGGCGCGCGTTCGCGCGTGCCGCGCTGGTGCTCGGGGGCGGTGCGACGGCGGCGGTGGCGCACGGCTCCTGGTGGTCCACGCTCACCGAACGGCCCGGTTGGTCACTGGTGTTCGTGACGGTGGCTGCGGCCGTTCTGGTGGCGCTGTCGGTCGACCTCGACCGGTGGTGGCTGCTGCCGCTGCGCCGCCTGAGGCTGCGTGTCTTCGGGCATCCGCTCTTCGGCAGCGAGCCGGGGGACCGGGTGCCGGTCGCCGCCAGCGTGGAACTGCTGGAGAACTCCCTCGCCTGGCAGACCGCCTTCCCGGTGGTCCGGTCGGGTCTGCTGGACCACTGGGAGGAGGACGGCTGGCGGATCCTGCTGTACTCGGGTGTGTACGGGGCGGGGGAGAAGGCGCGGCCGGTGTCGGTGGTCTTCGCCCTGGACGCCACGGCCGGCCGGGACACCCCGGGCGACCCGGCGGTCCGCGTCAACTACGTCGACGCGCACACCGGCGAGCCACTGGCAACGGCTTCGCTGCGTGCGGTCGGGCCGCGCAGATCCCTGCCGACGCTCGGCTGATACACCGCCGCCCACGGCTCACCGCCCCCGCCCACGGGGCCGGTGAGCCGTCGGCGTCGTGCTGGTGCGGTTGTGGGGGTCTCGGTAGCGTGTCGGCTGTTTCGCCCTGCCCGCCTGCCTCACCAGGAGCCTGCTGTGATCCGCCGCCCAACCCGCCTGCTCACCACAGCCGTCGCCGGCACGACGGCCGCCCTGCTCCTCGCCGGCTGCGGCGGGGGTGACGGCGACGCGAAGGCCAACGACAAGATCGCGGGCGCGGACACGGATACAAAAACGCCGCCCTCCCCGACTCCGTCCGCGACAGCGGGCCGACCGAGGATCGAGTTGCCGTCGGATCTCACCTACACCTTCGAGTGGCCCAAGACAGGGGACAACGCCAAGGACGCCGTCCTCTACGACAGTCAGCAGTTCATCAAGGCCGTGGACATGGCGATCGCCGAGCAGAAGCCGCTCGACGCGGGGTATCGCTTCTACTCGGAGGGCGAGGCGGCGGCGGGAAGTCAGAAGTTCATCCAGGAATTCGTGGACTACAAGGACCGGATCACCGGCGTCAGGCGGTTCTACGCGGCCAAGGTCCAGGTCAACGATGGCGGAACGGCAAGCCTCGTCTACTGCGAAGACCAGAACAAGGCGTACAACAAGAGCCTGAAAACCGGGAAGACGGACGTCACCCCGCAGTCGAAGGACAACTACGTCATCTACAGCAGCCGACTGCGGGTCAACAAGCAAGGCATCTGGGTCACCGAGAAGCTGGCGTCGCAGCGGGGGAGCTCCGTATGTCAGCCGTGAGCAATCTGCGACGCGCATGCGTCGTCTCCGCCGCAGCCGCACTGCTGCTCTGCCCGGCACCGGCATGGGCGGGCTTCGGCCACGGCGGCAGCAGCAACGGCGGGAATGACGGCACCGCTTCGGGTGGCGCCGACGGTGACACGATCTCCGCGACCGCCGGCGGCATCGTCTTCGATCGTTCCAAGAACGGCACCGGCCGCTCCGCGGGGCCGGTCGCTCCGGTGTCGGCCTGGACGCCGCCCGCCTGCTGGTATGCCCCGAAGTACACGCCGGAGCAACTGCAGAAGTACCTGGAGCCGATCTGGGAGGCCGAGTCCACCGGGTACGAGTGGGACGCCGCGCAGCGCGACCGCTACGTCGACGGGCACCCGTACAAGGACTTCAACAAGGACAAGGCCGGCAAGGGCTATTGGTGGGACTCGTACGTCAACAAGGACTTCCCGCCGGGCTGGGACAAGTGCGAGGAGCCGATCTTCTGGGTGGACCAGGGCGCCGCTCCACCCGCGGACATCGAGAACGCGGTGACGCCGCGCGTCCTCGCCGAACTCGCCTACAACGAGATCCGCGTCCCCGGTACCGAGGTGGCGCTCGCGCCGGCCGCGGTGACGAAGGTGAATCTGCCCACCTGGGCGTGGCTGGACGGGGTGCGGTTCCGGCCGGTTTCCGTGACCGCTTCCGTGCCGGTGCTGGGGATTTCCGCGACGACCACCGCCGAGCCCGTCTCGCTGAGGATCGACCCCGGTACGGCGGACGCCGAGACCTACCCCGCGTCGGGAGTCTGCGCGATCGACGGTGGCCGTATCGGTGAGGCGTACGCCAAGGGGAAGGCCGACCGCACCCCGCCCTGCGGGCTGAAGTACCTGCGGTCGTCCGGCGATGGCTCGTACCGGTTGAGAGCCACCATCACCTGGAAGATCCACTGGACGGGCACCGGCGATACGGGCGGCGAGCTGCCCGAGGGAACCTTCGGCGACACCCAGGACGTCAGGGTGCAGGAGATCCAGGCCGTCAACCGCTGAGCCCGCCGCAGTCGGACGGCCGCCCGCGCCGCACGGGGGCTACCGGTGCGGGCGGTGGGCGGGCACTGTGGGAGGGAACGGATTTCCGGCCTCCGACGATGCCCCGGCGAGGCTGCCGGCCGGGGTGAGCCTAGGCGGTGACACGCACATGGCACTGGCTGCGGCCACGGTCCCGTACGAGCTGAGGTTCGGCGCCGGGCGGGTCTGCCTGGACCTCCTCTCCACCACCCACCCCGTGGAACGGCTGGACTCCCTCCCGCCGCTGCGAGCGTGGATCACCGGCTCGGGACTCGTGCCACCCGGCTGCCCGCCCACACACGCGGACGCCTCCTGGCTCACCGCCTTCAGAGAACTCCGGGGGGATGTGGCGGAGTTGGTGCGCGGCTGTCTCGCGGCGGAGCTCAGGGCCCACGACCTCGCGCTCGCCCGCGTCAACGACATCGCCCGTACCGCACCCCCCGCACCCCGCGCCGTGCGTGGCGAAGACGGCACCCTCGTACGCGAGTTGGCGGGCCCGCCCGACTGCGCCGCCCTGCTCGCGGCCGTCGCCCGGGACGCGGTGGAACTGCTCACCGACCCCGAGGCCCGGGCGGCCCTGCGCCAGTGCGAGGGCGACAACTGCCCGATCGTGTACCTGGACACGTCCCGCGGACGCCGGAGGCGCTGGTGTTCCAGCGAGGTCTGCGGGAACCGCGAACGGGTGGCCCGCCACCGCCGACGCGCCGCTCACTCAGAGACCTAGGGGAAGCACGCGGAACAACTCCCGCACCCCATTTGCCGGTTGTGGGTGTTGCGTTCCGAAGTGATTTGCGTAACACATTGTTTGGCCCAGTTCCGGGGCGGGCAGCGCGCCCGCCTCCACATCCGTGTCGGAAATGTGAAGGCGGAGCGGGGGGAATGTGCGCCCATGTCCTCCCTCGTCACGGCACCCGACAGAAAACCGTCGGCCTGTTTTGAACACCCCGCACCCCTGATCCGTACCCGTCGTCGAGCGAACGACTGGGGGGAAGCCCCGGACACCGGAGGTGGGCGTGCGCAAGGATGCGGCCGTGGCCAATGAACGTGGAGCGAGGGCCCGACATCGCATGTCCCAGTCCTCGGAACCTGATGAGGAGTTGATGCGTGCGCTCTATCGCGAGCACGCCGGTCCTCTCCTCGCGTATGTCCTCCGGCTGGTCGCCGGCGACCGGCAGCGTGCCGAGGACGTGGTGCAGGAGACGCTCATCCGTGCCTGGAAGAACGCCGGTCAGCTCAATCGGGCCACCGGTTCGGTACGCCCCTGGCTGGTGACGGTCGCACGGCGCATCGTCATCGACGGCCACCGCAGCCGGCAGGCCCGGCCGCAGGAGGTCGATCCGTCGCCGCTGGAGGTCATCCCCGCGGAGGACGAGATCGACAAGGCGCTGTGGCTGATGACGCTGTCTGACGCGCTCGACGACCTGACCCCGGCCCACCGGGAGGTGCTCGTCGAGACGTACTTCAAAGGGCGTACCGTCAATGAGGCGGCCGAGACGCTGGGCATACCCAGCGGCACCGTCCGCTCGCGGGTGTTCTACGCCCTGCGGTCGATGAAGCTGGCGCTGGAGGAGCGGGGGGTGACGGCGTGATGAGCGTGTACGGGGGATTCGGAACGGGTGGTGCGGGTATGTCTGGGGCCATGCAGGGAACCCCGGCTCCGAACGAGCACGAGACCGTCGGCGCCTACGCCCTCGGAATTCTTGACGACGCCGAGGCAACCGCTTTCGAGGCGCATCTCGCCGGCTGCGAGTGGTGCGCCCAGCAACTCGACGAACTGGCCGGCATGGAGCCGATGTTCGCCGCACTGGCGGACCTGCCGGGCTCCGGCACACCCGCGGTCGGGGAGTCCCTTTCGGCCAAGCCGAGCCCACGCCTGGTGGAGAAGCTCGTCGACGAGGTCGCCGAGCGCCGTGCCCAGAAGCGCAGGCGCGGCTTCTACATGGTCGCCGCGGCGGCGGCGCTGATCATCGGCAGCCCGCTGGCCGTGTTCGCGGCGAGCGGCTCGGGCGGCGGCGACAACACCACGGCGGGCGCGAGCCCCGCGCAGTCCGCCTTCGCGGCGATGCCCGACAAGGTCACGGCGACGGACCCGACGACGAAGGTCACCGCGACGGTCGCCGTCGAGAAGAAGGACTGGGGCACCAACGCCGTCCTGGAGCTGAGCAACGTCACCGGCTCGCAGAAGTGCTCGCTCATCGCCGTCGGCAAGAACGGCGAACGCGAGACGGTCACGTCCTGGTCCGTCCCGGAGTGGGGCTACGGCGTACCGAACGCCAAGACGGAGGAGGCCAGGAACCCCCTCTACGTCCGCGGCGGCGCGGCCCTGGAGCCGAACCAGATCGATCACTTCGAGGTGATGACCTTCGACGGGAAGCAACTCGTCGAGGTACCGTCCTAGCTTCCGCCCGGGGCCCCCTTTCGCGTACGGTTGACGGCTGCCCAGCACGTCAGAAGGGGGCCCGGTGGCCGCACAGGCTCAACAGGATTCCGCGGTCGGATCGGTCCACGGCGTAGCGCACGAAGCGGCGCACGACTCCGTACGGGACCGTGAGATCAGTGTGGAACAGCAGCACCTGGACCGGGTGTACCGCCGCCTCGAGGAGAAGATCCACGAGGCCGAGTTCCTCATGCGTGACGCCGCCCGGCGCGGCCAGGTGGGCACACCCGGCGCGCTGGCCGAGCGCGACGCGCAGGTCTTCCGCGCCGGCGTCCACCTCAACCGGCTGAACAACGAGTTCGAGGACTTCCTCTTCGGCCGTATCGACCTGCTGCTCGGCAAGGACGGCAGGAAGGGCCCGGACGGCGCCTACACGGCGGTGGAACCGGCCGAGGGCGTGGTCCGCGAGGACGGCACGGCGGACATCGCCGAGACCCTGCACATCGGCCGTATCGGCGTCCTCGACGAGGACTACTCCCCGCTGGTCATCGACTGGCGGGCACCGGCCGCCGCCCCGTTCTACCGCTCCACCCCGGTCGACCCCGGCCGGGTCGTGCGCCGGCGCGTCATCCGCTCCAAGGGGCGGCGCGTGCTCGGCGTCGAGGACGACCTGATGCGTCCCGAGCTGAGGGCGTTCCTCGACGGCCACGAGCTGCCCGCGGTCGGCGACGGCGCCCTGATGGCCGCGCTCGGCCGGTCCCGCGGCCACACCATGCGGGACATCGTCTCCTCCATCCAGGCCGAGCAGGACCTGGTCATCCGCGCCCCCGCCGCCTCGGTGACGTACGTCGAGGGCGGCCCGGGGACGGGGAAGACGGCGGTCGCGCTGCACCGGGCGGCCTACCTGCTCTACCAGGACCGGCGCCGCTACGCGGGCGGCATCCTGATCGTCTCCCCGACGCCTCTGCTCGTGGCCTACACCGAGGGCGTGCTGCCCTCGCTCGGCGAGGAGGGCCAGGTCGCCGTCCGGGCCATCGGCTCGCTCGTCGACGGCGCCGAGGCGACGCTGTACGACTCCCCGTCGGTGGCCCGGGTCAAGGGCTCGTACCGGATGCTGAAGGTGCTGCGCAAGGCGGCGCGGGGCGCGCTGGAGCCCAACGGCACACCGGACCGGCTGCGGGTCGTCGCCTTCGGCCGCCGGCTGGAGCTGGAGGCCGGCGAACTCGACCACGTACGGCGCACCGCCCTCGGCGGCACCGCGCCGGTCAACCTGCTGCGCCCGCGCGCCCGCAAGCTGCTCCTCGACGCCCTGTGGGAGAAGTCGGGCGCCGGCGCCCGGCACACCGACCCGGAGCTCGCCGCCGAGCTGCGCTCCTCCTTCGACGAGGACGTCACCGGCGAGGACTCCTTCGCCGCCTTCCTCGACGCCTGGTGGCCCGAGCTGACCCCGTCGGCCGTGCTCACCGCCATGGCCGACGAGCGGCGGCTGGGCCGCTGGGCGCGCCGGATCCTCAACCCGGGGGAGGTGCGCAGGGTGGCCCGCTCGCTGCGGCGCGGCGGCCACTCGGTGCACGACATCGCCCTGCTGGACGAGCTCCAGGCGATCCTCGGCACCCCGGCCCGCCCGCGCCGCAAGCGCGAGCTGGACCCGCTGGACCAGCTCACCGGTCTGGAGGAGCTGATGCCGGTGCGCGAGGAGTCGCAGCGGGAGCGGGCGGAGCGCCTCGCGCAGGAGCGCACCGAGTACGCGCACGTCATCGTGGACGAGGCGCAGGACCTCACGCCCATGCAGTGGCGGATGGTCGGCCGCCGCGGCCGGCACGCCACCTGGACGGTCGTCGGAGACCCCGCCCAGTCCTCCTGGTCCGACCCGGACGAGGCGGCCGAGGCCCGCGACGAGGCCCTGGGCACCCGGCCGCGCCGCCGCTTCGAGCTGACCGTGAACTACCGCAACCCGGCGGAGATCGCCGAGCTGGCCTCGAAGGTCCTCGCCCTGGCCATGCCCGGCTCCACCGCGCCGACGGCGGTGCGCTCCACCGGGGTGGAGCCGCGCTTCGCCGTCGTCCGGGGCTCGCTGGAGAAGAGCGTGCGGGCGGAGGCGGAACGGCTCCTCGACCTGGTCGACGGCACGGTCGGCGTGGTCGTCGCCATGAACCGGCGCGAGGAGGCGCGGCGCTGGCTGGCCGGGCTCGGCGACCGGGTGGTGGCCCTCGGCAGTCTGGAGGCCAAGGGCCTGGAGTACGACGCGACGATCGTCGTCTCGCCCGCGGAGATCGCGGACGAGTCCCCGGCCGGGCTGCGGGTCCTGTACGTGGCCCTGACCAGGGCCACCCAGCAGCTCACGGTGGTCTCCGCGGAGCGGGACGAGCCGGACGGGGCCGGGGTGCCGGATCTGCTGAGGGACTGAACAACGGGTGAACCTCGGCTACGGGAATGGCCACCGGGGATCCGTTTGTTAGCCTGGATACGGCACCGGCCCGATCCAAGCCCCCGGGCCCAACCTTCGTCGCCACGAGCGACCACTTGCCGCGAGGCGAGCATGGCGGGTCGGTGTCGTACAAACTCTGCGAGAGGCCCACGTCGCGATGTGACGTGGGCCTCTTTTGGCGCTCCCGCACCTTTCGCCACCGCGACGCTTCTCGTATGGTGAAATTCCGTTTCCGAAAACGGCGCCTCCCGGTGAACAGTACGTTCGCAACCCGGGGCGACTACCACGTACCCAGGGGTAGGTGCGACGATCGGACGGCAGAACTTCGCGACACGGTGAAAGCAGAGGAAGTCGGCCATGGCAACGGCGCCCAGCGTCTCCTACTCGATGACCATCCGTCTGGAGGTGCCGGCGGGCGGAACCGCCGTATCGCAGCTCACCACGGCCGTGGAGTCCTCCGGAGGCTCGGTGACCGGCCTCGACGTCACCGCGTCGGGCCACGAGCGGCTCCGTATCGACGTCACCATCGCGGCCACCTCGACGGCCCACGCCGAGGAGATCGTCGAGAAGCTGCGCGGCATCGAGGGCGTCACGCTGGGCAAGGTCTCGGACCGTACGTTCCTGATGCACCTCGGCGGCAAGATCGAGATGGCGTCCAAGCACCCCATCCGCAACCGTGACGACCTCTCCATGGTCTACACGCCGGGTGTGGCCCGCGTGTGCATGGCGATCGCGGAGAACCCCGAGGACGCCCGGCGTCTGACCATCAAGCGCAACTCCGTTGCGGTCGTGACGGACGGCTCGGCCGTGCTCGGCCTGGGCAACATCGGCCCCAAGGCCGCCCTGCCGGTCATGGAGGGCAAGGCGGCCCTCTTCAAGCGCTTCGCGGGCATCGACGCCTGGCCGATCTGCCTGGACACCCAGGACAGCGACGCGATCGTCGAGATCGTCAAGGCGATCGCCCCCGGCTTCGCGGGCATCAACCTGGAGGACATCTCCGCGCCCCGCTGCTTCGAGATCGAGGCCCGGCTGCGTGAGGCCCTCGACATCCCCGTCTTCCACGACGACCAGCACGGCACCGCGATCGTGGTGCTCGCCTCGCTGACCAACGCGCTGCGCGTGGTCGGCAAGTCGATCGACAGCGTGCGCGTGGTGATGTCCGGCGCCGGCGCCGCCGGTACGGCGATCCTGCGGCTGCTGCTCGCCGCGGGTGTGAAGAACGCCGTCGTCGCCGACATCCACGGCGTGGTGCACGCCGGCCGCGAGGACCTCGTCGGCGCCGCCCCGGACTCCCCGCTGCGCTGGATCGCGGACAACACCAACCCGGAGGGCCTGACCGGCACCCTGAAGGAGGCCGTGCACGACGCGGACGTCTTCATCGGCGTCTCGGCCCCCAACGTGCTCGACGGCGACGACGTGGCCGCCATGGCGGACGGCGCGATCGTGTTCGCGCTCGCGAACCCCGACCCCGAGGTGGACCCGGCAATCGCCCGTCAGACAGCGGCAGTTGTGGCCACCGGCCGCTCCGACTTCCCCAACCAGATCAACAACGTGCTGGTCTTCCCGGGCGTCTTCCGCGGCCTGCTGGACGCGCAGTCCCGCACCGTCAACACGGAGATGATGCTGGCCGCCGCGCAGGCCCTCGCCGGCGTGGTCACCGAGGACGAGCTGAACCCGAACTACATCATCCCGAGCGTCTTCAACGACAAGGTCGCCGGCGCGGTGGCCGGGGCGGTCCGGGAGGCGGCCGCGAAGACGGCGGCGACGGCGTGATGATTCCCACCGCGCCGGGACACCGGCGCGTCGTGCGCCACCCCGCCGTCGGCGGAGCCTTATCGTGACGGCCAGGCTCGGGCATCTCTTCGTGTGACTCCCAAGGGTGTTCTCACGACTCCTATGGGTGCCGGATTGGCATTCGCGCCGCAGGTGGGGGCAGGATGCCTCCCTGGGCGCGAGGGTTCGGCGACGGACCCGGGTCCGGGGACTCACCGAGGACCCTGGCAGCATCGGCTTCGCTGTGCCCAACATGCGGCCTCGCCGCAACGGCAAGAAGAACACGGGAGTAAGAACATGAACCGCAGTGAGCTGGTGGCCGCGCTGGCCGACCGCGCCGAGGTGACCCGCAAGGACGCCGACGCCGTGCTGGCCGCGTTCGCCGACGTCGTCGGCGACATCGTCTCCAAGGGGGACGAGAAGGTCACCATCCCTGGTTTCCTGACCTTCGAGCGCACCCACCGTGCCGCTCGCACCGCTCGCAACCCGCAGACCGGCGAGCCGATCCAGATCCCGGCCGGCTACAGCGTCAAGGTCTCCGCGGGCAGCAAGCTCAAGGAAGCGGCCAAGGGCAAGTGACCCAGCCGTCTCGTGCGCCGCGGGACGGCGCACGAGGCGCTGAAGGCCAGTCCTTTCAGGCCACCACACGCCAGTGGGGCGGCCCCTCACCGGGGGCCGCCCCACTGGCGTACGCACTCCCGGGCGCCCGCCGGACCGACCGGATCATCCGGGGCCCGGCCGGGAGCCCCGGTCAGCCGAGGGCCTGGCCCGGGAGCTCCACCTTGGCGCCCAGCTCCACGAGCTTCTCCATGAAGTTCTCGTAGCCGCGGTTGATCAGGTCGATGCCGTGGACGCGGGACGTGCCCTGGGCGGCCAGGGCCGCGATCAGGTAGGAGAAGCCGCCGCGCAGGTCCGGGATGACCAGGTCGGCGCCCTGGAGCCGGGTCGGCCCCGACACCACCGCGGAGTGCAGGAAGTTGCGCTGGCCGAAGCGGCAGTCGGAGCCGCCCAGGCACTCGCGGTAGAGCTGGATGTGCGCGCCCATCTGGTTGAGCGCGGAGGTGAAGCCCAGACGCGACTCGTACACCGTCTCGTGGATGATCGACAGGCCCGTGGCCTGGGTCAGGGCCACCACCAGCGGCTGCTGCCAGTCCGTCTGGAAACCGGGGTGCACGTCCGTCTCCAGCGCTATGGACTTCAGCTGGCCGCCCGGGTGCCAGAAGCGGATGCCCTCGTCGTCGATCCGGAACGCGCCACCCACCTTGCGGTAGGTGTTCAGGAAGGTCATCATCGACCGCTGCTGCGCGCCGCGGACGTAGATGTCGCCCTCGGTCGCCAGCGCCGCCGACGCCCAGGACGCGGCCTCCAGCCTGTCCGAAAGAGCCCGGTGGTCGTAGCCGCCGAGCTTGTCCACACCCGTGATCCGGATCGTCCGGTCGGTGTCCATCGCGATGATCGCGCCCATCTTCTGCAGAACGCAGATCAGGTCCTCGATCTCCGGCTCCACGGCCGCGTTGGACAGCTCGGTGACACCCTCGGCCAGCACGGCCGTCAGCAGCACCTGCTCGGTCGCGCCGACGGACGGGTACGGCAGCCGGATCTTCGTCCCGCGCAGCCGCTGCGGCGCCTCCAGGTACTGCCCGTCGGCCCGCTTCTCGATGACCGCGCCGAACTGCCGCAGCACGTCGAAGTGGAAGTCGATGGGCCGGCCCCCGATGTCGCAGCCGCCCAGGCCGGGGATGAACGCGTGCCCCAGCCGGTGCAGCAGCGGCCCGCAGAACAGGATCGGAATGCGCGAGGAGCCCGCGTGGGCATCGATGTCGGCGACGTTGGCGCTCTCCACCCGGGTCGGGTCGAGCACCAGCTCACCCGGTTCGTCACCCGGACGGACCGTCACCCCGTGCAGTTGCAGCAGACCGCGCACGACACGCACGTCACGGATGTCCGGAACGTTGCGCAGGCGACTTGGCTCACCGCCCAGCAGGGCGGCGACCATGGCCTTCGGTACGAGGTTCTTCGCACCGCGGACTCGGATCTCGCCCTCCAGCGGGGTTCCGCCATGGACAAGCAGTACGTCGTCAGTGCCGTTGACGGTCATGTATCTCGCGTTCCGATTCGGTGGTCAGGAGCCGGCCGATCACTTCGGAGGGGGCCGGAGAGACAGGGTAATCGCCGTGCGCCCCCCTGCAGAAAGCCCGTGGACGCCCGGGGTTGGCTCATGACCCCGCACCGACACGCCCAGTTGAGCGCCGGGCACGTGCGGTCACCGCCGCCGCCGTGCGCCGGTGACGCTTCAGTGTCCCCTGAGCTGCGCTCACCCCCGTAGCCGGATTGGCTCCCCATGCGAAGGGAAGATGCGGGATCATGTCTGGCATGACCGAGGTGTCCTCGCTCACAGGGCGGCTGCTCGTGGCCACGCCCGCCCTGGCGGACCCGAACTTCGACCGCGCGGTGGTGCTCCTTCTCGACCACGACGAGGAGGGCTCCCTCGGTGTCGTCCTCAACCGTCCCACCCCCGTGGACGTGGGTGACATCCTGGAGGGCTGGGCCGACCTCGCCGGGGAGCCCGGCGTCGTCTTCCAGGGCGGCCCGGTGTCCCTGGACTCCGCGCTCGGCGTCGCCGTCATCCCCGGCGGCTCCGGCGAGGGCGCCCCGCTGGGCTGGCGCCGGGTGCACGGCGCGATCGGTCTCGTCGACCTGGAGGCACCCCCCGAGCTGCTGGCCTCCGCCCTCGGCTCGCTACGGATCTTCGCCGGATACGCCGGCTGGGGCCCCGGCCAGCTGGAGGACGAGCTGGAGGAGGGAGCCTGGTACGTCGTCGAGTCGGAACCCGGCGACGTGTCCTCCCCGGCCCCCGAGAGACTCTGGCGCGAAGTGCTGCGCCGCCAGCGCAACGAACTGGCGATGGTCGCCACATATCCGGACGACCCTTCGCTCAACTGACGCCCCGGGCCTTCAGTACCCTTGCGGTATGAGCACTCTCGAGCCCGAGCGCGGCACTGGTACGGGTACCCTCGTCGAGCCGACGCCGCAGGTGTCCCACGGCGACGGCGACCACGAGCGCTTCGCCCACTACGTCCAGAAGGACAAGATCATGGCGAGCGCCCTCGACGGTACGCCCGTCGTGGCGCTGTGCGGCAAGGTGTGGGTGCCGGGCCGCGACCCCAAGAAGTACCCCGTCTGCCCGCTGTGCAAGGAGATCTACGAATCCATGAGCGGCGGCGGCGAAGGCGGCGACGACAAGAAGAAGTAACCGGCTCCCCGCTCGGCAGAGACTCTCAGGGCCCCCGAGGCGCGCTCCGGCGCGCCCGGGGGCCTGTGCCGTCGCCCGGCCCGTGCACCATGTGCAACGCCCGTTGCGCCGCGTCGCGGCCGACGCTACCCATGGGGCATGACCGACGTGATTCCGGCCCCGCGCGCCGCGGCCGGCTCCCCGGACCGCGCCGTCCCCCTCGACCGGAGCACCACCCTGTGGGCCGCCGAGGGCACCGGCGGCACCGAACGCTGGCTGCGCGGCACGCTCGGCGCGGCCCTCGGCCTGCCCCTCGCGCCCGGCGCCGAGGACGACCCGGACTCCGTACGGCTGCGCCTGGACGACACCCTGGAGCCCGAGGCGTACCGGCTCGCCGCCGAGCCCGGGCAGGGCGTGGAGATCCGCGGCGGCTCCCCGGCCGGGGTCTTCTGGGGTGCGCAGACCCTGCGCCAGCTGCTCGGCCCCCACGCCTTCCGGCGCGCCCCCGTACGGCCGGACGCCGCCCACGCGGTCCCGGCGGGGGTGATCGAGGACGCCCCCCGCTTCCGCTGGCGCGGCATGATGCTCGACGTGGCCCGCCACTTCATGCCCAAGGACGGCGTCCTGCGTCACCTCGACCTGATGGCCGCGCACAAACTCAACGTGCTGCACTTCCACCTGACGGACGACCAGGGCTGGCGTGTCGAGATCAAGCGGTACCCGAGGCTGACCGAAACCGGTTCCTGGCGGGCGCGGACGAGATTCGGCCACCGGGCGTCCCCGCTGTGGGACGACAGACCGCACGGCGGCCACTACACCCAGGACGACATCCGCGAGATCGTCGCGTACGCCGCCGAACGGCACATCGCCGTCGTGCCCGAGATCGACGTCCCCGGGCACTCGCAGGCCGCCATCGCCGCGTACCCGGAACTCGGCAACACCGACGTCGTCGACACCGCCGCCCTCACCGTCTGGGACGACTGGGGGGTCAACCCGAACGTCCTCGCCCCCACCGACGCCACCCTGCGCTTCTACGAGGGCGTCTTCGAGGAACTGCTCGAACTGTTCCCGGCGGACGCCGTGGCCTCCACCGGATCCGCGGGGTTCGCGGGGTTCGCAGAGTTCGCAGAGTTCTCACGGTTTGTCCACATCGGCGGCGACGAGTGCCCCAAGGAGCAGTGGCGGGCCTCGCCGGCCGCGCAGGCGCGGATCGCGGAACTCGGACTGGCCGACGAGGACGCGCTCCAGTCCTGGTTCATCGGCCACTTCGACGCCTGGTTCACCGCGCGCGGGCGCAGGATGATCGGCTGGGACGAGATCCTGGAGGGCGGTCTGGCGGCGGGGGCCGCGGTGTCGTCCTGGCGCGGGTACGCGGGCGGGATCGCCGCCGCGCGGGCCGGCCACGACGTCGTCATGTGCCCCGAGCAGCAGGTGTACCTGGACCACCGCCAGGCCCCGGGCGAGGACGAACCGGTGCCGATCGGCTACGTGCGCACCCTGGAGGACGTCTACCGGTTCGAGCCGGTCCCGCCGGAACTGGACGAGGCGCAGGCCCGCCATGTGCTGGGCGCACAGGCCAACGTCTGGACCGAGGTGATGGAGGATCAGTCGCGCGTCGACTACCAGGTGTTCCCCAGGCTGGCCGCGTTCGCCGAGGTCGCCTGGAGCGACCTGCCCGCCCCGGCGGAACGGGACTTCGCCGATTTCGAGCGGCGGATGACCGCCCACTACGGGCGTCTGGACGCCCTGGGAGTCGGCTACCGGCCGCCCACCGGGCCGCACCCGTGGCAGCGGCGCCCCGGCGTCCTCGGGCGGCCTCTGGAGGGTCCTCCGCCGTCGAGGTAGCCGCGGGGGTGGCGTGCGGGGTGGCACGCCGGGGTGGCGGGGTGCCGGTTCCGTCCGCGGCCCCGCTCGCCGGTTCCGCCGTCTCGAACAGGTGACGGAAAAAGACCGCAAGAGTCAGCGAAGAGTGGGAATTCGCTCGCACCGGTGATGGTGTGCCAAATCGGGCCATGTCCGCGATGAGGTGGGCGAATGCCACCTAGCGGACCCCTGTCTTCGGGCCCTGCGAAGATGTGCCAGAGTTGCCACGTCCGGCCTGTCAGCACGTACCGTACGGCAGCACAGGTGGGACCAGCGGGGGCAGCGGGAAGGGGCAGCCGGTTTTGACCACGCACGCACCTCAGGCGGCGCAGGCCGTCACGCTGCCCACGACACTGAACGAGGCGGTGGCGGCGCTCACCGCCATGCCCGCGGCGGTGCCCGTGGCGGGCGGCACCGACCTCATGACCGCCGTCAACTCCGGGCAGCTCAGGCCCACCGCGCTGGTCGGGCTCGGCCGGATCAGCGAGATCCGCGGCTGGCAGTACCAGGACGGCCACGCGCTGCTCGGCGCCGGACTCACCCACGCGCGCATGGGCCGCCCCGACTTCGCGGCCCTGATCCCGGCGCTGGCCGCCGCCGCGCGCGCCGCGGGCCCGCCGCACATCCGCAACGCGGGCACCCTGGGCGGCAACATCGCCTCCGCCGCACCCACCGGGGACGCGCTGCCGGTGCTGGCCGCCCTGGAGGCGACCCTGATCATCGCGGGCCAGGACGGGGCCCGCCGGGAGATCCCGGTGTCGCACCTGCTGGCCGGCGTGGAGCTGCTCCGCGCGGGCGAGCTCATCGGCTTCGTGCGCGTACCGCTGCTGCACGCGCCGCAGGTCTTCCTGAAGGCGACCGGCCGCACCGGACCGGGCCGCGCGGTCGCGTCCGTGGCCCTGGTCCTCGACCCGGCCCGACGCGGGGTGCGGTGCGCGGTGGGCGCCATAGCGCCGATGCCGCTGCGGCCGCTGGACGCCGAGAACTGGGTGGCCCAGCTCATCGACTGGGACGCCGGCCGCGTGATCGTCCCGGAGGCGCAGACCGCCTTCGGCGAGTACGTGGCCGCGGCCTGCATCCCCGATCCGGTCCCGGCCGAGGACGGCTCCGTGCAGCAGCTACCGCCCGCCGTACTGCATCTGCGGCGCACCGTCGCCGCGCTGGCCCGACGAGCACTGGGGAGGGCGCTGTCGTGACCGACGACCAGCACGCGGAGGGCACGCCGGGCAGCGGCGGCCGATGGGACCCGCTGCCGCAGGGCGAGTACGACGACGGTGCCACCGCCTTCGTGAAGCTGCCCGAGGGCGGCATCGACGCCCTCCTCGCCGCCCACAGCCCGCTCGCGGCGCCCGGCCACGGCTACGTGCCGCCGCAGATAGCGGTCACGCCCGCCCCGGCGGACGGCACCGATCCGGCGGCGCCCGGCGGTTGGGGCGTGCCGGGCGCGCCCGCGCAGGGCGCCCATTGGCCCGACCCCAACGCGGTGCCGCAGGACGGGGGCGCGGACGACCGGTTCACGTACCGCCCTGAGGCCACCCAGCAGTGGAACTTCGACGAGGGCCGGGCGGGCCAGGCCCCGCCCCCCGCCGCCGGGCAGGACGTGACCGGGCAGTGGTCGATCCCCGTCGCCGGGGGTGACATCCCGGACGAATCGGGCGAGTTCACCACGTCGTCGCTGGTCCAGCAGTGGGGCGGCACTCCTCCGTCCACCCTTCCCGGCGGCGCGGCCGCCCCCTGGGCCACGGAGGAGGTCGGCCAGGCCTGGAGCCGCCCCCGTCCCGATTCCGGGAACCCCGGCCCCTACGCGAACGGCCCGGCCGACGCCGGATACCCAGGCGGACCCGGTGCGGGCCAGGCTGACGCCGCGTACGGCACGCACGGAGACGGACGGATGCCGGGGGCTCCCGCCGCGGGCGGAGCAACCGGGGGCGCTTTCCCGGCCGGAGGGCCGGGTGCCGGCGGGCAGGGCGCCGGGGCGCACGGTGCCGGCACGCACGGCGCCGGCGGGCACGACGTCGGCGCGCATGGCGTCGGGGCGGATGGTGTGCCCACGGACGGGCGGCCGTCGGGGATTTCCGCTCCGGGGCGTATGGCCGGTGGCGCGTCCCAGGCGGGGCGTCCGGGCGAGGGCGGCCCTGGTGCCGGTGCGGCTGAAGCGGCCTACGGCGCCGCGGCGGACGGCACGCACGGAGACGGACGGATGCCGGGGGCTCCCGCCGCGGGCGGGGCAACCGGGGGTGCCTACCCGGTCGGAGGGCCGGGCGCGCGCGGGGACATGCGGTCGCCGGGGACTCCCGCCGCGGGCGGGGCAACCGGTGAGGCCTTCCCCGGTGGAGGGCCCGGTGTGCGCGGGGATGTGCGCTCGCCGGGGGTTTCCGGCCCGGAGGGTGTGGCCGGTGGTGCCTTCACCGCCGGGCGGCCCGGCGAGGGCGGGCACGGTGCCGGGGCGCCGGAAGGCGCGTACAGGGCTGCCGCGGGCGGCGCGTCGGCGCCGGGCGCGGGCCACGTGGACGGCCGTCCGGCACAGGACGGGCGTACGGCCGGGGCATCCGGGCCGCAGGCCGGCTCCGCCGGGCCGCTGCCGCCGGCCGTGACCGGAACCGGCGCGGACACCGCCCAACGGCACGGCGGCGGTGCCCCGTCGGCGCAGGAGGCCCAACTCCGCGCGGAGCGGGGCGTCCAGGACCCGCCGTCCCGGCCCGGGTCCCCGGCGGAGTCCGGCGCGGACTCCCCGCAGCCCGCTGCCGGCCCGGCCGGGGCGGGCGAGGACACCCGAGGGCCCGTCAAGGCCGCAGAGGGTCCCGCCGGGCGCCCCGCGCGGCCCGGCCCCGCCGAGGACACCCGGCCGCCCTCCGGGGCCGCCGAGGAGCCCGCCACGGACTCCGGTTCCGCGGCCCCCGACGGCGCGACCGCCGCCCGGGGCCCGGAGGCCGGTCGGCCGGACGCGGCCGCCGAGGACGACCCGCCTTCCGCGCCCCCGCAGGACGAGCACCCGCTCGCCTCGTACGTGCTGCGCGTCAACGGCGCGGACCGGCCCGTCACCGACGCCTGGATCGGCGAGTCGCTGCTCTACGTGCTGCGCGAGCGGCTCGGGCTCGCGGGCGCCAAGGACGGCTGCTCGCAGGGCGAGTGCGGCGCCTGCAACGTGCAGGTCGACGGACGCCTGGTGGCCTCCTGCCTGGTGCCCGGGGTCACCGCGGCCGGCAGCGAGGTGCGCACGGTCGAGGGACTGGCCGTGGACGGTCAGCCCTCGGACGTGCAGCGGGCGCTCGCCCGGTGCGGCGCGGTGCAGTGCGGCTTCTGCGTGCCCGGCATGGCGATGACCCTGCACGACCTGCTGGAGGGCAACCCGGACCCGACGGAGCTGGAGACCCGCCAGGCGCTGTGCGGCAACCTGTGCCGCTGCACGGGCTACCGCGGCGTCCTCCAGGCCGTCAAGGAGGTCGTCACCGAACGCGAGGCGCACTCCGCGGAGGCCGCCGAGGGGCCCGCCGAGCAGGAGACCGACGAGCCGCGCATCCCGCACCAGGCGGGACCGGGCGCGGGCGGGATCCACCCCTCCGCGTTCGACACTCCGGCACCGCACGACCCCTACGGCCAGGACGGAGGCCAGGCGTGACCAACGAAGCCGCCACCGCCGCCGCGGAGACCGCCCCCGCACCCGAACCGCTGCCGCACGGTCTCGGCTCCTCACTGCCCGCCGCCGACGCCCGCGCCAAGACGGAGGGCACCTTCCCGTACGCGGCCGACCTGTGGGCCGAGGGCCTGCTGTGGGCGGCCGTGCT
Source organism: Streptomyces sp. NPDC088817 (assembly GCF_044750345.1). NCBI lineage: Bacteria > Bacillati > Actinomycetota > Actinomycetes > Kitasatosporales > Streptomycetaceae > Streptomyces > Streptomyces sp. NPDC088817. The sequence goes on from NZ_JBIVJN010000015.1 coordinate 126,235, forward strand.
GCGCTCGCCGCACCCGCACGCGCGCATCGTGTCCATCGACACGGCACACGCGCGGGAGATGCCCGGCGTCCGGGCCGTCGTCACCCACGAGGACGTGCCGGGCCGCCCGGTCCACGGCCGCGGCACGCCCGACCGCCCGGTGTTCGCCTCCGAGGTCGTGCGCCACCACGGCGAGCCCATCGCGGCCGTGGCCGCCGACCACCCGGACACCGCCCGGATGGCCGCCGCGGCCGTCATCGTCGAGTACGAGGTGCTCGACCCGGTGACCGATCCCGAACAGGCCTTCGAGGCCGAGCCGCTGCACCCCGACGGCAATCTGATCCGGCACATCCCGCTGCGCCACGGCGACCCGGAGGCGGCCGGCGAGGTCGTCGTCGAGGGCCTGTACCGCATCGGCCGCCAGGACCCGGCCCCCATCGGCGCCGAGGCCGGACTCGCGGTGCCCCGACCCGACGGCGGCGTGGAGCTGTACCTCGCCTCCACCGACCCGCACACCGACCGCGACGCGCTCGCCGCCTGCTACGGCCTGGAACCCGATCGCGTGAAGATCGTCGTCACCGGCGTGCCCGGCGCCACGGCCGACCGCGAGGACCAGGGCTTCCAGCTCCCGCTCGGCCTGCTGGCGCTGAAGACCGGCTGCCCGGTGAAGCTCACCGCGACCCGCGAGGAGTCCTTCCTGGGCCACCCCCACCGCCACCCGACGCTCCTGCGCTACCGCCACCACGCCGACGCCGAGGGCACGTTGGTCAAGGTCGAGGCGCAGATCCTGCTGGACGCGGGCGCCTACGCCGACACCTCCTCCGAGGCCCTGGCCGCCGCCGTGTCCTTCGCCTGCGGCCCCTACGTCGTCCCGAACGCCTTCATCGAGGGCTGGGCCGTACGCACCAACAACCCGCCGTCCGGACACGTCCGCGGCGAGGGCGCGATGCAGGTGTGCGCCGCCTACGAGGCGCAGATGGACAAGCTGGCCAAGAAGCTCGGCCTTGACCCGGCCGAGGTGCGCCTGCGCAACGCCATGGCGACCGGCGACGTCCTGCCGACCGGCCAGACCGTGACGTGCCCGGCCCCGGTCGCCGAACTGCTCCAGGCCGTACGGGACCATCCGCTGCCGCCGCTGCCCAAGGACGTTCCCGAGGAGGAGTGGCTGCTGCCCGGCGGCCTGGAGGGGGCGGGCGAACCGGGCGCGGTGCGCCGGGGCGTGGGCTACGGCCTCGGCATGGTGCACATGCTCGGCGCGGAGGGCGCCGACGAGGTCTCCACGGCGACCGTGCGGGTGCAGGGCGGCGTGGCGACGGTGCTGTGCGCGGCGGTGGAGTCCGGCCAGGGCTTCACGACGCTCGCCCGGCAGATCGTCCAGGAGACCCTCGGCATCGACGAGGTGCACGTGGCCGCGGTCGACACCGACCAGCCGTCGGCCGGCGCCGGCTGCCGGGGCCGCCACACCTGGGTGTCGGGCGGCGCGGTGGAACGCGCGGCCAAGATGGTCCGCACCCAGCTTCTCCAGCCCCTCGCCCACAAGTTCGGCATGTCCACCGAGCTGCTCCAGATCACCGACGGCAAGATCACGTCATACGACGGCGTGCTGTCCACCACGGTCACGGAGGCGCTGGACGGCAAGGAGCTGTGGGCGACCGCCCAGTGCCGCCCGCACCCCACCGAGCCGCTGGACGGGGCGGGTCAGGGCGACGCCTTCGTGGGCCTGGCCTTCTGCGCCGTACGCGCGGTGGTGGACGTGGACATCGAGCTGGGTTCGGTACGGGTCGTGGAGATGGCCCTCGCCCAGGACGTGGGCCGGGTGCTCAACCCGGCCCAGCTCGCCGCCCGGATCGAGGGGGGCGTCACCCAGGGCGTGGGCATCGCCCTCACCGAGAACCTGCGCACCCCGCGCGGGCTGGTCCGCCACCCCGACCTCACCGGCTACGCCCTGCCCACGGCCCTGGACGCGCCGGACATCCGGATCGTGAAACTGGTCGAGGAGCGGGACGTCGTCGCCCCCTTCGGCGCCAAGGCGGTCAGCGCGGTACCGGTGGTGACGTCGCCCGCGGCCGTCGCGTCCGCGGTGCGCGCCGCCACGGGCCGTCCGGTCAACCGGCTGCCGATCAGGCCGCAGGCCGCGGTGGTCACCGCGCAGTGAGGGGTGTCCGCCCGCGGTGGAACAGGCTGAACCCGCGGCGGAACAGGCTGAAAAGGAACGCCGGGCGGCCGCCCGGCGTCTTCCGTTTTGGGCCGTTGTCAGTGAGGGGGCGTAGTCTTCGGGCAGTGGGGACGAGGTCCGCCGCCCGAGACGGGGCGCCCGGACCCGACCAGCCCGGGACGCGGTCCGCCCCGGAACCTGAACAAAACCGCACGGGGGAACGATGAGCATGACCGACACCGTTGTCAGGGTGATCACCCTGCCTGAGAGGGCCCGCGAACTGCGCCGTACCTACGGCGAGTTCGCGGTCCGCCCGGCGGCGGTTCCCACCCGTCCGGCGGCCTGCGTCCGCCCGGCGGCTCTGGCCGTCAGGCCCGGCACGGCCTCCGGTCTCACCCTCGACCTGCGCGCCCGCCTGCTGCACCGTGAGTTCGGCCGCGGCCGGATCGCGCGCTACGAGGACGTCGACTTTCCCGCCACCCTCGTCCATGAGCCCACTCGCCGCTTCCTGCGCGACACGGGCCTGCCCGAGGACGGCGTGCTCCTCCAGTCCGACACCGACGTGCCGCTGCCGACGCTCGCCGAGTTCTGGGCCGACGAGTGCCCCGACGACTTCTGGCCGGACGATCTCCCCGCCCGCGCCCACCAGTTGATACGCCTCGGCCGTCTCGCCGGCGGCAGCAGCCTGCTGGTCGACGGCACCACCGGCGAGGTTCTCACCTGGACCGGCCCCGAATCCACGCCGACCCCCCTCACCAAGGACGTCTCCACCCTCGCCTTCACCCTCTGGCTCCTGCACCGCCGACGGACTTCCCGCGCCTGCTGAGAAACCGGGGTGGCGAGGCGGCACTCGGGGATGCCGTCCCGTCGTCTTCCCTGATCGGGGGGCGGGCCACTGCTCGCGTGCCGAGGAACGGACCACCCGCACCCGCTGTCGAGGCTCGGCGACGTACGTGCCCGATCCGGCACGGCCCTCCAGCACGCCCTGGGAGATCAGCAACTCCTGTGTACTTGACGGCCGGGTTGCCGAAAGCGCTGTTGGAGCGGTGGGTAACCTCCTGGGTTTCGCTCATTTCTCTACGCTTGCCACGTTTCGCCGGTGACGCGGGAGGAATCTTCTGTTCTTCTCCCAGTAGGAATTGAACGGGAGTTGAGTGATCGTTTTCGTGGTAGAGTTTCAATGAATTCACCGGACGCCACGAAAGAAGGGGAATGGCGTGAATACCGAGAAGGTCACGGCTCGACGTCTTACGGCCGAAGAAGTTTCGGAGTTGAGTCGCCAGGACGAAATCTTCGTCTCGGCGGAGATGGATGGCCTTCCTCTCGACTGCTATGCCCCGGCTTCCCTTGCGGAGCCGGGTAAGAATTTCGAGGGAGGGTCCTTCGTCGCGAGGACGATATTCGGTCAGGAAATCCGCGTTCTCCCGGACAATGCCGAAGAGCCCGGGATCTGGGTTGCCGACGAGGCAGGGGAAGAAATCGAGGTTCTTCAGAATGCCGGCGTCCTCCTGAATCTCGCCCTCTTCGTGCCCAACGGGAACAAGGAATCTCTGGAGGCGCTCTACTCCGCCGCCCGGGACGCCTTCGGCGCGGGGATTGTCCAGCGCTGGAGTGAGGAAGTCGTCGCGGTGCCGGATGTCAAGGTCGACTTGTTCGAGGAGCCGGTCCGGGGGCGGAAGAACGCGAGCAGCCAGATCCGCGACCGCCGCGCCTTGGACATCTACCCGACCCGAGTGCGATTCATGGAGCCCAGCGATGGCTGGAGGTTCATTGTCGAGCCGCACAAGGAGGTCGTCGACGAGACGCCGACGATCTGACCTGATAGCAGGTTGGCCTCGGTCTTTCCCGGGAGCCCGTCAGCTTGCTGACGGGCTCTTTGAACCGCCCCGGGTCGGGTAGAGGCTCGATTCCGTGAGGCGGACAACCAGAAGGGGCGGCACCTGTATGGGGTGCCGCCCCTTCGTTGTGCCTGGTTATGCAGGCGGAGGCCGTGGCGGGAATCGAACCCGCGTAACTCGCTTTGCAGGCGAGTCCCTGAACCATTCGGGCACACGGCCGTGTCGGGGGCGAAATGGGATTCGCCGAGCCGGAATCGGTGAGATCGACCGTAGGGCGGGGGCGGCCGGGGCTCAAGGGCGGGGCGGGGGCCGCAACGGGACTGCCATGCGGCGTTCATGAACGGGGGCTCGGGCGGTGGTCGTACGACCAAGGTCCCGGCCGTGAGGCGACTCCCGACAGGGGCCAAAGCGGGCTGCGCACCTTACTCTGGCGACCATGAGCGCCCTGGAACCGCGCGACGCAGAGGTCGCCGACGTCCCCGACAGATCCGGTCCCCACGACGTGACGGCCGACACCGTGCTGAGCCGCGACCACCGGGCGCTGAGCATCGGGATCGTCTCCGTCGTCCTGCTGATCGCCTTCGAGGCGACCGCCGTCGGCACGGCGATGCCCGTGGCGGCGCGGGAGCTGGACGGGGTCTCGCTGTACGCGTTCGCGTTCTCGGGGTTCTTCACCACCAGCCTGTTCGGGATGGTGCTCTCCGGGCAGTGGTCGGACCGGCGCGGTCCCCTGGCCCCGCTGACCACGGGGATCGGCTCGTTCGTGGCCGGGCTGCTGCTGGCCGGGACGGCGAGCACGATGTGGGTGTTCATCGCCGGGCGCGCCGTGCAGGGGCTCGGCGGCGGCCTGGTGATCGTCGCCCTGTACGTCGTCGTCGGCCGGGCCTACCCCGAGCGGCTGCGCCCGTCGATCATGGCGGCGTTCGCGGCGGCGTGGGTGGTCCCGTCGATCGTCGGCCCGCTCGCCTCCGGCGCGGTGACCGAGCACCTGGGCTGGCGCTGGGTGTTCGTCGGCATTCCGGTGCTCGTGGTGTTCCCGCTGGCCATCGCCCTGCCGCAGATACGGCGCCGGGCGGGCGGCCCGGTGGGCGAGGGCGCCGGGCAGGCCTCCTTCGACCTGCGCCGTATCCGGCTCGCCCTCGGCATCTCCCTGGGCGCCGGGCTGCTCCAGTACGCGGCCCAGGACCTGCGCTGGCTGTCGTTGCTGCCCGGAGCGGCGGGGGCCGCGCTGCTGGTGCCGGCCGTGCGGGGGCTGCTGCCGCGCGGCACGTACCGGGCGGCGCGCGGGCTGCCGTCCGTCGTGCTGCTGCGCGGGGTCGCGGCGGGGTCCTTCATCGCCGCCGAGTCCTTCGTGCCGCTGATGCTCGTCACCCAGCGGGGGCTGTCCCCGACGATGGCAGGGTTCTCCCTCGCGGCCGGCGGGGTCACCTGGGCGCTGGGCTCCTGGGTGCAGTCGCAGCCGCGGATGGCGCCGTACCGGGAGCGGCTGATGACCATCGGGATGGTGCTGGTTGCCGCGGCCATCGCCGCCGCGCCCAGTGTGCTGATCGCCGCCGTCCCGGTCTGGACGGTCGCCGTCGCCTGGGCCTTCGGCTGCTTCGGCATGGGCCTGGTCATCGCCTCCACCAGCGTGCTGCTGCTGCGGCTGTCCGCCCCCGAGGAGGCCGGCACCAACTCCGCGGCCCTGCAGATCTCCGACGCCCTCTCCAACGTCGTCCTGCTCGCCGCGGGCGGCGCCGCCTTCGCCGCACTCGGCGGCGGCACGGTGGCCCACACCACCGCCACCACGACCTCCGCCTCCCACCCGGCGGCCTTCGCGGTGGTCTTCCTCCCGATGGCAGCGGTGGCCCTGACGGGGGCGTGGGTGACACGGCGGTTGCGGACAGAAACCCGGTGACACCGTGCGCTTCCGCGCCTCGCTCGCTGATCTGTGACGCCCGTCGCACCCGTGCCGGAAGTGGTGTCATTGCCACGAGTGCCCGGTGGGGGCACGGGTAGGGTGGCCCGGTCGTCATACGTAGCCGAGACCCCCAGCACAGCGAACCGGAGACCGTGACTACTGCCCGCCCGTCACCCGCCACCACCCTCAACGGAGGGCCCTCCGGGCCCACCCCTATGTCTGCCAGCTCGTCCCACTCGCATCATCTTTCGCCCGCCTTTCCCGGTCGTGCCCCCTGGGGTACGGCCGGGAAGCTGCGTGCCTGGCAGCAGGGGGCGTTGGAGAAGTACGTCCAGACCCAGCCCCGCGACTTCCTGGCGGTGGCCACCCCCGGCGCCGGAAAGACGACCTTCGCGCTGACGCTGGCCTCCTGGCTGCTGCACCATCACGTCGTCCAGCAGGTGACCGTGGTCGCGCCGACCGAGCACCTGAAGAAGCAGTGGGCCGAGGCCGCCGCGCGGATAGGCATCAAGCTCGACCCGGAGTACAGCGCGGGCCCGCTCGGCAAGTCGTACCAGGGCGTCGCCGTGACGTACGCCGGCGTCGGCGTACGCCCCATGCTGCACCGCAACCGCGTCGAGCAGCGCAAGACCCTCGTCATCCTCGACGAGATCCACCACGCGGGCGACTCCAAGTCGTGGGGCGAGGCGTGCCTGGAGGCCTTCGAGCCCGCGACCCGCCGGCTCGCCCTCACCGGTACGCCGTTCCGCTCCGACACCAACCCCATCCCCTTCGTCACGTACGAGGAGGACTCGGCCGGCATCCGGCGTTCCGCCGCCGACTACACCTACGGCTACGGCTCCGCTCTCTCCGACGGCGTCGTGAGGCCCGTCATCTTCCTCTCCTACAGCGGCAACATGCGCTGGCGCACGAAGGCGGGTGACGAGATCGAGGCCCGGCTGGGCGAGCCGATGACCAAGGACGCCGTCAGCCAGGCCTGGCGCACCGCGCTCGACGCGCGCGGCGAGTGGATGCCGGCCGTGCTGCGCGCCGCCGACCAGCGGCTGACCGAGGTCCGCAAGGCCATCCCGGACGCCGGCGCCCTGGTCATCGCCTCCGACCAGGAATCCGCCCGCGCCTACGCCAAGCTGATCCGCGAGATCACCGGCAGCAGCGCGACGCTCGTCCTGTCCGACGACACCGACGCCTCCCAGCGGATCGACGACTTCAGCGGCAACGAGGACCGCTGGATGGTCGCCGTCCGCATGGTCTCCGAGGGCGTCGACGTACCCCGACTCGCGGTCGGCGTGTACGCCACCACCATCTCCACCCCGCTCTTCTTCGCCCAGGCCGTCGGCCGTTTCGTACGGTCCCGCAGGCGCGGCGAGACCGCCTCCGTCTTCCTGCCGACCGTCCCGGACCTGCTGACCTTCGCCAACGAGATGGAGGTCGAGCGCGACCACGCCCTCGACAAGCCGAAGAAGGACGGCGAGGAGGACCCGTACGCCGAGTCCGAGAAGGAGATGGACGAGGCGAACCGGGAGCAGGACGAGGACACCGGCGAGCAGGACATGCTGCCTTTCGAGGCACTGGAGTCCGACGCCGTCTTCGACCGGGTTCTCTACGACGGCGCCGAGTTCGGCATGCAGGCCCACCCGGGCAGCGCGGAGGAGCAGGACTACCTCGGCATTCCGGGCCTGCTCGAACCCGAGCAGGTGCAGATGCTGCTCCAGAAGCGGCAGGCCCGGCAGATCGCGCACAGCCGCAAGCGCCCCGACACCGAGGCCGACCTGCTCGAACTCCCCGCCGACCGGCGGCCGGTGGTGACTCACAAGGAGCTGATGGAGCTGCGCAAGCAGCTCAACACGATGGTCGGCGCGTACGTCCACCAGAGCGGCAAGCCGCACGGGGTCATCCATACCGAGTTGCGCAGGGTGTGCGGCGGCCCGCCCAGCGCCGAGGCGACGGCGGGTCAGCTGCGCCAGCGCATCGCCAAGGTGCAGGAGTGGGCGACGCGGATGAAGTGACCGGGGGTGCGGCCGCGCGTTCCTGATGCGTGGCCCCCCGGCACCACCGGAGTACGTATCGGGACGAACTCCGCACTTCCTACCGGGTGATGACCGGATTCTGGACGGAGGCTTCCGCTCAGCGAACTCCTTCGCTAATGTCCGGCTACGCCGACGCACCGTGGCAGAGCCGCCACGGAGCGCAGCCGTGAAGCGACTTCAGTCCGGGCGGCCCGGACCGTCGGCCGATCGGGGGCCTCTGCCGCGCGTCACCGACGGGACCCGGTGACGCGCGTGACGCGGAGAGGGCCGCCGACCTCACCACTAAGGAGTGGGCGTCGTGACCGCGGAGACCTCCCAGACGCTCGACCGGGGACTGAGGGTCCTCAAACTGCTGGCCGAGACGGACCACGGGCTGACCGTCACCGAGCTGTCGATCAGGCTGGGCGTCAACCGGACCGTGGTGTACCGGCTGCTCGCCACCCTGGAGCAGCACATGCTCGTCCGCCGTGATCTGGGCGGCCGGGCCCGGGTCGGGCTGGGCGTGCTGCGGCTGGGCCGCCAGGTGCATCCGCTGGTACGGGAGGCGGCGCTGCCGGCGTTGCGGTCGCTGGCCGAGGACATCGGGGCGACCGCGCATCTGACGCTGGTGGACGGCTCGGACGCGCTGGCCGTCGCCGTGGTCGAACCGACGTGGACCGACTACCACGTGGCCTACCGGGCCGGTTTCCGGCACCCCCTGGAACGGGGCGCCGCGGGCAAGGCGATCCTCGCGGCCCGCCGCCAGCCGCCCGATGAACCCGGCTACACCCTGACGCACGGCGAGCTGGAGGCCGGTGCCTGCGGGGCGGCGGCACCGCTGCTCGGCGTGACCGGCCTGGAGGGCAGCGTCGGGGTCGTCATGCTGGCTGACGCCGTGCCGGAACGGGTCGGACCCCGGGTCGTCCACGCGGCCCGCGAGGTCGCGGAGGCCCTGCGCTGACCAGCTCGTGGGGGAGACGCCGCCGCGGCTGGCCGGATTTCACGCGGGGGATAGATTGAACCCGTGCTCTCTCGTCTCACACGCTCCCAGGCCCTCGCCGTCTGTGCGCTGCCCGTCGCGGCCCTGATCGCCACGGCGGTGCTCGCGCCGCTGCCGTTCTCGGTGGCGCAGCCGGGGATGACGGCGAACGTGCTGGGGGAGAACAAGGGCACCCAGGTCATCACCATCTCCGGCGCGCCCACCCGCACGACCAGCGGGCAGCTCCGGATGACGACCATCGAGGCCACCGGCCCGGACGCGCACGTCTCGCTGGGGGACGTGATCGACGGCTGGTTCGCCACCGACCGGGCGGTCATGCCGCGTGACGCGGTCTACCCGAGCGGTAACAGCGTCAAGGAGATCGAGCAGCACAACGCGGAGCAGATGAGGCAGTCCCAGGACGCGGCCACCCGGGCCGCCCTGAAGTACCTCGGCATCAGCGACAAGAAGGTCAGGGTCACGCTGAAGCTCGCCGACGTCGGCGGCCCCAGCGCGGGCCTGCTGTTCTCGCTCGGCATCATCGACAAGCTGCACGGCGACGGCAACGGCGGTGACCTCACCGCCGGCCGCACCATCGCCGGCACGGGCACCATCAACGTCGACGGCACGGTCGGCGCGGTCGGCGGCGTGGCCCTCAAGACCCAGGCCGCGCACCGGGACGGGGCCACCGTCTTCCTGGTCCCGAGGGCCGAGTGCGCCGACGCCAAGGCGGAGCTGCCGAAGGGGCTGCGCCTGGTCCCGGTGACCACCCTCAGGAGCGCGGTCGACGCCCTGGCCGTCATGGAGAAGGGCCTGGACAAGGCCCCGAGCTGCTAGGACCGCCTCCCCCATGTCCCTACAGGGCCGGGGCCGTGGCCGGCTTCGGGCCGGTGGCCAGGCGCAGGCCGAGTTCCACGAGGGTCCAGCCCAGCCGGGTGCGCAGGGCGCCGGGTGCGTCGGCCGGGGTGGCCGGACGGTGCGCCTCCGCCTGGAGTTCGGCGGCGCGGGTGCGGTGCAGTGCGAGGTGGATCTCGGGATGCATGGTTCGGCCTCTCAGTCCGTGCGGGTGGGGAAGAGGTGCGTGTGGACGCGCACCATCTCGGTGTCCGGGGTGCCGTCCTCGGGGGCCAAAGCCCGGTAGGTCTCCAGGAGTTCGTGCATCTTCCCGATGAGGCCGAGGGCGAGTTCGGGCGTCAGGCGCAGGGTCCAGTCGCTCATGTCCGAGGCGCGGGTCCAGGCCTCGGACCAGTCGTGCCTGGTACCGAGCCACGTCGACAGCTCTCGCGTGCGCGTGCTGGCGAGCTCGTGCAGGAACAGGTCGGCGGCGCCGCGGACTTCGGGGTCGGGGTCCTTCAGCAGCGTCTCGTCGAAGCTGACTCCTCCGTGGGCCGCCCGCCACCAGCGCTCGCGGCCCTTGCCGTGCTCGGGCGCGTCCTCGACGAAGCCGTGCGCGGCGAGCTGGCGCAGGTGGTAGCTGGTGGCTCCGCTGGACTCACCGAGTTTCGCGGCGAGTTGGGAGGCCGTGGCCGGCCCGCCGCGGCGCAGCGTGGTCAGCAGGCGCATGCGCAGCGGGTGCGCCAGACCGCGCAGCGAGCGGGCGTCAAGGGTGCGGACCTGATGGTCCGGGGGCTCGTCCATGCGTACAAAGATAGCGTTGCAAAGAGGGCTTTGCAACGGGTTCTTTGTAACCCGGTCTCACTCCTCCGACGCGGCCTGCTCCACCAGCGGGATGATCCGCAGCGGCACCGGGTTCTCCATCACGATCGCCGTGGACGCCCGGTCGATGCCCTCGAAGTCCACCACCCGGTCGATCACCCGCTGGAGGTCGGCGTTCGAACGGGCCACCAGCCGGCACAGCATGTCCCCCGAGCCGGTGGTGGTGTGCAGTTCCAGCACCTCCGGCACGGCCATCAGATGCGCCCGTACGTCCGCCCCCTGCCCCTGCCGGATCTCCAGCGTCGCGAACGCCGTCACCGGGTAGCCGAGCGCCGCCGGGTCCACCTCCGGGCCGAAACCGCGGATCACCCCGCGCGCCTGAAGACGGTCAAGGCGTGCCTGGACCGTCCCCCGTGCCACCCCCAGCCGCCGCGACATCTCCAGCACGCCGATGCGCGGCTCACGCGCCAGCAGCACGATGATGCGGCCGTCCAGATGGTCGATCGCCATGTTCCGTCTCTCCGATGGTCATCGTGTACAGAAAGTCCGAAGGTTCTCCGCTTCCGCTGAACACATTGCCCAGTGAATACGCGAACTATTGCGCACCTTGCGAGACCGGGTGACCCTTCCGCTATGACGCAGACCACACACCTCACTCCCGACGCGACCGCCCGGCAGGCCGACCCCTTCCCGGTCAAGGGAATGGACGCGGTCGTCTTCGCCGTGGGCAACGCCAAGCAGGCGGCGCACTACTACTCCACCGCCTTCGGCATGAAGCTGGTCGCCTACTCCGGACCGGAGCACGGCAGCCGCGAGACCGCGAGCTACGTCCTCGAGAGCGGCTCCGCCCGGTTCGTGTTCACCTCGGTGATCAAGCCCGCCACCGAGTGGGGCACCTTCCTCGCCGAGCACGTGGCCGAGCACGGCGACGGCGTCGTCGACCTCGCCATCGAGGTCCCGGACGCGCGCGCCGCGTACACGTACGCCATCGAGCACGGCGCCCGCTCGGTGACCGAGCCGTACGAGGTGAAGGACGAGCACGGCACCGTCGTCCTCGCCGCGATCGCCACCTACGGCCAGACCCGCCACACCCTGGTCGAGCGGTCCGGCTACGAGGGCCCGTACCTGCCCGGCTACGTGGCCGCCGCCCCCATCGTCGAGCCGCCCGCCCAGCGCTTCTTCCAGGCCGTCGACCACTGCGTCGGCAACGTCGAACTCGGCCGGATGAACGAGTGGGTCGAGTTCTACAACAAGGTCATGGGCTTCACGAACATGAAGGAGTTCGTGGGCGACGACATCGCCACCGAGTACAGCGCGCTGATGTCGAAGGTCGTGGCCGACGGCACGCTCAAGGTCAAGTTCCCGATCAACGAGCCCGCCGTCGCCAAGAAGAAGTCCCAGATCGACGAGTACCTGGAGTTCTACGGCGGCGCCGGCGTCCAGCACATCGCGCTCAACACCAACGACATCGTGCAGACCGTACGCGCGATGCGCGCCGCCGGTGTCGAGTTCCTGAACACCCCCGACTCCTACTACGACACCCTCGGCCAGTGGGTCGGCGACACCCGCGTGCCCGTGGAGACCCTGCGCGAGCTGAAGATCCTCGCCGACCGCGACGAGGACGGCTACCTGCTGCAGATCTTCACCAAGCCGGTCCAGGACCGCCCGACCGTCTTCTTCGAGCTCATCGAACGGCACGGCTCCATGGGCTTCGGCAAGGGCAACTTCAAGGCCCTGTTCGAGGCGATCGAGCGCGAGCAGGAGCGCCGCGGCAACCTCTGAACCCGCCGCTGCCGGGAGCCCGCCCGCGTCGGCCGCGCTCCCGGTACCCCGTCCGCCCGCCCGCCGCGACACCCGCGCGGCGGGCGGGCCGCGTCACGGCGCTCACCGGGCCGGGGCGACACCCGCCGGCACCTCCCGGGGGCGCGGCCGCGGCGAGGTCCGCAGCGGCTCCTCGGCCCTCGGAAGATCCGCCGGGTCCACCGTGCGGCGCCCCCGATCGACGTGGGCGGCCCCGAGCACGGCCCACGACCCCGCGTCCGACGGGCGTGCCAGCAGACGCTGTTCCCGCTCGGCGACCAGTGCCGTCGGACCAGGCAGCGAGGCCGGCACCCCGGCACCCACCGCCCCCGGCGCGGCCGTCGCAGGGGCCGACTGCAGGGGCGGCCCGGGCGCCCTCGTCCCGTCCCGCTGCGTCGGCAGCATCAGCCACACCGTGCCGAGCGCGCCGACCACCGCCACGAGCAGGGTGAGGGTCACCCGGCGCACCCGGCGGGGACGGCGCCGCCGCGGCTCGCTGGTCACGGACGTGTCCGGGCTCGGCAGAGGGATCTCCATGGCGCACACTGTGCGTCAGGACGGCGGCCGTCACCCGGCAGGCCGAGGGGCGGGGCCGACGGGGTTCACACCGATGGCCGCGGGTGCGAGGCTGTGATCGTGAGCCGCATCGAAGCCACACCTGACGAAGTACAGGGCAACCTCCTCACCGACCGGCTCCTCGCGGGCCTTCCGGCCGAGGCTGTCCTCATCGATCCCGATGTCACGGCCTCCTACGCCAACGACATGGCGAGCTTCTGCCCGTCCGGCGTCCCGGCCGTCGTCGTCCTGCCGCGCACGGTGGAGCAGGTCCAGCACATCATGCGCACCGCCACCGAACTGCGGGTCCCGGTCGTGCCGCAGGGCGCCCGCACCGGCCTGTCCGGCGCGGCCAACGCCTCCGAGGGCTGCATCGTGCTGTCCCTGACCAGAATGGACCGCGTCCTTGAGATCAGCCCGGTCGACCGGATCGCGGTCGTCGAGCCGGGCGTCGTCAACGCGGCCCTCTCCCGCGCGGTGAACGAGCACGGCCTGTACTACCCGCCGGACCCCTCCAGCTGGGAGATGTGCACCATCGGCGGCAACATCGGCACCGCCTCCGGCGGGCTGTGCTGCGTGAAGTACGGGGTCACCGCAGAGTACGTGCTCGGCCTGGACGTCGTGCTGGCCGACGGGCGGCTGATGTCCACCGGCCGCCGCACCGCCAAGGGCGTCGCCGGATACGACCTGACCCGCCTGTTCGTCGGCTCCGAGGGCTCGCTCGGCATCGTCGTACGGGCCGTCCTGGCGCTCAAGCCGCAGCCGCCGCAGCAGCTCGTGCTGGCCGCCGAGTTCGCCTCCGCGGCCGCCGCCTGCGACGCCGTGTGCCGGATCATGACGGGAGGCCATGTGCCCTCCCTGCTGGAGCTCATGGACCGTACGACGGTGAAGGCCGTCAACGACCTCGCCCACATGGGCCTGCCGGAGACCACCGAGGCGCTGCTGCTGGCCGCCTTCGACACCCCGGACCCGGCCGCCGACCTCGCCGCGGTGGCCGAGCTGTGCGAGGCGGCCGGCGCCACCCAGGTGGTCCCGGCCGACGACGCCACCGAGTCCGAGATGCTGCTGCAGGCGCGGCGGCTGTCGCTCACCGCGCTGGAGGCCGTCAAGGGCACGACGATGATCGACGACGTGTGCGTGCCCCGCTCCCGGCTCGGCGAGATGCTCGAAGGCATCGAAAGGATCGCCGAGAAGTACCAGCTGACCATCGGGGTCTGCGCGCACGCGGGCGACGGCAACACGCACCCGACCGTCTGCTTCGACGCGCAGGACCCCGACGAGTCGCGGCGTGCCCGCGAGTCCTTCGACGAGATCATGGCCCTCGGCCTCGAACTCGGCGGCACCATCACCGGCGAGCACGGCGTGGGCGTGCTGAAGAAGGAGTGGCTGGCGCGCGAGATCGGGCCGGTCGGGGTTGAGATGCAGCGGGCGATCAAACACGCCTTCGACCCGCTGGGCATCCTCAACCCCGGCAAGCTGTTCTGAGGCCCGCGCGTTCACTGGGCGAGCAGACCGGCCAGCTCGTCGTCGATGCCGAGCTGCCCGCCCTCGCTGCCCGGCGGCACCAGGCGCAGCGTGCGCTCCAGCCAGGCCGCCACCTGTGCGGCGGGCACCTCCAGCAGGGCATCGCCGTCGGGTGCGCTCAGCGCCAGCAGGACCACGCTGCGGCCCAGCGCCTTCGACGGCCACACCCGCACGTCGCCGTCCCCGCACGACCGGAACACCCCCTCCACGAGCAGATCCCGCGCGAACGTCCAATGCACGGGGTGCTCGGAGTCGATGTGGAAGACGATGTGCACGGCGTACGGGTCGTCGGTGCGGTAGGCGAGCCGCGCCGGGACGGGGACGTCGTACTCGGGCGACAGGATCATTCTCAGTTCCAGTTCGTGCTCGACCACGGTGTGCCGCATGGGCCTTCTCCTCTCCACACGGGCCTCTCGGCGGGCCCGTGTAAAAGGAGAGGGCGCCGGAGCCCGGGCATTACGCGAGTCGCCCGAACTTTTTCGATCCGAATGTCGCGTGATCGTGAAGCAGGTGTACGAGGTTGCCCGGAAAGGGGTGGGTCCGGCCGGACCTGTCGTGTCGCCTGCCTCGGTCTGATAGATGTGGAGGCCCCCAAGACGGCCCCCGAGCAGATACGGGACGACGGACATGAGCGCCCCAACCCCGGCACCCGGTGACGACAGGCCCCGCGAGGGCTACTACCCGGACCCGTCCATCCCTGGCTACGTCCGGTACTGGAACGGCGCCGCCTGGGTGCCGGGCACCAGCCGTCCGGCGCCGTCCGACGGCGAGCCGCTCGGCCCGCCGCCCGGGGGCTCCGCGGCTGTCCCGGCGGTCGAGGAGACGGGGCCGCACTTCTTCGACGAGGACCCCGTCGCGCCACCGCAGGGAGCGTCGGCGTGGGGCGCGCAGTCCGGCTTCGGCGAACAGGACCACCGCGCCCCCTGGGGCGCCCCGTCCCCGGCCGACCCGAGGCTCGCCCACACGACGGCCCCCACCGACACCGGCCACCCCGACGGCACGTTCGTCTTCCGACGACCCACGACGGGGGACGCGGCGGGGACTCCGGGCACCCCGGGCGACGCTGCTCCCGGGGTTCCGGGGCCGGGCGCGCCCGGCGGCGAGGGCACGATGACCTTCCGGACGGTGCCTCCCAGGAACCCGGCGCCCGGCGCGCCGGGCGTCCCCGGTCAGGGCGCGCCCGCATCCGGGGTCCCGTCCGGCGGCGCCGGACCCGCAGGGGCGCCCGCTTCCGGTGGGTCCGCGGCGAGCGGTGCCGGTGGCCCCGGTTTCGGCGCCGGGAAGGCCGCCGCCGCGCGCGCGGCGGCCGCGCAGGCACCGGGCCAGGCCGGTCCCCGGCCGGGCGCTGCCCAGACGCCGGGCCGGCTCGAACCCCCACCGGGCGCTCCCGACGCGCAGGGACCGGGTCAGTCCGGTTCCCGTCCGGGCGCCGCCGCGCAGGCGGCAGCCCGGGCCGGATCGCGGTCGGGTACCGCTTCCTCTGAGGGGCCGGGTCCGGCCGGATCGCGGCCAGGCGCCGCCTCGGCCCAGGCGTCGGGTCAGGTCGGCCCCCCGCCGGGCGCCGCCGGCTCTGAGGAATCGGGTCCGGCCGGTTCCTGGCCTGGTGCCGCGCCGGAGCAGGCCGGCTCGCGGCCGGGTGCTGCCGCAGCGGCGGAGGGCGCAGGTCAGGCCGGCTCCGGGAAGGGTGCGGGTGCGGGCGGTCCCTGGCCGGGCGCTGCCTCGGGTCAGGCGGCGGGGCAGGCCGGCTCGCGGCCGGGTGGTGCCGCTGCGCAGCGGCCGGAGCAGGTTGGTTCCGGGCAGGGTGCGGGTGCGGGCGGTCCCTGGCCGGGCGCTGCCTCGGGTCAGGCGGCGGGGCAGGTCGGCTTGCGGCCGGGTGGTGCCGCCGGGCAGGCGGCGGGGCAGGTCGGTTCCGGGACGGGAGCGGGCGCGGCCAGTTCCTGGCCCAGTGCCCCATCGGGGCAGGCCGGCTCGCGGCCGGGTGGTGCCGCTGCGCAGCGGCCGGGGCAGGTTGGTTCCGGGCAGGGTGCGGGTGCGGGTGGTTCCTGGCCGGGCGCCGCTTCTGGTTCCGGCGCGGCCTCGGCCGGGGGGCCGGGTGGCGGTGTGTCGCCGATGTCCAGTGGTGCCGGTGGGGGGCAGTCGTCCTGGGCGCAGCAGGTGCACCAGCTCGCCGGGTCGGGCGAGCAGCAGCCCGGCGCGCCCTGGAGGCCGCCGGTCGAGGACGTGTTCCAGGCGGCGGCGCGACGGCAGGCGGCGGCCCGGCCCGCCGGGCTCGGCAAGCGGCTGGCCGCCCGGCTCGTCGACTCCGTCGTCCTCGGAGGCGTCACCGCCGTCGCCGCCGTGCCGCTGGGCACCAAGGCGATCGACCACGTCAACGGCAAGATCGACGAGGCCAAGCTCTCCGGCCGCACGGTGACGGTCTGGCTCCTGGACGGCACCACGGGGACGTACCTCGCCGTCGTCCTCGCCGTCCTGCTGCTCGTCGGCGTCGTCTACGAGGTGCTGCCCACCGCCAAGTGGGGCCGCACCCTGGGCAAGAAGCTGTGCGGACTGGAGGTACGGGACATCGAGGGCCACGAACCCCCGTCGTTCGGCCCGGCCCTGCGCCGCTGGCTGGTCTGGGGCGTCCCGGGCCTGCTCGGCATCGGTCTCGTGGGCATGGCGTGGTGCCTGTTCGACCGCCCGTGGCGCCAGTGCTGGCACGACAAGGCGGCGCACACGTTCGTGGCGGGCTGAGGGGTGATCAGACCGGCCGGGGCGGCTCCGGCCCCCGCGCCGGTCCCGTACGTCCCCGCTCATCCGTACGGCCGCGCACCGGATGCGAGGCGGCCGGGGCCGCGATGCACTCGGCGCATGAGCAGCGAACCGCCCCCCGGCTCCGGACAGCAGCCCCCTTCCCCCGGAGGACGGCGACCATCCCACGGTGACGGCGCGTGGGGCGGCGGTCAGGGAGAGGGAGAGCCGGGTGGCGGCCCGAACTACGGCGACCCGTCCGCAGGCAAGCCCCCGCCCCCTGGCGAGCAACCCCCGCCCCCAGGCGAGCAGCCGCCCCCCGGCGGTGGCCCGTACGGCGGCGGTGGGCCCTACGGCCCCCAGGGCGGCGGCGGCCCCCAGGGCAGCGGCTACGGCGGCGGCCCCTACGGCGGTGACCCGCTCGCCGGTATGCCCCCGCTCGCCGACAGCGGCAAACGCACCCTTGCCCGGATCATCGACCTGGTCCTGGTCGGTATCGTCGTCACCCTGGTCACCTGGGCCCTGCGGGTCAACGAGTACGCGGTCAACGCCGGGAACGTACAGGTCGGCAAGTCCGTGGCGCAGTCGGTGGTCGGCCTCGTGCTCTACATGGCCTACGACACCTTCATGATCTCCCGGTACGGGCAGACCCTGGGCAAGAAGTGGCTGGGCATGCGCGTGGCCAACCTCGACGACGGCTCCACCCCGTCCGTCCCCACCGCGCTGGCACGCGCGGCGGTGCTCTGGATCCCGTTCTGGTTCTGCTGCGCCTGCCTGTGGCTGGCGATCAGCGGCGGCTGGAGCTTCTTCGACCGCCCCTACAAGCAGGGCCTGCACGACAAGGCGGCCAAGACGGTGGTGGTCAGCACCGGTTGAGCGCGCGCCCGGACGCCGGGGAGGTCAGGGAGCCGTGGGCCCCCGTACCGGCTCGACTCCGGCCGTGACGGGCTCCCGGTGTGCCCGCGCACGTACCCGTGCCCGTGCCTGCGGTCGCGCCTGCCGGCCGTCGGCCTTCCGGGCATCGGCCGGCTCGGCCGCGCGCGCCCTCGGCATCGGCACCGTCATGGCGACCAGGAGCCCCAGCGCGAGTGCCGCGAGGGCGATGACCACGATCCCCGGACCCGAACTCGTCCGGGACAGCAGCAGCATGGCGAGCGTCGAGAGGATCACGGTGCAGGAACCGTAGGCGAGCTGTGCGGCGGTCGGACGAGGCATGGCAATCGGTCCTCGGAAGTGGGGGTCTCCCCCCGTGCCTCTCGCTGCGGGGGAGGGTGCGGACAGGGCTCTGCAGGTGTGACGCGGTGGTCGGCCTGGCTTTCCACCGGCTTCCCGGCGGTCCGTCAATCGACCCTATTCGCCTGTGTGCCCGAGAGGAACGGCTGGTAAGCGCGCCCCAGCCCCTGGTGCCGGTGCACGGGGGGCGCACGGAGTCATGCGGTCCGCCCAGCGGACGGGCGCACGCGCCCGGAGGGGCCGTTCGGCCCAGGCGCGTGGGCCCGGGAGGCGACCGCCCGCCTCGCATAATGCGTTTGACGGGTTCAAGTCAAGACTGTTTTTTCTTGCGAACGTCTAGTCGAATGTCGTCACTTGACTACACCCCGTCCATCGCGCGCGGACCCTTCCATGGCCCATTCCCCCCTTCCGCGCGGACGGACGCGGTAGGGGAGGACCACAAGTGACCAGTAGACGCTGGGCGTTCAGAACGACCGCGATCGGTGTGGCGCTCGCGGCGGCCACCGCCACGTTCTCGACGTTCGCCGTGGCGGAGGCCGCGACGACGGCCGACTCCGTCTCCGTGAACCGGCACGACCCGCAGCCGGTGGCGCAGCACTCGCACGACCTGGACGGCCCGCTGAGCGAGACGCGGAAGGCCCAGCGCCAGGAGGCCCTGAGCCAGGTCATCGCCGGCAAGGCCAAGGTGCAGGACCGCAAGGGCTCCAAGGTCGTCGAGCTCAAGGGCAAGAAGGGCGACACCAAGTACGTCGAGCTGGGCCGGGAGAAGACCGACAAGATCTTCACCATCCTGGTCGAGTTCGGCGACAAGGCGGACCCGAGGTACGGCGGCACCCCCGGTCCGCTGCACAACGAGATCGCCTCGCCGGACCGCAAGAACGACAACTCCACGGCCTGGCAGAAGGACTACAACCAGAAGCACTTCCAGGACCTGTACTTCGGCACCGGCAAGAACACCGAGTCGATGAAGAAGTACTACGAGTCCCAGTCCTCGGGCCGCTACTCGGTCGACGGCACGGTCTCCGACTGGGTCAAGGTGCCGTGGAACGAGGCCCGTTACGGCAACAACGCGTGCGGTTCCAGCACCTGCTCCAGCGTGTGGAACATCGTCAGCGACGGTGTGAACGCCTGGGTCGCCCAGCAGAAGGCGGCCGGCCGGACCGACGCGCAGATCAAGGCGGACCTGGCCCAGTACGACCAGTGGGACCGCTACGACTACAACGGCGACGGCAACTTCAACGAGCCCGACGGCTACATCGACCACTTCCAGATCGTGCACGCCGGTGAGGACGAGTCCGCCGGCGGCGGCGCCCAGGGCACCGACGCGATCTGGGCCCACCGCTGGTACGCCTTCGGCACCGACGCCGGTGCCACCGGCCCCGAGTACAACAAGCTCGGCGGCGCGCAGATCGGCAACACCGGCATCTGGGTCGGCGACTACACCATCCAGCCGGAGAACGGCGGCCTCGGCGTCTTCGCCCACGAGTACGGCCACGACCTCGGCCTGCCGGACGAGTACGACACCTCCGGCGGCGAGAACTCCACCGGCTTCTGGACGCTGATGTCCTCCGGTTCCTGGCTCGGCCGGGGCAAGGAAGCCATCGGCGACCTGCCGGGCGACATGAACGCCTGGGACAAGCTCCAGCTCGGCTGGCTCAACTACGACGTCGCCAAGGCGGGCGTGAACTCCGCGCACAAGCTGGGTCTGTCCGAGTACAACACCAAGTACCGGCAGGCCGTGGTGGTCTCCCTGCCCGACAAGGCGGTCACCACCACGATCGTCACCCCGGCCCAGGGCGCCACCCAGTGGTGGAGCGGCAGCGCCAACAACCTGAAGAACACGCTGACCCGGTCCGTGGACCTCACCGGCACCAAGTCGGCCGCCCTCACGCTCGACGGCTGGTACGACATCGAGGCCGACTACGACTTCCTCTACGCGGAGGTCTCCACCGACGGCGGCGCCAACTACACCGCGCTCGACGGCACGGTGAACGGGCAGCCGATCCCGCGCGACGGCAGCGGCAACCCGGCGCTGACCGGGACGGTCGACGGCTGGAAGAACCTGTCGTACTCCCTGGACGCCTACGCGGGCCAGAAGATCCTCTTCCGCTTCCGCTACCAGACCGACGGCGGAGTGGCGCTGAAGGGCTTCACGGCCGACCGCATCACGCTGACCGCCGACGGCTCGGTGGTCTTCGCGGACGACGCCGAGAGCGCGGACCCGGCGTGGACGGCGAACGGCTTCTCCCGCATCGGCGCGTCCTTCAGCAAGGACTACAAGCAGTACTACATAGCCGAGAACCGCCAGTACGTGTCGTACGACACCACGCTGCAGACCGGCCCGTACAACTTCGGCTTCGCCGACCGTCCGGACTGGGTCGAGCACTACCCGTACCAGAACGGTCTGCTGATCTGGAAGTGGGACACCTCCGAGGCCGACAACAACACCAGCAAGCACCCGGGCACCGGCCGGATCCTCCCGGTCGACGCGCACCCGGACGCGCTGCGCTGGTCCGACGGCACGCTGATGCGCAACCGCATCCAGACGTACGACTCGACCTTCAGCCTGTACGACACGGACGGCCTCACGCTGCACAAGGCGGGCGTCAAGACGAAGATCAAGTCGTCGAAGGGGGTGTCGGTCTTCAACGACCGCGCCAACACCTACTACGACCCGGCGAACCCGGCCGGCGGTGTCAAGATCACTGACACCAACACCAAGATCAAGATCACCAAGGAGGCCAAGGACGGCTCCACGGTCGAGATCGAGGTCGGCGGCGCGCTGAAGTAATCGGCGTCATCGCAGGTCAAGCGCGTATCGGCGGCAACCCCCCTGGCGGGTTGCCGCCGATCGTGTTTAGGTGCGTCCTGTGACCCGCTTATTGACACCGACCGGAACGGGGAAGTGACCGCATGGCCGCAGGAGGTTTCTGCAAGCTGCCGAACGGCACCGTGGTGGTGGCGCTGAACCTGCCCAGCCCCACCGTCGACGGCATCGGCGGCGTGCGCGTGCTGGTCCACGCGCAGAACCGCGCCCGGGCCCTGACCCGGCTGCGCAACCTGGGTCTGCGCGCGGTCTACCTGCGGGGCAACGCGGCCCCGCCGACCCCGGACGAGGTCACCGCGGTCCTGCACCACCCCGACGGCCTGATATGGCGCACCTCCCCGGCCGACACCGTCGGCGCCCCGGAGCTGTGGCACCCGATCAGAGCCCTGCTGCGCAGACCCCCCCGGCCCACCACCAGCCCTCATGACAGCCGGCCCCGGACCGGGCTCGGTGCCGGCTAGGCGACCACCGGTTTGCCGGTGAGGGTGACGCCTGCCTGGCGCAGGTCCTCCAGGGCCCGGTCCGTGGTGGCCTGGGAGACCCCGGCGGTGAGGTCCAGGAGGACCTGGGTGCGGAAGCCCTCCCTCACGGCGTCCAGGGCGGTGGCGCGGACGCAGTGGTCCGTGGCGATGCCGACCACGTCCACCTCGTCGATGCGCCGGGCCCTGAGCCAGTCGGCCAGCGGCTCGCCGTTCTCGTCGGTGCCCTCGAAGCCGCTGTAGGCCGCCGAGTACGCGCCCTTGTCGAAGACCGCGTCGACGGCTCCCGAGGCGACGGCGGGGGCGAAGTTCGGATGGAAGCCCACACCCTCGGTGCCCGCGACACAGTGCGCCGGCCAGGAGCGGACGAAGTCGGGATTGTCGGCGAAATGGCCGCCGGGCGCGATGTGGTGGTCCCGGGTCGCCACCACGTGCCGGTAGCCCGCCGGTGCCTGCCCGATGAGCTCGGTGACGGCGGCGGCGACATCGGCGCCCCCGGCCACCGCGAGGCTGCCCCCCTCGCAGAAGTCGTTCTGCACATCGACGACGATCAAGGCGCGACGCATGGGCGGTGTCCTTCGGCTGGCGGATCGGTGGGCGGAGAGGGCGCGGGTCCGGTCGTGAGGCCGTGGACCCGGGAACTCCGCCACTCGGACGGGAGGGGACCTCCGGGGGCGTACCGAAGCGGGGGCACGCGCTTCAGGGGGTGTCTGACACCCCCTAGCTACCCGAGCCCCGGTGCACGTACTCCGTCGGAAGGACGGGTTCCCCACGGGACAGCTGGGTCGCCGACAGCGGCAGGTCGGCGCGGGCGGCCGCGTGCCGCTCCCGGGCCGCGTCCAGCGGCTCACGGGCGACCACCTCGCCGCCCTTGACCAGCTCCACCAGGAGCTGCCGGCCGGCCAGGGCGTCCGGCACCGGGCCGGTGCCCACGACCTCGGCCTCCGCGACCCCGTCCGCGTCCAGCCGCCGCGCCGCCCACTTGCGGCCGCCGATGGAGGTCTTGCCGCCGGTGGACCTCTTCGCCACCGGCACCAGCGGCGCCCCGGCGTCACCGCTCTCGGCGCGCGCGACCAGCTTGTAGACCATGGACGCCGTCGGGTGCCCGGAGCCGGTGACCAGCTGGGTGCCGACGCCGTAGGCGTCCACGGGCGCCGCCGCCAGTGAGGCGATGGCGTACTCGTCCAGGTCCGAGGTCACGATGATCCTCGTGTCCCGGGCGCCCAGCTCGTCGAGCTGGTGCCGCACCCGGTGCGCGACCAGCAGCAGGTCGCCGGAGTCGATGCGCACCGAGCCCAGCTCGGGCCCGGCGATCTCGACGGCCGTACGGACCGCCTCGGCCACGTCGTAGGTGTCCACCAGCAGCGTGGTGTCCCGGCCGAGCGAGTCGACCTGCGCCTGGAAGGCGTCCCGCTCGCTGTCGTGCAGCAGGGTGAAGGCGTGCGCGGAGGTGCCCACCGTCGGGATGTTGTAGCGGAAGCCGGCGGCCAGGTCGGAGGTGGAGGTGAAGCCGCCGAGGTAGGCGGCCCGCGAGGCGGCGACCGCGGCCAGCTCATGGGTGCGGCGGGCACCCATCTCGATCAGCGGGCGGCCCTGGGCGGCCGAGGACATCCGCGAGGCGGCGGCCGCGATCGCCGAGTCGTGGTTGAGGATCGACAGGATCACCGTCTCCAGCAGCACGCACTCGCCGAACGACCCCTCCACACGCATGATCGGCGAGCCCGGGAAGTACACCTCGCCCTCGGGGTAGCCCCAGATGTCCCCGCCGAACCGGTAGCCCGCCAGCCACTCCAGGGTCGGCTCGTCCACCACCCGGCGCTCGCGCAGGAACTCGAGGACGCCCGCGTCGAAGCGGAAGTTCTCCACCGCGTCCAGCACCCGCCCGGTACCGGCCACGACCCCGTAGCGGCGCCCGTCGGGCAGCCGCCGGGTGAAGACCTCGAACACGCTGCGCCGCCCGGCCGTCCCCGCCCTCAGCGCGGCCTGGAGCATCGTCAGCTCGTAGTGATCGGTGAACAGAGCCGTCGAGGGAACGTCCACCGGCAGCCCAAGGTCAGCAACGCCCACCGAAGCTCTCCTAGCCATGTCGTGCGGGTGCCCCCGACGCCCGGCCGGGGGTCCGGGGGCGGTCCCCGGATGATGCCTGGCGAAGAATCGTACTCCCATTTCGTCAGACTGACGATTTGGCCCACCGTTTATGCGAGTACCCCCTCGGGGTGGCAGCATGGGCCGTGTGACGGCAGCCGCACCCATGGAGATCGAGAAGACCGAGCCGGCGGAGGAGGTCTTCGCCGTACCCGAACCCGACGTACCGTGGGTGACGATCGTGCACAACGATCCCGTCAATCTCATGAGCTATGTGACGTACGTCTTCCAGACGTACTTCGGCTACTCCAAGGACAAGGCCACCAAGCTCATGCTCGACGTCCACCACAAGGGCCGGGCGATCGTCTCCAGCGGGACCCGTGAGGAGATGGAACGGGACGTGCAGGCCATGCACGGCTATGGTCTGTGGGCCACCCTCCAGCAGGACCGGAAGTAGCGACTGCCTCCATGCCCGGAACCTTCGAACCGCTCCCCGGCGGCGGCGCGTCCGTCGCCCTCGACGACGTCGAGATCTCCATCATCCGTTCGCTGGCGGTGCAGCTCCTGGAGCTCATCGGCCCCGGCCCCGCCGAGGACGAGGCCCCCGCCGACCCGCTCGCCCAGCTGTTCGCCGAGGGTCCGAGCGAGCCGCCCTCCGATCCCGTCCTCAAGCGGCTCTTCCCGGACGCCTACCGCGACCCCGAGACCCCGGGCAATCCGCATGAGGCCGCGGAACAGCGCGCCCACTCCGCCGAGTTCCGCCGCTACACCGAGAACGACCTGCGGGCCGGCAAGCGCGAGAACGCCCTCGCGGTGATCCACTCGCTCAACGCGCTCACCCCCGGCGAAGACGGCCCGGCGGTCCTCGAACTGACGACGGCCGAGTCGCGGCGGTGGCTCGGCGCGCTCAACGACCTGCGCCTCGCCATCGGTGCCCGGCTGGAGATCACCGAAGAGGACGACACGGACGACTTCTACCGCCTGCCGGACGAGGACCCGCGCAAGCCGATGGTGATGGCCTACCTCTGGCTGGGCGGCCTCCAGGAGACCCTCGTCTCCACGCTCATGGCGTAGCCCCCGCCGCGGTCCGAGCCTCGCACGCCGTGATCGCGTGTACGCATGCCGTGGTCGTGCGCCATGATCACATGCCGTGATCCACCCGGTATATCCGGATTTCGCGTTCACTCAGAGGACGCTCAAATCCGGATAACGATCGCGTCACTGCGACGGCCGGGTATGGGTGAGCCCTGCGCGCTTCGTCCGCTTCTCCCCGTGGGATGCATCACACAGCTCCCCGTCGATCAGTGGTGCGGCCGTGATAAATCTTCACGACCGCCCGGCGGACACCACCCATGTCCGGCCGGGTGCGCCACCGAGCCGGCAACCGCCGGCCAGGCACGGCGGATCCGGGGAGACCCGGGCACGCACTCCATTCAATCCGGGGGGATCGAAACCCGGTCCGGGGCCGACCGAGGGCCCGGGTCGGCATGGAGAAAGGCGCACACCACATGACCTCAGAGCAGGTCACGGAAGCCCCCGAAGAGGGGTACGAGCGCGGTCTTGGCAGCCGCCAGGTCCAGATGATCGCCATCGGCGGCGCCATCGGCGTCGGGCTCTTCCTGGGCGCGGGGGCGAACATCGCCAAGGCCGGACCCAGCCTCATCGTCATGTACGCCCTCGCGGGCCTGATCATCTTCTTCATCATGCGGGCGCTCGGCGAGCTCCTGCTCTACCGCCCCGTCTCGGGCTCCTTCGCGGAGTACTCGCGCGAGTTCCTCGGCCCCTTCTTCGGCTTCTTCACCGGCTGGACGTACTGGCTGATGTGGGTGGTGACCGGAATGGCCGAGCTGACGGCCGCCGCGATCTACGTGCACTACTGGTTCCCCGCCGTCCCGCAGTGGGTGACCGCGCTGGTCTTCCTGGTGGTCCTCTTCGTGGCCAACCTGATCTCCGTGAAGGTCTTCGGCGAGATCGAGTTCTGGTTCTCGATGGTCAAGGTCACCGCCCTCATCGGCATGATCGTGATCGGTCTTGGCGTCCTCACCTTCGGCTTCAGCGCCGCCGGCGACACCGCCGCCGTCAGCAACCTCTGGGAGTTCGACGGCTTCTTCCCCAAGGGCGTCGGCTCCTCCCTGATGACCCTCCAGGGCGTGATGTTCGCCTACCTCGCCGTCGAACTGGTCGGCGTCACCGCGGGCGAGTCCCAGGACCCGGAGAAGACCCTCCCCAAGGCGATCAACACCCTGCCCTGGCGCATCGCCCTGTTCTACGTCGGCGCCCTCACCGTCATCCTGTGCGTGGTGAAGTGGACCGAGTTCGGCCCGGGCGTCAGCCCCTTCGTGAAGGCGTTCGCGGTCATCGGCATCCCGGCCGGCGCGGGCATCGTGAACTTCGTGGTGCTCACCGCGGCCCTGTCCTCCTGCAACTCCGGCATGTACTCCACCGGCCGCATGCTGCGCACGCTCGCCGACAACGGCGAGGCCCCCCGCTTCTTCAGCCGCCTGTCCAGCTCCAAGACCCCGGCGCTCGGCATCACCGTCTCCGTCGCCTTCATGGGCATCGGCGTGGTGCTGAACTACATCGTCCCGGAGAAGGCCTTCGGCTACGTCACCTCCGTCGCCACCGCCGCCGGCATCTGGACCTGGCTGATGATCCTGATCAGCCACGTCCTGTACCGCCGCGGAGTCGAGTCGGGCCGGCTGCGTGCCTCCTCCTTCCCCGCCCCCGGCGGCGCCAAGTGCTCCTACGTCGCCATCGTGTTCCTGCTCTTCGTCACCTGCCTGATCGCGTACGACGCCGACTCCCGCGTCTGCCTCTACGTGATGGCCGGATGGGCCGCCGCCCTGGCCATCGGCTGGGCGGTCCTCAAGAACCGCAACCCGCAGGTCGCCGACCCCCGCGAGCCGGAGCTCGAGAAGATCGGCTGACCCCACGGCGGTTCCGAAACCGGACGTCCCGGCAGGAGCGGGCCCCCAACCCGCCCCTGCGGCCGCTCAGGACGTCCGCGATATGGGCCGTTCCGTACCGGACTCCGGTACGGAACGGCCCACCCGTCGCCCGCCACCACCCTGCCTGACGCTCCCCCAGGGCCGAACGCCTGGGGGTACCCCCATCGCGCGGCCCTGCTTCTCTTCGCCTGTCTATGCTGGCCGCCATGCTGACCCTTACCCAGGCCCTCCACGACCGGATCGTCGCCCACGCCCGCGAGGACCACCCCGACGAGGCATGCGGAGTGGTGGCCGGACCCGCGGGATCCGGGCGGCCCGAGCGGTTCGTCCCCATGGTGAACGCGGCCCGCTCGCCCACCTTCTACGAGTTCGGCTCGCAGGACCTGCTCAAGCTCTACCGCGAGATGGACGACCGGGACGAGGAGCCCGTGATCGTCTACCACTCGCACACCGCGACCGAGGCCTACCCCTCCCGCACCGACATCAACTACGCCAACGAGCCCGGCGCGCACTACGTCCTGGTCTCCACGGCCGACACCGACGGGCTCGGCGAGTTCCAGTTCCGCTCGTTCCGCATCGTCGAGGGCGAGGTCACGGAGGAGGAGGTCAAGGTGGTGGAGGCGTACTGAGCGCGGCCCGTCTCGTGACGTGGATGGGAAGTGTCCGAGTGCCGAGATCGCACTCCGGGTCCCGGACCGGGAATCGATACGATGACCGCATGGTTCTCCACGACGTGAGCGACAAGACGCCGGGCATGCTGCTCGTGGCGCGGCTGCACGTCGACCTGTGCAGGCTGAACAGCGCCATCTGTTGACGTTCCGCGCCGCCGCACGGCCGTGAGGGCCGCGGCGCTCCCCAGTGCCGAGAGCCTGGGGTTTTCCACCGTGCGCCCGGCCGCGTCCGAGCCGGGGGATCCACACCCCGACGACATCCTTACCGACAGGAGCCCGCAACCATGGCCATCGAGGTCCGCGTCCCCACCATCCTCCGCCAGTACACCGACGGCCAGAAGGCCGTGGACGGCAACGGGGAGACCCTCGCCGAGCTCTTCGCCGACCTCGAGACCCGGCACCCGGGCATCCAGGCCCGCATCGTCGACGGCGAGCAGCTGCGCCGCTTCGTCAACGTCTACCTGAACGACGAGGACGTGCGCTTCCTGGACGGCATCTCCACCAAGCTCACCGACGGCGACAGCGTGACGATCCTGCCCGCCGTCGCCGGAGGATCTGCCGCGGCGAAGCCGCGTCCGGCCGGGGTTGGTGGCCGGGCGACGGGCGGGCATGCGCTGATCGGCCGCTGAGCAGCCATGCGTTACGACTCCCCGCTGGCCGCGGTGGGCAACACCCCCCTGGTGTGCCTGCCGCGGTTGTCGCCGTCGGCCGAGGTCCGCCTCTGGGCCAAGCTGGAGGACCGCAACCCGACCGGCTCGGTCAAGGACCGGCCCGCCCTGCACATGATCGAGCAGGCGGAGAAGGACGGCCGGCTCACCCCGGGCTGCACGATCCTCGAACCCACCTCGGGCAACACCGGCATCTCGCTGGCCATGGCGGCCAAGCTCAAGGGCTACCGCATGGTGTGCGTGATGCCCGAGAACACCTCGCAGGAGCGCCGGGACCTGCTCGGCATGTGGGGAGCGGAGATCATCCCCTCCCCGGCCGCGGGCGGCTCCAACACCGCCGTACGCGTGGCCAAGGAGCTGGCCGCCGAGCACCCGGACTGGGTCATGCTCTACCAGTACGGCAACCCGGACAACGCCGGTGCCCACTACGCCACCACCGGCCCCGAGATCCTCGCCGACCTGCCCTCGATCACGCACTTCGTCGCCGGCCTCGGCACCACGGGCACCCTCATGGGCGTCGGCCGCTACCTGCGCGAGCACAAGCCGGACGTGCGGATCGTCGCCGCCGAGCCGCGCTACGACGACCTCGTCTACGGACTGCGCAACCTCGACGAGGGCTTCGTCCCCGAGCTCTACGACGCCTCCGTGCTCACCACCCGCTACTCCGTCGGCTCCGCCGACGCGGTCACCCGCACCCGTGAACTCCTCCAGCAGGAGGGCATCTTCGCCGGAGTCTCCACCGGCGCCGCCCTGCACGCGGCGATCGGCGTCGGGAAGAAGGCGGTCAAGGCGGGCGAGAGCGCCGACATCGTGTTCGTCGTCGCCGACGGCGGCTGGAAGTACCTCTCCACCGGCGTCTACACCGCGGCCACCACCGAGGAGGCCATCGAGACCCTCCACGGTCAGCTCTGGGCGTAGGGGCCGCGGGGCGGGAGCCACCGACCGCGTCACCCACGTCCGCGTGCGCGGAGCCCCGGCCGTCGAACCGGCCGGGGCTCCGGCGTGCGTGGGGGACGGGATCCTGGTGTGCTGGAAAAACGTCACACCGGTACGTCACATTGGCAGAGGGACAGGGCACGGCATCCGCATTCCGGGCTCAGGAGAAAGGCGGCCGCCCCCATGCGCCGTTCGACGCTCCACGCCGGCATCGTCACCGCCGCGGCGGCGACCCTGCTCCTCGTCGGCTGCGGCGCGCGGCACGACGGCGCGGGGTCCGGCAAGGACGGCGCCCCCTCCCGGCCGACGACCGGGCCGGCCTCCCCACCCGGCTCCGACTCGCGGCGGCCCGGATCGGACGCCCCGCCCACACCCGCCCCCGCCTGCACGGACCGCGCCGAGCTCACCGCCGCCGACTCCGGACGCACCCTCTGCCTGACCGTCGGCGGACAGGTGCGGCTCACCCTGGACGGCACCGAGGACCGGCCCTGGACCCCTGTCAGTTCGAGCGGCACCGCCCTGCGCGCCGCCAACGCCGGCATCGTGCTCCTGCCGGGCGACGCCGTCGCCGCCTTCGACGCCGTCGCACCCGGAACGGCCCGGCTGACCTCCGCCCGCCCGCTGTGCGCGGCGGGCCACGGCCGGATCGCGTGCCAGGGCATCCGGCGGTGGACGGTCACCGTGCGGGTGACGGGGCCATGAGCCCGCTGCGCCGGGGCCCACGGACACGGCGGCGGCGCGCCCGTGCCGTTCAGCCGGGCCGTCCCGTTCTTCCCATTCGTCCTGTACGTCCCGTTCAGCCCGGGCGCGCGCGTTCCCGTCAGCCCGCCAGGTGCCGCACCTGGTCCCAGAGCACCGGGTCCACGACGCCCACCCGGCGGCGGAAGTCCCACAGCGGCACTTCCCGGACCTCGGCCGTCTCCACGAAACTGGCCCGCCCCTGTGCGTCCCCCACCGAGCCCGGCGGCAGCGGGATCACTCCGGAGCGCTCGTCGTGGTACCTGCTGCTGATCTCCGCGACCCGGGCGCGCTTGCCGTGCACCGCCAGCACGAGACAGGGCCGGTCCTTCGCCCCCGGCCCCTCGCCGTGGGGCACGCTGGCCCACCAGATCTCCGCGGGCTGCGGACGTGCCGCGGCACGACGGCCCCCCGGGCGGCCGGGACGCAGCCTGCTGCGCGGGGGCCGATGGCCCCGCCCCCAGCCGTCGACGAGCGTGGCGACGAGAGCGAGCAGCACCACCGCCGCGAGCGCCAGCCACCAGGACGTGTCCACAACCACGACGTTACCGGCGCGCGACCCTCGGTGCGCGCCCTTGAGCGCTCCTCCTGAGCCCCAGGTCCAGCCGAACCGGTGACACCACAGGTGAGTTCGCCCACAACAGCCCTTACCGGAGGAGCGACCGGACGTATCCCGCCTTACGCTCGACGGACCGCACGACCCCCGTCACCTTCCTCTCTTTGAAGTTTTCCCGCCAGCGGAGGTTTCTGCTTCATGAAGCTCACCGTCGTCGGCTGCTCGGGGTCGTTCCCGTCCGCGGAATCGGCCTGCTCGAGCTACCTCGTCGAGGCCGACGGCTTCCGGCTGCTTCTCGACCTGGGCAACGGCGCCCTGGGCGAACTGCAGCGCCACTGCGGTCTCTACGACCTCGACGCCATCTTCCTGAGTCATCTGCACGCCGACCACTGCATCGACATGCTCGGCTACTTCGTCGCGCGCTACTACCGGTACGACGGAGGCCGCTGCGACCCCGTCCCGGTGTACGGGCCCGAGGGCACCGAGCACCGGCTGACCACCGCCTACGCCGACACCCCCACCGCCTCCTCGATGAGCGAGGTCTTCGACTTCCACACGGTGAAGCCCGGCACCTTCGAGATCGGCCCCTTCACCGTGCACACCGAGCGGGTGGCCCACCCCGTGGAGGCCTACGCCATCCGCGTCGAGCACGGGGGGCGGGCGCTGACGTACTCCGGGGACACCGGGGTGAGCGCGGCGCTGGAGGAACTCGCCCGGGACAGCGACCTCTTCCTGTGCGAGGCCGCCTTCACGGACGGCAAGGAGACCATCCCCGATCTGCACCTCAACGGCCGCGAGGCAGGTGAGGCCGCCGCGCGCGCCGGAGTCCGCCGCCTGGTCCTCACCCACATCCCCCCGTGGACCGACCCGCAGATCAACCTCACGGACGCCCGCTCGGCCTACGCGGGCCCGGTGGAGCTCGCGGCGCCGGGAGCGACGTACGACCTCTAGACCTGGGGCCCGGCAGGCGAAAGGCCCCCGGAGTCATGGGACTCCGGGGGCCTTCTCACGCCGTGGCCGGGCTCACGCCTTGGTGAGTTCCTCGGTCTCCTCCTCGGGCTCGCGGCCCGGGGTCGGGAGGTTGAACTTGACGATCGCGAACCGGAACGTCACGTAGTAGACGGCCGCGAAGACCAGGCCGATCGGGATGATCAGCCAGGGCTTGGTCGCCAGGTTCCAGTTGAGGGCGTAGTCGATGAAGCCGGCGGAGAAGGTGAAGCCTGCGTGCACGCCGAGCGCCCAGGTGATCGCCATGGACGCGGCGGTCAGCACCGCGTGGATCGCGTAGAGCGCCGGCGCGATGAACATGAACGCGAACTCGATCGGCTCGGTCACACCGGTGACGAACGAGGTCAGCGCGAGCGAGACCATCATGCCCGTCACGACCTTGCGGCGCTCGGGGCGGGCGCAGTGGGCGATCGCGAGGGCGGCGGCCGGCAGGCCGAACATCATGATCGGGAAGAAGCCGGACATGAACTGACCGGCGGTCGGGTCACCGGCGAAGAAGCGGTTGAGGTCGCCGTGGACCATGTCACCGGCCGCGTTCTTGAAGTCGCCGATCTGGAACCAGGAGACCGTGTTCACGAACTGGTGCATGCCGACCGGGATCAGCGCGCGGTTGATCAGACCGAACAGACCGGCGCCGAGAGCGCCGAGGCCGGTGATCCACTCGCCGAGGTCGGAGATCCCCTCACCGATCGGCTTCCAGACCAGGCCGAAGAAGACGCCCATCGCGGTGCCGACGAACGCCATGATGATCGGCACCAGCCGCCGGCCGTTGAAGAAGCCGAGCCAGTCCACGAGCTTCTTGCGGTGGTAGCGCTGCCACAGCACCGCCGACAGCAGACCCATCAGGATGCCGCCGAGCACCCCGGGGTTGTTGTAGGTGGCCTCGACTATCTTCCCGCCCTCGATGTGCTGCTCGGTCAGGGGGAAGGCCTTCAGGACGTTGCTGTAGACCAGGAATCCGACCAGTGCGGCCAGCGCGGTGGAGCCGTCGGACTTCTTGGCGAAGCCGATCGCGACACCGAGGCAGAACAGCATCGGCAGGTTGTCGAAGATCGCGCCGCCGGCTGTGGCGAACACCGCCGTGACCTTGTCGGGCAGGTGCAGCTTGTCGTGCACGTCGCCCTGGCCCAGACGCAGCAGGATGCCCGCGGCAGGCAGTACGGCGATCGGCAGCTGAAGGCTGCGGCCGACCTTCTGAAGGCCCTGGAACAGGCCGGAACCCCGCTTTTTCGCGGGTGCCGCCGTCGGTGTCGCGCTGGCGGTGGTCATGACGTCCTCCATCGGGTGGTGGTCTACACCACTCACTGGTGTAGACCTGTTGTAGCACGATGAAGGGGGCCCGAGGAATACATGATTCCGTGACCGAACCACTACGCACCGTGTGGATTCGAGGTCTGTGTCGGTATGAGGGGAGCGGTGGGCGTCGAGCCGCGCATGGTCCCCGCGTACGCTGGTGTAGACCAGTTGGCGACGGTCCCCGCTGCCATGAGCGCACCATTCTGCACGAATAGCACGGCCGCTCGCAAAGATGGTCCAACTATGGGTTACTGCGACAAAGCGGATCGGATCAGGGAGAAGGAACATGGCCACCAAGGCTGAGAAGATCGTCGCCGGGCTCGGCGGCATCCAGAACATCGACGAGATCGAGGGCTGCATCACCCGACTCCGCACCGAAGTGCACGACGCCTCCCTGGTCGACGATGCCGCCCTCAAGGCCGCCGGTGCGCACGGCGTCGTCAAGATGGGCACCGCCATCCAGGTCGTCATCGGCACCGACGCCGACCCGATCGCCGCGGAGATCGAAGACATGATGTGAACCCCGCGGTCCGCCGCGGTTCACCTTCGAGGGGCTCCTCCCGATGCGGGAGGAGCCCCTTGTCCATGGGGGACTACGCTCGACGCCATGTCTCGTATTGACGGCCGCACCCCCGAACAACTCCGCCCGGTCACCATCGAACGCGGGTGGAGCAAGCACGCCGAGGGCTCCGTCCTCGTCTCCTTCGGCGACACCAAGGTCTTCTGCACCGCCTCCGTCACCGAAGGCGTCCCGCGCTGGCGCAAGGGCAGCGGCGAGGGCTGGGTCACCGCCGAGTACTCCATGCTGCCGCGCGCCACCAACACCCGCGGCGACCGCGAGTCGGTCAAGGGCCGGATCGGCGGCCGCACCCATGAGATCTCCCGCCTCATCGGCCGCTCCCTGCGCTCGGTCGTCGACTACAAGGCACTGGGCGAGAACACCATCGTCCTGGACTGCGACGTCCTCCAGGCCGACGGCGGCACCCGGACCGCGGCCATCACGGGCGCCTACGTGGCACTGGCCGACGCCGTCGCCTGGGCCCGCGGCAAGAAGCTGATCAAGGTCGGCCGCCAGCCGCTCACCGGCACGGTCAGCGCCGTCTCGGTCGGCATCGTCGGTGGTGTGCCGCTGCTCGACCTCTGCTACGAGGAGGACGTCCGCGCCGAGACCGACATGAACGTCGTCTGCACCGGGGACGGCCGCTTCGTCGAGGTCCAGGGCACCGCGGAGGCCGAGCCCTTCGCCCGCGAGGAGCTGAACAGCCTCCTCGACCTCGCCGTGGCCGGCTGCGCCGAACTCACGGCGATCCAGCGCACGGCACTCGAGACGGCCCTGGCCAAGTAGAGGAGCAGCCCCGCATGACCCGCTTGATCCTCGCCACCCGCAACGCCGGGAAGATCGTCGAACTCAGGGCGATCCTGGCCGACTCGGGCCTGCCCCACGAACTCGTGGGCACCGACGCCTACCCGGGGGTTCCCGACGTCAAGGAGACCGGCGTCACCTTCGCCGAGAACGCCCTGCTGAAGGCCCACGCCCTGGCCCGGGCCACCGGGCTGCCCGCGATCGCGGACGACTCCGGCCTCTGCGTCGACGTCCTCGGCGGCGCCCCCGGCATCTT
Organism: Streptomyces sp. NPDC088817; assembly: GCF_044750345.1. Classification (NCBI taxonomy): domain Bacteria; kingdom Bacillati; phylum Actinomycetota; class Actinomycetes; order Kitasatosporales; family Streptomycetaceae; genus Streptomyces; species Streptomyces sp. NPDC088817. Next base: position 160,421 of record NZ_JBIVJN010000015.1, read on the forward strand.
CTCGGCCCGCTGGGCCGGCCGCCACGGCGACGACAAGGCCAACCTCGATCTGCTCCTGGCCCAGCTCTCCGACATCGCCGACGGCCACCGCGCCGCTCACTTCGCCTGCGCGGCGGCCCTCGCCCTGCCCGACGGCACGGAGCGCGTGGTGGAGGGCCAACTCCGCGGCACCCTGCGCCACGAGCCCGCGGGCGCGAACGGATTCGGCTACGACCCGATCCTCCAGCCCGACGGCGACACCCGCACGTGCGCGGAACTGACCCCCGAGGAGAAGAACGCGATCAGCCACCGCGGCAAGGCGTTCCGCGCGATGGTACCGGTGGTGCGGGAGCTGCTGGGCTGACTTGTAAAACGCCCCCGCCTTCGATTTGAAGGCGGGGGCGGTGCGGCCGGTGGGATTCGAACCCACACGGGCGTGAACCCACTGGGACCTAAACCCAGCATGACTGCCAATTCCATCACGGCCGCTCAGAAACGGTCATCGCGCTCGACCGGCAGCGTTCAGTGTACGGGCCGAGCTTGTTGCGCTGCGCGAGGTGGCCTCCCCTTCTGGCGACACCACGTCCCCGTCAGTGAGTGGCAGTTGGGGCACAGGTACCGCAGATTCTCTCGGCGATTGTCTCGCCAGTCGCCGTTGATGTGGTCGATCTGCAGAGTGATCGGTTGACCCAGCCACTCCCCGGCATTGCCGCAGGACTCACATGCGTAAGGCACGCCGATCTCGTTCAGTGCGCGGTGGAGTTGGGCCCTGTTCGTCCGCCCGGCGTCGGAGGGTAGGACGATCAGCGCCCGATGAGCGATGGGTGCAGGTGCGGGGAGCTCCGACCGAGCCCACGAGCGGCGTTTGAAGTGGCTTGTATCAAGACCGAGTCGAGCTGCCGCGCGTCGGATGCGTCGATGGTTGGTGTCGTTGACGTCCAGGCTGAGACGTCGCATCACCTCGGCGTAACTTGTTGAGTGCTTGACGGCGTCACGAAGTTCATCCTCAGGAATCACTACGCGGCGGTGGGAGAAGTGCTCGGTGCCGATGGCCTGGGCGCGCAGCATGCGGCCCAAGGTTGCGCGTGAGCGACTGTCGTCCGGCATGTTCAAGGCCCGCGCCACACCACGGATACTCGTCGCCGTCGATGCGGCGGCTCGCAGCTCCTCCGGAGTGAAGGGAAGGTCCGGTTCGGGCTGGTTCAATCCAGGGAAATGGCTGACGTCGATCGCCGCCGCCCTGATCCGGCGACAGATGTGGGACAGCGTCCCGGTGGCCGGAGTGGCGCCCAGCTTGAGGGCCACCTCACGGAGTGAGGACGAGGAGGACGCCGCCTCTGCGATGGCGGCGTCCGGGTACTTGCGCCATGGGCTGCGCTTGACGAAGTGACTGGTGTCGATCCCAAGACTGGCGACCTTCTCTTGAAGTACCCGCCGCTGGCCACCGCTTGCGGGAAGGCCGAGTCGTCTCATCAGGTCTGCCCAATTGCGAGCCTCGGCGACGGTCCGCGCGAGCCGGTCTTTGCTGTACGGGCCCGCCGACTCCTTCAGCCGCTCCCTTGTGTACGCACTGGCCCCCATGGGTCCCCTCCGTTCTCGGCCACGTGTTCATGGCCCACACGGAGTAACGAACCGGTTATCGGACAGTCACGCACGCGAATGCGGAACGGCCCGCGCCGGGCGAGCCGGTGCGGGCCGTGCAGGGGCGGGAGCTGCCCTCAGATCCCCAAGTCCTTCATGATCTTGGCCACGTGGCCGGTCGCCTTGACGTTGTAGAGGGCCCGTTCGACCTTGCCCTCCTCGTCGACGACGATCGTGGAGCGGATGACGCCGACCACGGTCTTGCCGTAGAGCTTCTTCTCGCCGAAGGCGCCGTAGGACTCCAGGACCTTCTTGTCCGGGTCGGCGAGCAGGGTGACCTCGAGGGACTCCTTCTCGCGGAACTTCGCCAGCTTCTCCGGCTTGTCGGGGGAGATGCCGATCACGTCGTAGCCCGCGCCCGCCAGCAGGTCCAGGTTGTCGGTGAAGTCGCAGGCCTGCTTGGTGCAGCCGGGGGTGAGGGCGGCCGGGTAGAAGTAGACGACGACCTTCCGGCCCCTGTGGTCGGCCAGCGACACCTCCTTGCCGTCGGCGTCGGGGAGGGCGAAGTCGGGGGCCACGTCCCCGGGCTGGAGTCGCTCGGTCATCGAAGCTCGTCTCCTCGTGCGTGCGCGGCGTCTCGTGCGCGCGCGTCGGGTGTGCGAATACCGTGTCGCTCCGAGGGTAACCGGGGGTGCCGACAGCGCGGTCGGAGCGAGAACTGACAGACTGTCCCGAACAGGCATCAGTTGACTTCGGAGGCGGCACGGTGGCGGACACCGCGGACACCAGAACCCCGGCTGAGATCGAGGCGGACATCAGGCGCCGCCGCGAGGTGCTCGCCGAGACGCTCGACGAGATCGGGGTGCGCGTGCACCCGAAGACCATCGTCGGGGACGCCAAGGCCAAGGTCGCCTCCAACATCGACCACACGCTCGGCCGGGCCTACGTACAGGTCAACCGGGTCGTGAGCGATGTGCGGGCGCAGTTCGTGGACGAGGAGGGCGCCCCGCGCCTGGAGCGGCTCGTACCGGTCGCGCTCGTCGCCGTCGGCCTGGTCGGGCTGCTCGCGCTGGGCTCCCGCCGGCGCCGCCGCTGAGCGGCGCGACGCCCCACCGCGTGACGACGTGCCGAAGGCAGGTAGGTTCAAGGCGTGAGCGCCAAGAGAACTGAGCACAGCAGCCACGACGACAAGCTGCCCATCCGGATGCTGCACGACCGGGTGCTCGTCCGGCAGGACAAGAGCGAGGGCGAGCGGCGTTCGGGCGGTGGCATCCTGATTCCCGCGACAGCGGCGGTGGGACGCCGGCTGGCCTGGGCCGAGGTCGTCGCGGTGGGGCAGAACGTGCGGACCGTCGAGCCGGGCGACCGGGTGTTGTTCGATCCGGAGGACCGTGCCGAGGTCGAGGTGCGCGGAGTCCCGTACGTGCTCATGCGTGAGCGTGATCTGCACGCGGTGGCCGCGGACCGCTTCGAGGGCTCGGAGGACTCCACCGGCCTGTATCTGTAGCCGTACGTACCGCGACAAAGGGGCTGGTGACGATGGTCACCAGCCCCTTTGTCGTTCCTTTGCTAGCCTCGTGAGCGACCCGACGAGACGCGCCGTACCGGGATGAACGCAAAGACGACGCACCCCCGTTCCGTCCTCACGTCGTCCCGGAGGTGCCCGTCATGGCCTGGGTCCTGCTCGTTCTCGCCGGTCTGCTGGAAGTGGGCTGGTCGATCGGTATGAAGTTCACCGACGGCTTCACCCGCCCCCTGCCCAGCGTGCTCACCGGCGCCGGGATCGTGACCAGCATGGTCCTGCTGTCGTACGCCGCCCGTTCCCTGCCCATCGGCACCGCCTACGGCGTGTGGGTGGGCATCGGGGCGGCCGGTGCGGCGGTGGTCGGCATGGTGGTGCTGGGGGAGCCGGCGACCGCCGCCCGGATCTTCTTCGTGTGTCTGCTGCTCGTGGCCGTGGTGGGGCTCAAGGTGACGTCCGGCCACTGAACACGCCCTGCAGGCCGGTGTTCGCGCCGCCGTCGCCGGAGGGGCCCGCGCCCCCGCCCGGCGTGTTGCCGCCCGCTCCGCCGGGCACGCCTCCCTGGCCGCCCGGCTGGGTGCCGCCGACGTCGCCGGACTCCCCGCCGGTCGGGCCGCCCGGCGGGGTGCCGCCGTCGGCCCCGCCGGTGGTGGGGTCGCCGCCGTTGGCGTCACCCGTGCCTCCGTCGCCCTGGCCCTGGCTCTGCCCCTGGTCCTGGTCCTGCCCCTGGTCCTGGCCACCGGTGTCGGCGCCGGGCGTACCGCCGTCGTCCGGAGCGCCGTCGCCCGGGTTGTCGCCGGGCTCCGAGGGCGGCGGCTGGATCTGGTCGGCACCCGGCTGGAGCTGGAGGTCGAAGTCGGTGACGAGGGTGTTCTTCAGAGCGTCCCCGGTGTACTGCGCCCAGATCTGGGCGGGCGGCCCGCCGCCGTTGATGCGGGGAAGACCCATGGCGCCGTAGAGCGACTCGTGGTGTGCGGTGTCCGGGTCCTGGCCCATGACCGAGACGACGGTGGCGAGCTCGGGCGTGTAGCCGGCGAACCAGGCGGCCCGGTCCTCCTCCGCGGTGCCGGTCTTGCCGGCGGCGGGACGGCCGGCGGCCTGGGCGGCGGTGGCGGTGCCGTTCTGGACGACGCTGCGCAGTATCGAGGTGGTGGTGTCGGCGGCCTCGCGGCTGACCGCCTGGGACTCGGTGCGCCGGGGCAGCTCGACCGTGTCGACGCCGTCCTTGGTGATCTTCTTGATCAGCGTGTACGAGGCGTGCTTGCCGTGGTTGGCGATCGTGGCGTAGGCGTCGGCCATGTCGACGACGCTGGCGGTGGCCACGCCGAGCGCGATCGACGGGGTGCCGGTCAGGTCCTTGGTGTCGGCCGGCAGGCCGAGGGCGACCGCGGTGTCCTTGACCTTCTCGGAGCCGACGTCGGCGGCCATCTGGGCGTACACCGAGTTGACGGACTTGTCCGTGGCCTCGCGGACGGTGATGTTGCCGTAGGACCGCTGGTCCTCGTTCTCGGGGGCGTAGGAGCCGCCCCAGCCCTGGACCGGGCGCTTGTTGGTGCCGTCGTAGTAGGTGTTCGGGGTGATCGGACGGCCGTCCTGGGTGGCGGAGCCGTTCTGGACGGCGGAGGTGAACACGAACGGCTTGAAGGTGGAGCCGACCTGGAAGTCCCGGCGGGTGGCGTTGTTCGTGTACTGCTTGACGTAGTCGATGCCGCCGTACATGGCCACGAGCTCGCCGGTCTTCGGGTCGACGGACGCGGCGCCGGCCCGGACGTAGTTGTCGACCTTGCGGTTCTTCCGGTCGAGCTTGTTCATCACCTGGTCGTCCACGGCCTTGACCAGGGCGTCCTGGTTGCGCTTCTGCAGGGTCGTGGTGATCTGGTAGCCGCCCGCGCCGAGCTGGTCCTCGTCCAGGATCTTGTTCTGGGCCAGGTAGTCCTTCACCGCGCGGACGATGTAGCCGCGCTGCCCGGACATGCCCGTGGGGGCGGTGGCGTCCTTCGGCATCGGGAACTTCATCCCGGCCCGCTGCGAGGCGGGCAGCCAGCCCTTCTTGACCATGCCGTCCAGGACGTAGTTCCAGCGGGCCAGGGCCACGGACTTGTTCTCCGGGTGGGCGACGACGTCGAACTCGCTGGGCGCGTTGACCAGCGCGGCGAGGTAGGCGGCGCGGGCCGGGTCGAGGTCCTTGGCCTTGATGCCGTAGTACGCCTGGGCGGCGGCCTGGATGCCGTAGGCGTTGCGGCCGAAGTAGCTGGTGTTGAGGTAGCCCTCCAGGATCTCGTCCTTGGACTGGGTGCGGTCCAGCTTGATCGAGATGAAGAACTCCTTCACCTTGCGGGTGACGGTCTGCTCCTGGCCCAGGTAGTAGTTCTTCACGTACTGCTGGGTGATCGTCGAGCCGGACTGCTTGCCCTTGCCGAGGGCGGTGTTCCAGCCGGCGCGCAGCATCGCCTTGGGGTCGACGGCGGACTCGGTGTAGAAGTCGCGGTCCTCGGCGGCGAGCACGGCGTGCTGGGCGTCCTTGGAGACCTGGGCGAGCGTGACGTTCTCCCGGTTGATCTCGCCGTCCCGGGCGATCTCGGAGCCGTCCGCGTACAGGTAGACGTTGGCCTGCTTGACGGCCATGGCGTTGGCCGGCGGGATCTTCACCATGGAGTAGCCGAGGAGGAACGCGCCGATGACCAGCAGCATGACGGTGAGGACACCGCCGAGCATCATGCGCCAGGTCGGCACGGCGCGGCGCCAGCCGGTGCGCCGGGGCCGTCCGGCCTTCCCGCCGCCCGCCTCGTCCGCCGTCGGGCTCCCCGCCTCGTCCGCGGTCGTCGCGTACGCGGTCCGGTCCGGCCCCTCGTCCGCGTTCGCGTAAGCCGTCCGGTTCGGCGCCTCGAACTGGGTGGTGTCCGCCGTCTGGTTCGGCGTCGCGGGTGCCGTCCGGTTCCGCGTCGTGTTCGCGGGCGCGTTACCCGTCCAACCCGGCGCCCCGTTCGCGGGCGCGCTTCCCGTCCGGCCCGGCGCCCCGTTCGCGGGCGCGTTCCCCGTCGTGTTCGCCGGCCGGTTCAGCGTCGCGCTTCCCGTCGCGGCCGCCGTCTCGCCCCTGGCCTCGTTCTCGTTCTCCGCCTCGCTCCTCGGCTCGTTCTCCGTCCCGCTCTCCGCCTCGCCCCTGGTCTCGGGTGCCGCCGGTGGCTGGTGGTCGGCCACGCCCTGTTTCGGCTGCTGCGGCTCGTCACTCATGTTGTGCTCGGACTCCTGTTTCACGTCGTACGTCCCCGTACGATCCACGTCGTACGTCCCCGTACGCCCTCATGCGCCATCGGCGCCCCCAGATGAAGACTCTCGCAGCAACCGTTCCGTTCCCGGTCCCGGGCACTGGCCCGGTCCGGAAAATGCGTGGCATGTCACGTCTGGGCGCACTACGCTCTCGCGCTTTCGATGTCTTGGACTGGGAGGAGACCCACGTGGGCGCTGGACGGTTGTACGCGGCCGTCGCGGCGGGGGGATTCAGACGGTACGCGACGTATCGGGCGGCGACGGCGGCCGGGGTGTTCACCAATACGGCATTCGGGCTGATCCTGGTGTACACGTACCTCGCGCTGTGGGACGTCCGGCCGCACCTGGGCGGTTACGACCAGGCACAGGCGGTGACGTACGTGTGGCTCGGTCAGGCCTTCCTGGCGGCCCTGGCGATCGGCGGGGGCGGCGTCGAGGACGAGCTGATGGAACGCATCCGAACGGGTGACATCGCCGTCGACCTGTACCGGCCCGCCGACCTCCAGCTGTGGTGGCTGTCGGCGGACGCGGGCCGGGCGATGTTCCAGTTGCTCGGCCGCGGGGTGCTGCCCTTCGTGTTCGGCGCGCTGTTCTTCCCGGTGTACCTGCCGTCGGACCCGCTGACCTGGGCGGCGTTCCTCGGCGCGGTGCCGCTGGCGCTGCTGGTGGGCTTCGGGATCCGCTTCCTGGTGGCGATGAGCGCGTTCTGGCTGCTCGACGGCGCCGGCGTGCTGCAGATGGCCTGGCTGGCCGGGTACTTCTGCTCGGGGATGCTGCTGCCGCTGAACGTCTTCCCGGGCGCGCTGGGCGAGGTGGTCCGGGCGCTGCCGTGGTCCTCGCTGCTCCAGGCGCCCGCCGACATCCTGCTGGGGCACGCGGACCCGCTCGGCACGTACGTCTTCCAGGGGGCGTGGGCGGTGGCGCTGCTGGCGGCGGGGCGGCTGGTGCAGTCGGCGGCGACCCGGCGGGTGGTGGTGCAGGGTGGCTGACCTCGCCGCGGATCCGGCCGGCAACCGGCTGGTGGAGGGGCTGCGCGCCTACCGCCTGATCGCCGCGATGTGGATCCGCTCGACGATGGCCTACCGGGCCTCCTTCGTCATGACCACGGCGGGGAGCTTCGTCGCGACCGGGCTGGACTTCGTCGCGATCCTGCTGATGTTCTCCCGTGTGGACGCGCTCGGCGGCTACGCGCTGCCCGAGATCGCCTTCCTGTACGGGCTGTCCGCCACCTCCTTCGGGCTCGCCGACCTGACGATCGGCTCCATGGAACGGCTGGGGCGGCGGGTGCGCGACGGCACCCTCGACGTCCTGCTGGTCCGGCCGGCGCCGGTGCTCGCGCAGGTGGCCGCGGACCGGTTCGCGCTGCGCCGGCTGGGCCGGGTGACGCAGGGGGCGCTGGTCCTTGGCTGGGCGCTGGCCCGGCTGCACGTCGACTGGACGCCGCTGAAGCTGCTGCTGATGCCGGTGATGCTGGTCAGCGGCTGCGCGATCTTCTGCGCGGTGTTCGTGGCCGGGGCGGCCTTCCAGTTCGTGGCGCAGGACGCCTCCGAGGTGCAGAACGCGTTCACCTACGGCGGCACCACGCTGCTCCAGTACCCGCCGACGGTGTTCGCCAAGGAGCTGGTGCGCGGGGTGACGTTCGTCCTGCCGCTGGCCTTCGTCAACTGGCTGCCCGCGCTGTACGTGCTGGGGCGGCCCTATCCGCTCGACCTGCCCCGGTGGACCGGGTTCGCGCCGCCGCTGGTCGCGGTGGCGTGCTGCGCGCTGGCGGGGGCGGCCTGGCGGGTGGGCCTGCGGTCGTACCGGAGCACCGGGAACTGAGACGGCGAAGGCACGAAGGTGAAGGGACGCGATGGTGAAGGGACGTACAGACGGATGGCGATGACGGCGGACGGCGTGGAGGGCAGGGACAGCACGGCCGACGCGGGCGGTGCGGCCGGCGTGGGCGGTGGTCTCATCGAGGTCGACCGGGTCGAGAAGGTCTTCGACGTACGGAAGAAGACCGGGTTCCTCCGGCGCGAGCGGCGGCAGGTGCGGGCGGTCGACTCGATCTCCTTCAGCGTGGCGCGCGGCGAGATGGTCGGCTACATCGGCCCGAACGGGGCGGGCAAGTCGACGACGATCAAGATGCTCACCGGCATCCTGACGCCCAGTGGCGGCCGGCTGCGGGTCGCCGGCATCGATCCCTCCCGCGAGCGGACCCGGCTCGCCCGGCGCATCGGGGTGGTGTTCGGACAGCGTACGACCCTGTGGTGGGACCTGCCGCTGATCGACTCCTACCGGCTGATGCACCGCATGTACCGGATCCCCGACGCCCGTTACCGCGACAACCTCGACCGCTGCGTCGAACTCCTCGAACTCGCCGACCTGTTGGACGTCCCGGTACGGCAGCTCTCGCTGGGCCAGCGGATGCGCGGCGACATCGCGGCGGCCCTGCTGCACGATCCGGAGGTCCTCTACCTGGACGAGCCGACCATCGGCCTGGACGTCATCAGCAAGGCCAAGGTCCGCGGGTTCCTGCGCGAGCTGAACACCGAACGCGGTACGACGGTGCTGCTGACCACGCACGACCTCCAGGACATCGAGCAGCTCTGCTCGCGGGTGATGGTCATCGACCACGGGCGCCTGATGTACGACGGCCCGCTCACCGGCCTGCACGAGGCGGGCGAGAGCGAACGCACCCTGGTGGTCGACCTGGAGCGCGAGCTGCCGCCGATCGAGCTGCCGTCCGCGCGCGTGGTGCGGGTCGAGGGACCCCGGCAGTGGCTGGCCTTCCCGGCGGCCGAGTCGGCGGCGCCCCTGGTGGCGCGGATCGCGGCGGAGTACCCGCTGGTGGACCTGTCGGTGCGGGAGCCCGACATCGAGGCGGTCATCGCGAGGATGTACGCCGGGAAAGCGGTCTCGTAGGCTGCTGCCATGACCGAGGACCTGCCGGAGCTTCGCGCCTCCGACGCCGATCGTGAACGAGTCGCCGAGCAACTGCGGGACGCCCTGGCCGAGGGGCGGCTCGACATGAGCGAGTTCGAGGAGCGGCTGGACGCGGCGTACCGGGCGCGCACGTACGGCGAACTCACGCCGCTCACCCGGGACCTGCCCGTGCCCGGGGTGACCGCCCCGGTGGTGAGCATGGTCAAGCAGCCCGCACAGGACGGCAGTTGGGCGTCGCGGGTGGTCGGCGGCGGGGGGACCTCGTCGTGGGCCGTCGCCATCATGGGCGGGTTCGAGCGCAAGGGGCGCTGGACCGTGCCCAAGAAGTTCACCTGCTTCACCTTCTGGGGCGGCGGCGGCGTCGACCTGCGCGACGCCGACTTCGCCGACCACGAGGTCGAGATCAACTGCGTCGCGATCATGGGCGGTGTGGACGTGATCGTCCCGCCCGGCGTCGAGGTCGTGGTGCGCGGCATCGGCATCATGGGCGGCTTCGACCACCGCGAGGAGGGCGTGCGGGGCGAGCCGGGGGCCCCTCGGGTGATCGTGACCGGCGTGGCCTTCTGGGGCGGCGTGAGCATCAGGCGGAAGCCCACCGAGGCGGAGCGGCGCCGGCTGAAGGAGCAGCGCCGCCAGGAGAAGCTGGAACGCAGGGCGGAACGCCGCACGCTCGACTAGCCCGGCCGCGCGGCTCGCCGCAGCCCGGGCAGCCTCGGCCGCCCGGGTCCCTAGAGCTGTGCCTGTCCCGCCCCCTTCAGCAGGTCCAGCTCGAACGCCTCCGCCATCGTCCGGTACCCCAGGTCACTGGGGTGCAGATGGTCCCCGGAGTCGTACGCGGCGCGCAGCCGCCGCGGGTCGTGGGGGTCCCGCAGCGCCCGGTCGAAGTCGACCACGGCGTCGAACACCTGCCCGTCCCGGATCTCCGCGTTGACCTGCCGGCGTACCGCCTCCCGGGCGGGCGTGTACCCGCGGTGCCCCCCGAACGGCATCAGCGTCGCCCCGACGACCCTCAGCCCGTGCGCGTGCGCCCGCGTCACCAGGGTGCGCAGCCCGCCGGTGATCGACTCCGGGTCGGCGCGCCCCGGATTGCGCAGGATGTCGTTGACGCCGAGGTCGATGACGACGACCTTGACCCCGGTCCGCTCCAGCACGTCCCGCCCGAACCGGTTCAGCCCGCTGGGGTTGTCCGCGGGCCGCCCGAGCCCGTCCGCCAGCACCTGGTTGCCGCTGATGCCCTCGTTGACGACGCTGTAGCGCGGCACGTCCCGGCCCTCCTCGACCGCCGCCCGCAGCCGGCCGGACAGGACGTCGGGCCAGCGGCGGTCGGCGCCGACGGTGGAGGTGATGCCGTCGGTGATCGAGTCGCCGAGGACCACGACCGCCCCGTCGGCCTCGTCGCTGAGCACGTCCAGCGCGCTCAGCCAGCGCCAGACCGCCGTCTGCTCGGTGTACGGCGCCCCGGTCACGTCCTCGGTGCGGTCGCCCCGGGCGACGTAGGAGATCTGGCGGGCCAGCGGGTGGTAGGTGACCGGGCCCGACGCGGTGGGGGAGTAGAGGGTGACCAGGACGTCGCCGCCCTGCGGTACGGCGATGGACACGGAGTCGCTCATCACCTGCCCGCCGGAGGGTACGACGACCGAGAACGCGCCGGCGAAGGTGAGCCGCCGCATGGTGCGCGTGACGGCGGCCGCGGTGGCGTCCCCTGCCGCGACGGCGATCGAGGCGTGGGTGATGCGCAGCGGCGAGTGGCCGTAGAGGTTGGACAGCGTGATGCGGGCACTCGTCCCGGCGACGCTCGTGTGCACGACGTTGCGCACCGAACGGTTCGCCATCCCCGTGGTCTCCGTGCCGGGTTCGGCGGCGGCAGGGGAGGCGGCCCAGGTGGCGACCCAGGTGCCGGAGGAGGCCGGGGCGGCGGAATGGCCCGGCGCGCGGCCGGGCGTCGGAGCGGCGGCCAAGCGGCCCGTGCCGGAGGCGCCGCCGGCGCAGAGGGCGGCGGAAACGACGACGATCAGTGCGACGATCGCGGTCAGCAGGGCGTAACCGTGCCGTCTGGTCATGCTGGTGATGTTCTCCTCGGGCGGAGCCGGCCGGAGCCCCGGGCTCCGAACTGATGGGCACATGATGGGGCATGGGCCCGGGGACAATTGACAGGATCCTGCCGAACCCGCCCTTCCGACAGACGCCGGGAACTCCGGCTCCGTTCCGGGAGTCGGTCAGGAAGGGACAATTGTGTGCGGGATCACCGAACGGGTGGAGTGGATGGAACAGACGACCCAGGCCGGTCCGGAAACGGCGAACGCCGTTTCCCACCGCGCGATGACCGTGTTCAGCGCCGCCGACGAGGAGCGGCGCCGCGGGGTGCGCCGCATGAAGCTGACCGCGGCGGGGCTGCTGCTGTTCGTCGCCGTGGTGTACGTGCTCGCCAAGTGGGGCGAGCACACCGGCGCCGGCGCCTGGACCGCGTACGTCGCCGCGGCCGCCGAGGCCGGCATGGTCGGCGCGCTCGCCGACTGGTTCGCGGTCACCGCCCTCTTCCGCCACCCCCTCGGCCTGCCCATCCCGCACACCGCGATCATCCCCACCAAGAAGGACCAGCTCGGCGTCTCGCTGGGCGAGTTCGTCGGCGAGAACTTCCTCTCCGAGGACGTCGTACGGCAGCGGCTGCGCGCCGTCGGTATCGGCAGCCGCCTCGGCGCCTGGCTCGCCCAGCCGGAGCACGCGGACCGGGTGACCGCGGAACTGGCGACCGCGCTGCGCGGCGCCCTGGCCGTCCTGCGCGACTCCGACATCCAGGCCGTCGTCGGCGAGGCGATCACCCGCAGAGCCAACACGCAGGAGATCGCGCCCGGCATCGGCAAGCTGCTGGAGCGGGTCGTCGCCGACGGCGGCCACAAACGGGTCGTCGACCTGGTCGTCACCCGCGCGCACGACTGGCTGGTGCTGCACAGCGACTCCGTGATGGACGCGGTGCAGGGCGGCGCGCCCGGCTGGACCCCGAGGTTCGTCGACAGGAAGGTCGGCGAGCGGGTCTACAAGGAACTGCTGCGCTTCATCACCGAGATGCGGGACATGCCCTCCCACCCGGCGCGCGGCGCGCTCGACCGCTTCCTCACCGACTTCGCCTCCGACCTCCAGTCCGACACCGACACACGCGGGCGGGTCGAGCGGCTCAAGGGCGAGGTGCTGCGCCGCGGCGAGGTCCAGGACCTGATCGCCTCCGCCTGGACGGCCGTACGGTCCATGATCGTCGCGGCGGCCGAGGACGAGCGCAGCGAGCTGCGCCTGCGGGTCCGCGCCTCGCTGCTGTCCCTGGGCGCCCGGATGGCCGAGGACTCCAAGGCGCAGGGCAAGGTCGACTCCTGGGTCGAGGGCGCGGCGGTCTACGTGGTGACGACCTACCGCAAGGAGATCACCTCCCTGATCACCGACACGGTCGCCGGCTGGGACGCCGAGCACACCACCCGCAAGATCGAGGCCCACATCGGCCGCGACCTCCAGTTCATCCGCATCAACGGCACGGTGGTGGGGTCGCTGGCGGGAGTGGCGATCTATGCGGTGACGCGGGCCTTGGGGGCGTAGGGCCCCGGCGACGCGGCCGTTGGGCCGGTCGGCCCTGCGCAGGGCGTGATCGACGCGGTTCGGGGGAACCCGCTTGACGTTCCGCTCGTCGTGTCGCCGTGTCGTCGTGGAGGGAGCCCATGGCCACCGCCGAGGCCGAGTCCGGCCGTACCGTGACCACCGACATCCCCGCCCGCCTGGACCGCCTGCCGTGGTCGCGCTGGCACTGGACGATCGTCGTCGGTCTCGGCACCGTGTGGATCCTCGACGGTCTGGAGGTCACGGTCGTCGGCAACATCGCCAGCCGGCTGTCGGAGCCCGGCAGCGGTCTGTCGATCAGCTCCGCCCAGGTCACGGGCACCGCGGCCGCCCTCTACGTGGCGGGCGCCTGCGTCGGCGCCCTCTTCTGGGGCCGCCTGACCGACCGGTACGGGCGCAAGAAACTCTTCATGATCACCCTCGCGGTGTACCTGGCGGCCACCGCCCTGACCGCCGTCTCCTTCGAGGCCTGGTGGTTCTTCCTCTTCCGCTTCCTGACCGGCTTCGGCATCGGAGGCGAGTACGCGGCCATCAACTCCGCGATCGACGAGCTGATCCCCGCCGCGTACCGGGGCCGCGTCGACCTGATCATCAACGGCAGCTTCTGGGTGGGGGCCGTCGGCGGCTCCCTGCTGTCGATCCTCGCCCTGAACACCGGCATCCTCGCCGCCGACGTGGGCTGGCGGCTGACGTTCGCGCTCGGGGCGGTCCTGTCCCTGGTGATCCTCCTCGTCCGCAGGCATGTCCCGGAGAGCCCGCGCTGGCTGCTGATCCACGGCAGGGACCGGGAGGCGGAGGAGGTGGTGACGGACATCGAAGCCCGGATCGCGGCCGAGCGGGACGAGCCGCTCCCCGAGCCGCGGGGCGAGATCACCATCCGTCAGCGCCGCAGCGTGAGCTTCCTCGAGATCGGCCGCACGGTCTTCGCCGACTACCGCAAGCGCGCCGTCCTCGGCTTCTCCCTCTTCATCGGCCAGGCCTTCCTCTACAACGCCATCACCTTCGGCTTCGGCGCGATCCTGACCAGGTTCTTCCACGTGCCCGCCGACCACACCGGCTACTACTTCGCCGTCATCGCGGCTGGCAACTTCCTGGGCCCGCTGCTCCTTGGCCGCCTCTTCGACACGGTCGGCCGCAAGGTGATGATCTCCTCCACCTATCTGCTGTCCGGCCTGCTCCTGTTCGGCACGGCCTGGCTGTTCGACCGCGGCACGCTGAGCGCCGGCACGCTGACGGCCTGCTGGTGCGTGGTGCTGTTCTTCGCCTCGGCCGGTGCCTCCAGCGCCTATCTGACGGTCTCCGAGATCTTCCCGATGGAGACCCGGGCGATGTCCATCGCCTTCTTCTACGCACTCGGCACCGCGGCCGGCGGTATCAGCGGCCCGCTCCTCTTCGCCGACCTCACCAGCACCGGCAGGGTCGGCGACACGGTCCTCGCCTTCCAGATCGGCGCGGCGCTGATGTGCGCGGCGGGCCTGGTCGCCGCGTTCCTCGCGGTCAAGGCCGAACGCCGTTCCCTGGAGGACATCGCGACACCGCTGACGGCGGTGAAGGCACCGGAGACGAGGGCGCTGCCCTAGCCGGGCGGTCGCCGCCTGGGACTGGCCGCAGCCCGCGGATCAGCCGGAGTGCCGCGGATCAGCCGTAGAAGTACCGCGTGCCCTCCAGCGCGGTGAGGTAGGCCCCCGCCCCCGACTGCTGCTGCCCGAACCCCTGTTCATGCATGGGCGGATCCTATGCCCGCAGTGGCATCGAGCGTCAGGCCCCCGTCGTGGAACCAGGCCTGACGATCATCAGGACCGTCACGGCGGCCCACAGCACGTTGAACACGCCGGTGAACATGGCCAGCCGGACGGTCGTCGCGCGCTCGTCACCGCCCTGCCCCACGGGCCGTTCCTCGTCGAGCGCCTCGGCTATGGCGGTCTGCCGGGGCAGCACCAGCGCGACGAGGACGACGGCGGCGAGCGCGGTCAGCGCGATCGACACGATCAGCCAGGTGTCGCCGAGCACGCCCATGTTCTTGGCCGTGGCCAACCCGAACACCGGGACGGCGACCCCGACGACGGCGTAGACCCGGCAGATGCGCAGCAGCAACAGCACGGTCTGCACTGCCCGCGGATCCTCGGGCGTGGCCAGAGCCTGGCGCGCGGCGGGCGGAAACATGCTGGCGGCGACGGTGACGGGCCCGATGGCGACGATCGCGGCCAGCACGTGCACGGCGAGAAGGAACTTGGTCACGCCCCGACGCTAGACACCCCGCCGATCTTGAAGAAGTGGCGGGAGTGACAAGGGTCAACGGATTCCCGCCACCACCCCGACCGAGCTGCGGAAATGCGGCTCGGTCAACGGTGCCTGGTCTTCACCAGCATGGTCGCAAGAGCCACCAACAGAATCGCGCCCATGATGGCGAACCACACGATGAGGTCGGTGGGGTCGTCGGCGAGTTCTACGAAGTTCACTGCGGGTCGCCTTCTTTCGGACGCCTGCCCTGTGCCTCCAGCCAGTGGAACGGCATCCCCCGCGGCTCCGGGTACCCCCCACTGCCGTCGAACACCCGGTGGACGGCGACGCGACAGCGCTCAGGTCGCGCGGCGCGCCCTGTCCGTCAGCGCGCCGCGAACGGCTGGTCCGTGGGGACGATTTCCCGGCCCAGCGGGAACAGAGCGACCGGAATCATCTTGAGGTTGGCGATGGCGAACGGAATGCCGATGATCGTGACGGCCAGCGCGACGGCGACGGCGATGTGCTCGAGGGCCAGCCACCAGCCCGCGAGGACCAGCCACAGGATGTTGCCGATGAAGGAGGGGGCACCCGCGCCGCGGCGCTCGACCGTGGTGTATCCGAAGGGCCACAGGGCGTAGACAGCGATACGGAACGCCGCGATGCCGAACGGGATGCCGATGATCGTGATGCACAGCAGCACGCCCGCGAGGAAGTAACCGAGGAACAGCCAGAAGCCGCTCAGGACCAGCCAAATGACGTTGAGGATTGTCTTCACCGGTGACGACCTGCCCTCTGCTCGAGTCGGGCGATGCGCTCCGGGGGCAGCGGGAGTCGCTGGGCCCCATCTCCAGTTTGCGCGGGGCACCGGTGATGTCGCACGTCATGTGCCGGACCTACAGCTGACCGCCGGATGGTGAGACGCAGGTCACAGGAATCGCTCCGGCGGGTCTGTCACACATCGCGGACCGCGCCCGTCGTAGGTATGTAAGCGAAACCGAGCGCAGCGCAACGAACCAGAACCAAGCAGAACACAGCAGAACGAAGCTGAGCGAATCGCTGTGAACAACCACAAGGAGCCCACTTCTGCCTCGACATGCACACCAAGGACGCCGCCCACGCCGGCGAGACGGCCGTACGCCTCAGCATGGTCGCCGCCCGGCGCGAGGCCAAGGTCTTCACCGAGGCCGAACGCGCCGCCCTTGAACTGGCGGAGCAGGGCACCCGCATCGCCGACGCGGCGGGCGGCGTCACCGACGAGGCGTGGGACAACGCCGCCAAGCACTACGACGAGGACCAACTGGCGGCCCTGGTCACCCTCATCGCCATGATCAACGCCTACAACCGCCTGAACGTCATCGTCCAGCAGCCGGCGGGCGACTACGAACCGGGCATGTTCGGCTGACCCGGGCCGGCCCCGGTCGACTGGGCGGCCCGCTCACGGGCAGGCCGAGCGGGCCTGAGACCCTGTCCGCATGACCACAACACCACCCGACGGACTGCCCCGCTACCGGGTCCTGACCGGTCCGGACGACGCCTCGTTCTGCCGGCGCGTGAGCGAGGCGCTCGACCTCGGCTACCTGCTCCACGAAGGCCCCGCCCTCACCTTCGACGGCGAGAACGTCGTCGTCGCCCAGGCGGTGGTCTGGCCGTCGGGGCCGGAGCGGGCAGCGCCGTAGCGGCACCCGGTTCCGGGGCCGGTCAGACGACCACACCGGCTCTCTTGTACGAACGCAGCAACAGCGCCGCCTCCGCCCCCGTCACCCCGTCCAGCTCCGCGAACACCCGTGTCGTGAAGTCGTGCACGTTCTGCGCCGAGCGGTGGCTGGAGTAGCCGAGAACGTTCGCCCGGCCGGTGGTGATGACCAGGTGCCGTACGTCGGGTTCACGGGCCAGGCGGCGTACGGTCGCCTCCAGCGCGCGGTGCTCGACGGAGAGGCGGAAGCGTGCCTCGACCGGGAAGCCGAGCACCCCGGGCTCGGCGTGCAGGCGCAGGTGCAGTACGTGCGAGTCCATGAGCCGGGCGAGCCTGCGCCGGGCCGTGGTCTCGCTCACGCACAGCTCGCGGGCGAGCCGCGCCATGGGGATGCGCGCGTCCCGCTCCAGCAGGGCCACCAGATGGCGGTCGAGCTCGTCGATGACCAGGGGCTCGGGAAGGACACCGCCCTCGGCGACGCGACGGCGGGACGGTGTGGGCTCCTGGCGGTACGGGTCCCAGTCGTTGGCGGTCAGCAGGAGCCGCAGGACCACCGCCGTGTGCACGTCGGTGACGCCGGGGATGCCGGCGATCGACCCGTCCACGGTGCTCAGGAGCTGCTCGGGGCCCGGCACGAGCACCTCGGCGTGCACCTCGGGCGAGCCGGTGGTCACGTCCACGGCACGCGTGTCGGGGCGGCGCGCGAGCGCGAGGGCCACCGCGTGCAGCTTCCCCGGCGCGCAGCGCACCGCCAGCTCCACGACCAGCCCCTCGCCCAGGTACTCGGGCACCAGGAACGCCGTGAACCGCACCAGACCGGAGCCGACGAGCCGGTCCAGCCGGCGCGCGACGGTGCGTTCATGCACGTCGAGGCGGCCCGCCACATCCGCCCAGGCGGCTCTCGGCTCCCGGGCCAGCAGCCGCAGGATGGCGTGGTCCAGCGCGTCCAGGGCCGACGGCACCGCTTCGCCGGGCTTGACCGAATCCGCCAACGATCACCTCTCAAATGCTTGTTTCCACTGAATCCTCGGGGATTCATTGCCGAGACTAAGTCGTTCGGGCGAACTTGAGTGGCACTTTCCGCCAGCCACTTTCCGTGAACAGGTGCGGCCTCCATGAACGACACCCCGATCCTCGCCCCTTCGCCGACGAGAACCGCCCTCCGCCCGACCCCGGTCGCCGCGGTGATCGTCTCCCTGGTCCTGGTGGAGCTGTCCAGCGGCATCACCCAGGGCTTCCTGGGCCCGCTGCTGAAGGGGCTCACCACCACCTTGCACGTGAACGTCGCCCAGCTGAACTGGATCAGCATCGCGAACCTGCTCTCCAGCGTCGCCTTCACGCCCATCCTGTCCCGCCTGGGCGACCTGCACGGCCACCGTCGCGTGCTGCGCTGGAACCTGGCCATCGTCCTGACGGGCTCGGTCCTGGTGGGGCTGAGCCGGTCGTTCGGGCTGCTGCTCGCGGGGCAGGTGCTCCAGGGCGCGTTTGCCGGGTTCTTCCCGCTGCTCGTCGGCATCCTGCGCAACCGGCGCACCGCCGACGAGAGCCGGCGCGGCATCAGCTTCATGGTGGCCGCGCTGGTCGGCGGGCTCGCGCTGGGCACGGTGAGCAGCGGTCTGATCGCCGAGTACGTGGCCGTGCCGACCGCCGCGCTGTGGGTGCCCGCCGTCGCGGTGGGCCTCGCCCTCGCGGTGACCTGGCCGCTGCTGCCGGAGACCGAGGAACGGCCGGGCGGCTCCGCGGACTGGCTCGGCGCCGGACTGCTGTGCGTCGGGCTCGTGGCCATCACGCTGGGCCTCGGGCAGGGCGGCGCGCCCGGCTGGGAGTGGACCTCGGCGAGGACGCTGGGCTGTCTGGCCGGCGGCCTGCTGGTGACCGCGGTGTGGGTGCTGGCCGAGCTGCGGACCGCGGCGCCCGTCATGGACGTGCGCCTGTTCCGGCGCCGCAACGTCGTCGTGGTCGCGATCGTCACCCTGACCTTCAGCTCCTGCATGCTCGGTCTGCTGGTCGCCAACCCGGTGTTCCTGAGCACCTCGCGGGCCGAGGCGGGCTACGGGCTCGGGCTCACCCCGCTGGCCACCGCGGTCGCGCTGCTGCCGAACATGCTGGCGCTCGTGCTCGGCGCCCTGATCGCGCCCGCCGTCGCCGCACGGCTCTCCGACCGGCGGACCCTGTTCGCGGGCTCGCTGCTGATGGCGGCCGGCAACCTCGCCGTGTACGTCTCCCACAGCAGCCTCGTGCCCTACCTGGCCTGCACCGCCGTCGTCGGTCTCGGCAGCGGGCTGCTCCAGCACTCCACCCGGACCCTCGCCGTCGAGGCCGTACCGCACGACCAGACCTCGGTGGGCTCCGGCATCAACGAACTCCTCATCAACGTCGGCGGCTCGCTCGGCGCCGCCGTGGTGCTCTCCGTCTTCGCCGCCGAGACCGCCGCGGGCAGGTCGCTGCCCGCCGTCACCGCCTACACCCACGCCTGGGCGATCTGCGCCGCCGTGTCCCTCGCGGGCGCGCTGGTCTCCCTGCTCTACCGCCGCCCCGTGAAGGAGGCCCTGTGACCAGCGCCGAAGGAAGCACCGGGACCGGCGTCCGGCTGAAGGAGCGCTGCCGTGACACCGTCACCCGCGTGCAGGACCAGGTCCTCGCGCTGAGCCACAGCCTGCACGCCGAGCCGGAGCTCGCCTACGAGGAGCACCGGTCCGCCAGGAAGATCGCCGACCTGGTCGAGGGCGCGGGCTTCGCGGTCGAACGAGGCGTGTGCGGCCTGCCGACCGCGTTCACCGCGACCGCCGGCTCCGGGGACCTGGTCGTCGGGATCTGCGCCGAGTACGACGCGCTGCCCGGCATCGGCCACGCCTGCGGCCACAACGTCAACGGCGCGGCCGCCACCACCGCCGCCCTCGCGCTCGCCTCCGTCGCCGACGACATCGGCGTCACCGTCAAACTCCTCGGCACACCCGCCGAGGAGTACGGCGGCGGCAAGGCCGACATGCTGCGCGAGGGGGCCTTCGACGACGTGGCCGCGGCGATGATGGCCCACGCCGCGCCCACCGACGCCGTCGGCATGACCTCGCTCGCCATCAGCAGTTGGAAGGTCGCGTACACCGGCCGTACCGCGCACGCGGCGGCCATGCCGCACCGCGGGGTGAACGCCGCCGACGCGATGATGATCGCGCAGGTCGCGATCAGCGCCTACCGGCAGCAGATGACGCCCGGCGGGGTCGTCTCCGGCATCGTCACCTCCGGCGGCGAGGCACCCAACGTCATCCCCGGCCGTACGACGGCGGACTACGACTGCCGCGCCGAGACGATCGACGAACTGCGGGAGCTCCAGGCCCGGGTGCGCGCCTGTTTCGAGGCGGGGGCACTGGCGACGGGCGCCGAGCTGGCGCTCGAAACGGTCGGCAACGACTACGCCGACCTGCGGCAGGACCTGGACATGTGCGCGCTGTACAGCGCGGCGGCGGCCGACCTCGGCCGCACCGTGCCGCCGCGCGACCCCCGGCTGCGCGGCGGCTCGACGGACATGGGCAACGTCTCGCAGATCGTGCCGTCCATCCATCCCATGATCGGTTACGACTGCGGCGACGCGATCATGCACAACCCCGATTTCACGCGATACGGCACGACCGCGGGCGCGGACCTCGCCGTCCTGGACGGCGGGCTCGCCATGGCCTGGACGGCGCTGGGCCTCGCGACGGACGAGGAGCAGCGGAGCCGGTTGCTGAAGCGACTGGCCGAGCGGGGCGGCTGCTAGTGCTGTGACTCAGGCCTTGAGGCGGGGATCGGGCTGCTTCATGACGGGTGCCGGCGAGGAGATCTGCCGGTAGAAGATGTCGATGTCCACCTCTTCGCCGCCGACGGTCAGGGTGTCCCAGGCGCCGCTCGCGAGCAGGGTGTGGACCGTCTCGGGCTTCAGTTTCCGCAGGTGGTCGCGGAGGGTCGCGTCGTCCGGCATGCCGGGGACCCGCGGCGAGAGGCGGTCGCGGATCTCCCGCAGCCGGTCCATGAAGGCGTCGAGGTCCGCCTCGTCCGCCTTGTCGGCCGCGCCGTTCGGAGTGTTCGGCGCGTCCGGCGCGGCGGCCTCGATGCTCTGCGCGATCGTGTCCTTGATCGCGCGGGTGTCACCGTGTTCGTCGGTGGTGACCATCGCGTTCCAGGCGCGGCTCTTGTGCCGGTACTGGAGCATCGACATCGCGGCCTCGTGCCTGACGAAGTCGGCGTCGCGGAAGGCCTTCCCGCGCCAGGCGTTGCTGAGGGAGCGGGCGAGCGAGATGGCTGACGCGAGGCCGCTGTTGAGCCCGCGTCCCGGCCAGAAGTGGATCGCGTTGGCGGCGTCCCCGAGCAGGAACCCGTACGTCCCCGGGGTGGCGGACGTCGCGGAGTGGAGCCGGGCGGTGAAGCGGGGCCGCTGCACCATGTCCAGGCGGAACCCGGTGACGGCGCTCAGGTTCTCCTCGGTGACGCCGAAGAGGACCAGGCCCTCCAGTACGCGCTTCCACAGGGCCGAACCCTTGACCAGGGCGGGCAGGAACAGCGTGCCATGGGTCGAACAGCGGAAGTCGCCCTCGTCGTTGCGGCCCATGAGGCAGGGCCGCGAGGCGACACACTGCTCGAACACGTGCCGTACGGGGTCGACGCCGATGACCTCCTGGGCCTCGGCGTCGGTCAGGCGCATGTTCAGGAAGCCCTCGCCGCGCAGGGAGTTGAGCAGGAAGCGGTTCTGGGCCACCGTGAGCAGCACGGCCATGGGGTCCGGCAGGTCGGACTTGACCCGCAGGCCCAGCACGACGTCCTGGACGTGGTGGCCGTTCAGCGAGTAGATGGACGCGTCGGGGGCGCCGAACTTGTCGGCGAGGTGGTCCCGGGTCCGCGAACGGCCGCCCTCGCAGATGGCGAGCACGTGGTCCTTGACCACCGCCTCACGCTGCTCGGCCGGGTCGAAGCGGGTGGGAACGAGCCGGATTCGGTCGGACTTCTCGTTCGCCATCTCGAGGAGTACGTCCTCGACGTAGGCGATCCGGATGTTCCGCGGACCGTAGCCCTGGACGGAGTCCGGCCCGGCCGGCCACATCTCGGTGTACGCGCCGGCGCCGAACAGGCGCTCCTGGACCTGCTCGGGGAGGTTCAGGTACTGGCGGCTCTGGACGGTCACGACCTGCTGGCGCCGGACGTTGCCCTGCGCCTCGTTCTTCCAGACGACCCGCGAACCGTCCTCGGTCCAGCGGCCGTCGTACATCGTGATGGCCACACGACGGCCCATCAGGTGCTCCAGCAGCAGTGCGAAGCTCAGCCCCACGGGGCCGCCGCCGGAGACGGTGACCTTCAGGACCGGGCCTGCCGCGAGGGTCAGGAGCGGGTTCGGGACGTCCGTGATCGTCTCCATCGACTCGGGGAGCTCGAAGCAGAAGACCTCGTCGCCGATGGTGATCTCGTCGCCGGAGGCAAGGACGTGCGACGTCACCTTATTGCCGTTGACCAGCGTCCCGTTGCGGCTTCCGCGGTCGTACAGGACGTAGCGGCCGGCCTCGCGCAGCACCTCCGCGTGCAGGCGCGAGGCCCGCCCACTGGCGATCACGACACTGCTGTCACCACTGCGCCCGAAGGTGACCGGCGCGGCGCCGACGGGAAACCGTCGCCCGGCCAGCGGCCCCACACGCCCGGTGATCGAAGCCGGCATGGCCACTCCCCCTTGGATCTGTCCGTACTGGCCCTCGGCCCAACTCGGCGTGCGCGGTCCCGAAATCCGACAGCTCGGCACAGACAGCCATGGCCCCCCAGGCCCGTTGCCACAGCCCTCGACAGGCGGCTTCCAGATTCGCCCCAAGGTCGCCCCCGCGCAAGGCCGCACGACAGGAAGGTGCAGATCAGGCGTTGTGGGGTTGGTGGGGTGTCAGAGAACTCCGGGGATCGCCGGGGGAGTAGGGGAGCACGAACATTCCGAGGGGATCTACGGCTCCTTCTGAGGAGCGCGCCAACGGCCTTCAGATCCTCAAGCGCCGAAGGTCACTACTGCGACTCGATGCTGATCGCGGCGGTGTCCCCGGCGGTGTCCATGCTGATCGTGGCCTTGCCGAGTTCGAGGTTTTCGACCTTCATGCCGTCCTTGCCGTACATGGCGGGCAGCTTGGTCTGGATCCAGGTACGGACCTTGGCGTCATCGATGCCGTCGAGACGGGCTGCGGTGACGCAGTCGGTGAAGACGGCGACCTGCTCGGAGGGATTGCCCTCGGGAATGCCGGCGGCGTCGCAGGACAGGCTGAGGATCCCCCGGTGGGTGTCCGTGATGGCGCCGGCGACGAAGGAGGGGGCGCCGAAGGAGGCGCCCTTGGCTTCGCCGAACCAGTTGAGAGTGGGCTGCAGTCCGGCGATGCTCTCCTTGGACCCCTGCTTCTCCCAGGTGACGCCGCGGCTGGTCATCTTGTCGACCCAGGAGGTGATGTTGCCGCCGAGGGTAGAGGCCGTGGTCTCGGCGAGGTCGTCGGCCTTGACGTCCCTGCTCGGGGTGCTGCTCTTGGCGGAGCTGGTCTTGTCGTCGCTCTTACTGTCTCCGTCGCCCACGATCGAGCCGATGATGCCGATCACGACGAACAGAGCGAAGACGCCGAGGCAGCCGAACCCGACAAGCTTCCCTGTGCTGTGCTTCTTCGGTGGCTGGGGCATGGGTGCCCCCGGCTGCTGCGGGCCACCCCAACCGGGCTGCTGTGGCTGATGCGGGTACTGCTGGCTCATTGGTTCCCCTGGTGCATGTCTTACGTGTTGCCCTCGTGTGACTGGTGAAGGACATGTGCAGTTGCACTGAAACGGAGGAAGTCACTCGATCGTGACTAAAATTGCCCATGGCGCGACAGTTCGCGTGGACCCAAGCCTCGTGCCATGGCGTGGGGGCCTTACCGGGCTTCAATGGCGGACGTCGCAGAAGTCATATGGCGAGGACGCGCGCCACCGCGAACCCAACGCTGAAGAGACTTGCCACACCGCGCCGCACCGGACGACTACGACTGTGCGGTGCAAGACGATCAGCGGTAGGCGAGGTGATGGGCGGAGTGGAGATGAGCCGGGATCAGGCCGTCGCACTCGTGCAGCGGATCATGGACGTGGATTACGCCACTGACGAGGAGGCGGACAACTGGCTGGACATGCTCGACAGGGCCCTGGACTGTCCAACCGGGTGGGTCGCCGACCTGATCTACTGGCCGCCAGAGCGAGCGCTCTCAGCCGACGAGGTGGTCGATCAGGCCTTGGCGTATCGACCGATCGCGCTGTGAAGGAACCCATCCGTCCACGCCCGGCGGCGCTCATGCAGGGGGAAGGGGGCGGGTGCTGGCGAATCGGCTGTGACGTGCGCCAGCGACGAAGTCCGTCCATGCCCCGGGTGACACGGTGAGATGGGGATGCTCGGGCCGCTTGGAGTCCCGCACGAGCACGCCGAACGGGACGAAGGCGGCCTCTATGCACTCGGTACCACTGCCGCCGCTGTAAGAGGACTTGAACCAGCGCACTTCTGCCGACGTCGCCATCAAGGCTCCCTGCTGATCCGTTCGACGAGCTCAGCAGAGGACTCGAAGTCGAGTGCCTGAGCGCTGAGGTATTCGAACGCCAGCCTATAGCGCTCCAGTTCCTGAGGCTTCTCCATGAAGAGGCCGCCGCCGATGAGGTCTACGTACACCACGTCGAGTTCGGGGGTCTGACCACGGAGGACGGCGAAGCTGCCGACGGCTGCCGCGTGGGCGCCGCACGAGAAGGGGAGTACCTGGATGTTGATTCGTGTGCGCTCGGACGCAGCAAGCAGGTGTTCCAACTGCTGCCGCATGACATCTCGGCCGCCTACCTGTCGTCGGAGCGCTGCCTCGTCGATCACGCACCAGATGTGCGGCGGTTCCTCGCGATCCAGCAACTCCTGCCGCTTCATGCGGATGTCGACCATGTGCTGGACCTCGCGCTCCGGGCATTGCACCTCCGAGGCTCGGTGTACCGCTTCGGCGTAGGCGCGGGTCTGGAGCAGGCCGGGGATGTACATGCAGGCGTAGTGGTCCTCGCGGACGACCTCGTCTTCGAGAGTGAGCATGAGGTTCATGGACTCGGGGATGGGGTCGGCCAGGGAGCGCCACCAGCCCTGGATTTTCGCGCCCTTGGCCAGCTCCACCAGAGCTAGACGCTCCTCGTCCGTTGCGCCGTACTCACGACAAAGAGCGTCGACGGCCGGCCACTTCACCGAGCCTTCCTTGGTTTCGTAGCGGCTGAGGGTCGCCTTCGAGATCCCGACGCGAGAGCCCGCCTCCTCCAGAGTCAGCCCCTTGAACTCTCGGAGCCGACGTAGGTCAGCTCCCAGCTGGCGCCTGCGGGTGGTTGGTCCAACCGTCATTCCTGTGACCCTTCCAGTCGGTGCGGATAGATCGTCGTCGCCTCTCGGATGAGACGGCAAGGTGGCGTGCGCCGGGGCGCGTTGGGCTGCGTCGTGCTCCTCTTCAGTCGAGATGAGAGTTCCATTTTGGAACTCTCATCTGCAACTCTTGGTGGCTGTGAGGTCACTGAGCGCACAGAACGCCACCGTCAGTGTGAGTGAGGAAGCGGGGTACGGCATGGAATGCGCCGGATGTATGCCGAGAAGGGCATGGGAACTGCCGTTCCTGGCGGAAGCGGAAGAGGTTGCCGCCCTGCGGCGCCTGCTGCGGCTCCACTTGGAGCTCTGGGGCTTGCAGGAAGTCGTCGAGGCCGCCCAGCTGTGCGTCAGCGAGCTCGTCGCCAACGTCATCAAGCACGTGGGGCCCGCAACTCCGACCACGCTCGCCGTCTTCATGAACGGCACTCGCCTGCGTATCGAAGTCCACGACCCTGATCCGCGAGTCCTTCCGGTCCTTACGGACGCTGACTCGGACGCCGAGACGGGGCGAGGCATGGCTCTCATCGAGGCCATCACCGACCGTTGGGGCGTCGACCTCACCGCCGGACGCAAGGCCACCTGGTGTGAGCTGGGCACAAGTCTGTCCGCGGACGACGGGCACACCACAGGGCCCCGCATGGCCCGAGCCGTGCACGTGCTCGGGCTCTACGCCGAGGTGGCGAAGTTGCCACAACGCTCCCGGCTCACACGGCTCGGGACGGCGGTGGCGGAGGAGACGGCGATCAAGGTGATCGCCGATCTCCTCCACTGGCTCGGCGCCCATGGCCGGGACCCGGACGAGGTTCTGGAGCGAGCTCAGGCGCACTTCCAGGCCGAGACCGAAACTGCCGGATTTTAGAGGTGCTGCGGGTCAACTCGCCGTGATGGCCGAGTACGTCCATGTGTCCGCCGGGAGATCGTGCTGCAAGCGCCAGGTGATCGCCATCGGCTTGCTTCCCGTGTGGGACTGGTACGTCGCCGGGCCGAGGAGCATCCACGGCTGGGGTTTGCCTATGTCGGTGTCCTTGTAGCGCCGCATGAACAGCAGGACCTGGCTGCCGCGCTGCTCGTGCTGCCGGTAGCGCAACCCTGTTCGGGAGTTCTCCGCCGTCGCGTTCTGCGACTCCCAGTGGAAGAGCGTCGGGCTCAACGCGTAGTCCTTGTACCGGACGGTGGGTGAGAAGTCCTTCTCGTTCTTCTCCAACGTGATGAGCAGGGCGTCCGTCTGGAGCTCCTCGACCCACTGGACCCCCTGCGCGAAGGAGCGGGGCATCTGCCCACCGAAGCGCGCCACGCCAAGAGCGGCGAGGATCTCCGAGCGGTTGTAGGCACTGTGAACCTTCAGCGGGACCTGGCTGAGGCGGCCGGACAGCGGGATGGGGAAGTGGTCGGCCTGCTCGATGACGTGTGACAGGACTTGTCTCAGCTCATCTCGGAACACCTGCTGAGACCGAAGGGATGCAAGCCCCTCCTGGAAGCTGGAGAAGCCTCCCGCGTTGTCCCACAGGTTGAAGAACAGCATGCGGGCGTACGACTGATCGGTCGGGCCCAGTTCCTCGTACGGTGGAGCATCGTCCTGGAGGAGGCGGAGGTAGGCGTCCGCGCGCTCCGGGTCGTCCACGTGGAGGAAGGCGTGGGCCCGCTTGAGCAGCGCGGCTTCCTCAGCCGGTGCGGGCCCCTCGATCAGACCGGCCCGGCGCAGCACGGTCGTCCAGGAGTTCTCGCTCTTGTAGAGCTCCTTGATCTCCCGGCGGCTCTCCCGAAGGTAGTCGGCGAGGCGTGGCGTGCTGTAGGCCTGGACCTCCTTCACCAACGTCTTGACGGTGGAGTTCACTTGGGTGCGGATGTTGTCGAGGACGAGGTCCTTGGACTTGCCCTCCAGGATGATCTGGCAGCCGGACGGCAGTTGCGGGAAGTCGTGCTCGATGTGATCGACAAGCCGGTTCCGCGAGAGGTTGGTCAGTGCCCGGAACTGCTCCTCGAAGCGGAACTCCGCCCTGTGCTGTCCGATGAAGTCGAGGACCGTGAGTACCGGCTTCGTCTCGGTACGCCTCAGCCCCCGGCCCAGTTGCTGGAGGAAGACGGTGGCGCTGTTGGTAGGGCGGAGGAGGAGCAGCGTGTCGACGTCGGGGATGTCGAGGCCCTCGTTGAACAGATCGACGGAGAAAATCACTTGGAGGTTGCCGCCGCGCAGGTCAGACAAGGCCTGGGCGCGCGTGTCGGCGGGTGAGTCGCTGTCGAGTGCCACGGCGTTGAAACCGGCCTCGCGGAAGAAGTCCGCCATGAAGTGCGCGTGTGCCTTGGTCACGCAGAAGCCGAGCGCGCGCATGGCTCCCGGGTTGGAGACCTTGTCCCGGATCTGCTTCACCACGATCCGGGCGCGGGCGTGGTTGCCCGTGTAGAGGTTGCCGAGCTCCTGGTCGGTGTACGAGCCTCTCTGCCAGCCCAGGTTCGTCAGATCGGTGCCGTCAGGGACACCGAAGTAGTGGAAGGGGCACAGGAGATCGTTCTCCAGGGCTTCCCACAGCCGCATCTCGGCGGCGATCCGGCCCTCGAAGAACTCGTCCTGGACGTTGAGCCCGTCCATCCGCTCAGGGGTCGCCGTCAGACCGAGGAGTTCCTTCGGTGTGAAGTGGTCGATGACCCGCCTGTACGTCGTCGCGGTGGCGTGATGGAACTCGTCGATGACGATGATGTCGAAATGATCGGGGGCCAGCTGCTCAAGGCGCTGCACATCGAGAGACTGGACGCTGGCGAAGACGTGGTTCCAGTCGCGCGGGTCCTGCCCCGAGTGCAGCAACTCTCCGAACGACGCGTCGTCCAGCACCTCTCGGTACGTACGCAGAGACTGCTTGAGAATTTCCTTGCGGTGGGCCACGAACAGCAGCCTCGGCCGGCTGCCGTCCGACTCCTTGCACAGGCTGCGGTAGTCCAGGGCGGCCATCACCGTCTTCCCGGTACCGGTCGCCGCGACCAGCAGGTTCCGATGCCGCCCACGGAGCTCCCGCTCGACGGTGAGCCGCTCCAGCATGTCCCGCTGGTGTGGGAACGGACGTACCTGGAGACCGGAGAGGTTGATCTTCAGGTCGGTGGTGGAGCTGGTGCCACTCGCCTGGGCCAGCGCTCCGTCGAGGCGTTCGCCGTGGAGATCGGGGTCGTACGTCTCGAAGGCGGTGTCGTTCCAGTACGCGTCGAACGTCGCCTCGAACTTGTTCAGCACCGAGGGTGTGGCGACGGACGACAGCCGTACGTTCCACTCCAAGCCGTCGAGCAGCGCGGCTCTGGACAGGTTCGAGCTGCCGACGTAGGCGGTGTCGAAGCCCGTCTTGCGCCGGAAAAGCCAGGCCTTCGCGTGCAGGCGTGTGGAGCGGATCTCGTAGTTGACCTTGACGGTTGCGCCGAAGTCCCGCACCAGCCGGTCGAGAGCGTGACGGTCGGTGGCTCCCATGTACGTGGTCGTGATGACCCGGATCTGCACGCCGCGCTCCTTGGCGGCGCGCAGAGCGTCCTCCAGGACCCGTATGCCGTACCACTTCACGAACGCGCAGAGCAGGTCGATACGGTCCGCGGTCGCGAGCTCGGCGCGCAGCTCGGCGCCCAGGCTGAGGTCCTCCGGCGAGTTCGTGATCAACGAGGTCTCGGACAGCGGGGTGAGGGGGCGGATCGCATAGGCTCCCGGCGCCTCCTGCTCGGCGAGGGCGAGCAGTTGGCGGGGGCCGTCGACGACCGTGCTGACGGGCTCGGCGTCGGTCTGGCTGACGGCCAGAGATTCCAGAACCTTGTTGACGAAGGGGACCCGTTGGTCGGAGGGGAGCTGGTTGAGCTTGCGGGCGACAACCTCGCCGACATGCCGGGCCAGAACGTGAGGCGAGGACTCCTTGCTCACCTCGGCGTCGATGGCCTTCCACCCCATGGCAGCGAGCTGCCCCAGCTCATCGCGCACGTCCTCAGTGATCAGCCGTTCGTACACCCCAGCGACCGGCTGGCCCGCGCCTTGTGCTTCCATCACCAAGCCCCCCTCGATCACGTTTCAGTGGCTCTGTTGTAACAGGGGCCGCTGACAATCGAAGAACCTGGATGCAGTGCGTGAAGAAGTTCTGGCTACGCCGCCCGCCAGACCGTCATGTCCGCGGTGATGAAGCCGATTTCATGGCTCGGGCTCGGGCGGCCAGCGTCGTCGCGGTGAGCGGGGCGCGCCCTCGGAGGCAGTTCAGGGGACGTCTGGTTCCCGGTTCACCCACTCCCTCGCGTCCGCCAGATCTGGCGCAGTGCCAACCATCTGGTACGCGAACCCATCCCATTCCTCCAGGACACGCAGCTCATCCGGTCGCAGGTGGCCGGCGCCGCCGTGGACCGGTCGGTGGCGACGGTGGACGTCCATCGGCGGGCGACGTCGCCTGGTGTACGAGGCGAGCGGGGCGTCGGGGTCGATCCGCGGGACCGCCCGGGATCGTTGGTTCGGTGGTCCCGGACGACGATGCTTGGCCATGCCGTCGATGTTCTCAGGCCGTAATGGTGGTTGACCGGGAGGACACGAGCTCCACGGCCCTCGCGCGCACCGCGTCGACCGTGGCCGTCCTGTAGGGGCGGGCGGCCTCCAGCAAGGTGTTCAGCCGGGAAGCGACGAGGGTGGAGTCGACGCGGATGCGTCGTCGATCGCCTGCTGTGCCGCCTTGGCGCCCTGCTCGGGCTCGCCCTCGACGAACAGTGCGGCCGCCAGTCCGACGCGATCCATGACTCGTACTCGTTCGAATCCCGGCCTTCTCAGCCGGAGGGCGTCCTTGAAGTGCCTGCTCGAAGACTGCCCGCCCGGTCCGAGGTCGGCCAGGTCCCGGGCGGAGACCGCGCGGGCCCCGCATGCTCGGCAGCGTCGAAGCAGTCGACCCACCTGGGGAGGTCCTCACCGAGTCCCTCGCTCAGGAGGACGTCGGCGGCACTGAGGTGAGTCTCCACTTGGCGTGCGTCGCCCAGAGCCGCATGCACGCGGCCGGTCTGGGATGCGACCAACGCCTGGACCACAGGCATGTGAGCGTTCCTGGCGGCGATTCCCAGGAGGCCGAGGGCGTCCTGAGGGCGGTCGAGGTAGATCATCTGGTGCGACAGATCGCGCCTGGCCACGTCCAGCAGCGGCGTTTGTTCACGCGTTGCGGCGGCAGTTGGTGATCGGATGAGCTCCGCCGTCCCGCCAGAGCGGGCCGCCCGCGAGGGCGGGCCCGCTGTGACAGGACGGCTGATGGTCAGGGCTTGCCCGTCGGGTTCAGCACGATCGTCGCGGAGTCGTTCGCCGGGTTGCCCTCGCCCCGCATGGTGTACGGGAAGAACGCCCGGCCGGTGGCGTTCTTGATCTTCTGGTCGACGTGGAGGCCGAAGGTGAAGGTGCGGGAGGCGTCCTCCAGGATCGGCGTGGCGATGAAGCAGAGGTAGTCGCCCTCGGCGCCCGCCCAGCCGCGCTGGCAGTCCTTGGGGACCGCGGTGACCGTGGTACCCGGGGGGAGGTCTACCCAGAAGGGGATCGGTTCGCCGCCGGAGCGGAGCGAGGCCAGCCAGGCGGGGCCGTGGTTGGCGAAGCCGATGTTCACCGACACCGTGCTGCCCTCGCGGGCCCGCAGCCGCTCACCGGTCAGAGCGAGGTCGAAGGTGTTCGTCGTCGGGAAGTCAATGTCGGCCCAGCGGGTGTAATCGGCCGGGTCCGCGTCCTGCACGCGGACCAGCTCCAGCGCCGACCCGTCACCCGCCTGGTAATCGCCTTCGGTCAGCAGCTCCCGCGCCTGCTCGGCGGGCACCGCGCTGAAGCTGTAGGACATCGTGTCGTACAGCGCGAAACCGGCCGTCTTGATCGGGAAGGGCGTGCTCAGCCCGTATGCCGCCTCACCGGCGAACTCGCTGTCGAAGATGCAGAGCGCCGTGGACCTCCCGAGCACGTCGTCGGAGTCACGCGGCTCGTACCAGCAGTTGCTGAAGGTGCTGGGGAAGGACAGCCCCCGGCTGCCGGAGACCCGCAGCACGACGCCGTCGCCGCCCAGCCCGCCGACGTTGCGGAAGCCCAGCGGCGCCTGGAAGGTGTCACCGGCCCGGAAACCCTCGGGCTCGGTCAGCTGCTTCATCAGCAGCTCCGGGCCGCCCACCAGCACGTCCACCGTGTGCCCGGTGAAGTCGAGACCCTCGCCCGCGGCCGTGATCTCGATGGTGCCGAAAGCGCCCGCGGCGCTCTCGTCGGTCACGTCGAGGCGGATGCCGCCGAGGTTGTTATAGTCCTGGCTCGCGTAGATCTCGTAGCCGCTGCAGGTGGCGACGAGCCCGACGACGGAGCACCCCCGCCACCCGCCGAGCTGGGAGAAGTCCACCGCGGCAACGCCGGCCAGGGAGCTCGCGTCCACGGTGACCGTGTACTCGCCGTTGTGTATTGGCCAGATGGTGTGGTTCTTGTCCGGTACCGGCTCTCCGGGCGCCCGGAGTCCCAGCTCGATCTGAGGCTCACCCGGCTCATCGGCCTCCGGGTGCAGCGAGAGGTTCACGCTGTCGGGGCCGGTGATCGAGACCGGCAGCGGTTCCTGCTGGGCATGGGCGGGACCGGCCAGCGCCGTGGCGGCCAGCGCAGCCAGCGCGAACGCGGAGAGATCCCCATAACTTAGGCATCATGCACACCAGTTCGGTGAGCACGCCCATGATCCACGAACTCCCCGGAAGGTTGCTCCGAAACGCGATGGGCCCACCCCGGCAGCACGGGCGCCCCTGGGGGGCAAGGGCCGTTACGGCCCCCAGGGGGCCGTCAGCCGCACCGGCCCTGTGGGTTGGCCTCGCGGTGGCGGGTGAGGTGGCGTTCGTAGGCGCTCCGGGTCGGTACCGGTTCGCCGGGGTGTTGCTCCTCGTACCGTCGTCCCGTGCTGCCGTGGGGCTCTGCTGGGTGTGTCGGGCCTTCAGACGGTTCCAGCGGGTTCGGCGGGCTTGGCCGCCCCGTGGCACTCCCCGTACGCCTCTTCCGAACCGCACCAGCACCGCGACCCCCGCTGCGGCGGCCAGGCGACCGCGCGGCCCCGGGCCGCCAGGGTCGTCGCGTACTGGGGCAGCAGGGCCGGGTCGGACGGGGAGGCGGCCTCCGAGGCGGCGAAGGCCTCGTAGGAGGGAACCGTGCCCGTGACGATGCCCAGGTTGGGGGTGCCGGAGGAGGCCAGTTCGCGCAGGGAGGCCTCTATCGTCGCCAAGTGGGTCTCGTGGGAGGGGTATTCGGACGTGAGGCCGTCGTAGGCCGTGAGGAGTTCGGACAGTTCCTCCGCCGGCCAGTGCAGGACCGCCACCGGGAAGGGGCGGGAGAGGGCCGCGCGGTAGGCGCCGAGTTCGGCACGGAGGCGGGTGATCTCCGCCTGCAGTTCGGCCGGGTTCTCCGAGCCGAGGGACCAGACGCGCTTCGGGTCGTGGAGTTCGTCCAGCGGGACAGGGGAGTTGTGCAGGGTGTCGGCCAGCATGTCCCAGTCGTCGTGGCCCGCGCCCAGCATGCGGCGGACGCGGTGGCGGCCGAAGACGAGCGGGTGGGTGGCGCGCGGCGGTTGCTGGGCCTCCGCGAGAAGCAGCTCCACGCCCTGGGTGAACGTCTCGTGCGCTGACTCGAGTTCGTCGTGGACCTCCAGGGACTCCGCGACGATCACCCAGGGCGCCGGGTCGCGGGGCGCCGCGGAACGGACGCCCTCGATGATCGCTCTCGCCTCCGCCTCGTGGCCGTACTCCCAGAGGTTGGCGGCTTTGAGGGCCCGGACCAGGTGGGGGTTCTCCAGAGCGGCGTCGGAGGACAGCAGCCGGTCGTAGAGGGTCGTCGCGGCGGGGCGGTCGCCGGACAGCTCCCGGTGGGCCGCGGCCTGGAGGAGGAGGGCCTCGGCGTCCTCGGGGTACAGCTCGGCGGTCCGCTCGAGGCGGTCCGCTTCGGTGGCGTGGTCGGCGTCTTCGGCGGGCGTGGCGGGGCGCATGGGGGACACCGTACTGCCGGGGAGCGACAAACGTGAGGTATCTGCAGGCCAGGGGATTCAGGGTCCCGCAGCGGGCCCAATCCCTGGGGGCCACCGTCAGGGCCCCCGTCCCCAGGGTCCCCGTCCCCAAGGGCCCATCCTCAGACCCCCAACGCCCAGCCCCGCCCTCCCCACGTCCCCGGCCCGCACCCGTACGTCCCGCCCCGCGCCCTCACCCCCGCTTCCGCTCCCGCGCTCGCGCGCTCACCCCCGCTCCCGCGCCACCGCCACGCCGACCGCGCCCGCGAGCGCCAGTCCCGCCGACACCACCATCGCCACGTCGGCGCCCCTGGCGAGGCTGCCCGCCGACGTCGCGAGGGCGATGGTCAGGGCGACTCCGGCGCAGGAGCCGATGTAACGGAGGGTCTGCTGGGCGCCGGAGCCCATCGCCGCGCGCTCCGGCGGGACCGATTCGACCGACAGCAGGGGCAGCGCGGCGTTCAGCAGGCCGGTGCCCACGCCGCCAAGGAGCAGGCCCGGCAGCAGGCGTGGCCAGGAGCCGGCGCCGACCGCGCCGAGCATCGTCAGGACGCCGGCCGCGTGGAGGACGAAGCCCAGGACCAGTTGACGGCGCGGCGTCACCCGTCCCGCCAGGCGCTTGGACTGGAGGGCCACCACGAAGCTCGTGCCGGACCACAGCAGCAACAGCCAGGCGCTGGTCATCGGCGACATCCTCAGCGTCTGCTGGAGCACCGCGGGCAGGAAGCTGAAGAGGCCGATCACCGCCAGGCCCGTGAACAGTCCGCCCGCCGAGGAGGCCAGGAAGCGGGGGCGGCGCAGCAGGGACAGGTCGATCATCGGCGTGCCGGTGCGGCGCTCCAGCAGCGCGAAGACCCCGAGCAGTGCCACGGCCGCCGCGAGCAGCAGTCCCACCGGTGCCCGCAGCCAGCCGTCCCGGCCCAGGGTCAGGGCGGCCACCAGGGCGACCAGGGCCAGTCCGAAGGTCAGTGCGCCGAGGACGTCCGGCCGGCCGCCCCTCGGAGCGCGGGACTCCGACAGCGTGCGGGTGCCGAGCACGGCCGTGACCAGGGCGGCGGCGCCCAGGACGGCGTAGGCGGCCCGCCAGTTCGGCAGGGCGCCCGTGACCAGCGGGCCGACCGCGATGCCGCCGCTCACGAAGGCGCCCCAGACGCCGGTCGCGTGGAGCCGGCCGCGCGGAGTGGGGAAGGCGTGCACGAGCAGGCCCAGGCTGCTGGCCAGCAGCGCCGCGCTCGCCGCGCCCTGGGCGATGCGGGCCAGCGTGAACTGCCAGGTCGTCGTCGCCAGGGCGCCCAGCACGGTGGTCAGGCCCAGGGTCAGCGTGCCGGCCAGGAAGACGCGGCGGCGCCCGTAGTCGTCGGCCAGGCTGCCGGCGATCAGGAGGAGGGCGGCCAGGCCCAGCGGGGTGCCGTTGAGCAGCCATGCCTGGGCGGAGAGGGGAGTGTGCAGGGCGGCCGCGGTGCCGCGCAGGGTGATGATCGGCGCGGTGTACGTCATCAGGGCCACGGTGGTGGCCGCGCTGGTCACGGCCAGCGTGGCCCGGGGGTGCGGAGGCCCGTCCCGGCGCCTGAGGCGTGGGGCGGCGGTGCGTGTGCTGGTGCCCGCTGCCGTGGGGGTCGCGGCGGAGGTCGTGGGGGAGTTCAGCCCGGTCATGGGCCCGTCCTTCCGAGGGGCTGGGCGGAGAAGAGGCTCACGCAGGTTCGGTCATTGAACCTACCTGCTCCAGAACCGTAACACCCAAAGGTTCGGTCATTGAACCAAGTTCTCGGAAAGTGGCTACAGTGGACGGCATGGCACTGGGCAAGGACTACGCGACACAGGAGTGCTCCATCGCCCGCGCGCTGGAGATCATCGGCGAGCGCTGGACGATGCTGGTCATCCGCGACGCGCTCTACGGGGTCCGGCGGTACAACGACTTCCTGGTCCACCTCGGCATCCCGCGCGCGGTCCTCGCCGCCCGCCTCCAGACGCTGACGGCGGAGGGGATCCTGGAGAAGCGGCGATACCAGGAATCGCCGCCCCGTGACGAGTACGTCCTCACCGAGCGCGGGACCGCACTGTGGCCCACCCTGCGGGCCCTCGGCCTGTGGGGGCGCGAGCACTTCACCGAGGTCCAGCTGCGCTACTTCCGGCACGTGGAGTGCGGCACCGAACTCGGGCCGTACGGCGAGTGCCCCGCCTGCGCAACCGTCGTACCGGTCGAGGACGTCCTCATGGAGCCGGGACCCGGACTCGATCCGGACCCGGTGGATCCGGTCGGCCGGGCCTTGCTCAAGCCGAGGCGGCTGCTGCAACCGCTCGACATCGATCCTGTATAACCGGATGAACCCCGTAGAAGCAGATGACGAGACAACGGGACAGTGAGCCGCAGGTGCCGGAGCACCGAGGCGCACGCCCATGGGAGGGAGCCGGCGTGATCCGCAGTCGCGTCGCCACGCGTCCCTCCGCCGTGCCGCTGCTCCTGTCTCTCCTCCTGCCCCTCTTCGTCCTGCTTCCGGTCGCCCTGTCCGCCGCCGGAGGCCTCTCCGGGACCGTGGCCTTCGCGCTCGCCGCGACCGCCGCGGCCGGTTCCGCGCTCGTCGCCTGCGCGGTGCTCGGCTCCCGCTGCGCACCCGCCGTACCGCCCACCCGGGTGCGTACGGCCATCCGGGACCGGGACCGCCGTACGGCCTTCCTGCCCCAGCGCGACCCCGACGCCGCGGGCCGGCCGCGGCCCAGGGCACCCGGGCACGCCCTCCCGGCGACCACCGCGCAGGGCACCGTTCACTCCTCCTGGTGACCCCGCGCGGGTCGTCATGCCGTCATCCCCGTACGCCTGGCACGACAAGACCCCCGGAGGGCTCACTCATGTCCGTTTTCGCCGGCTTGGTCGAGTAACTAGCCGACCTGCTCCAGCCGCTGTTCCACGCCTCGGCGGCCGCCGCCGCGATCGTACGACTCCTCCTCCACCGTTCCTATGGACTGAGCGGGAGTGAGTCCTGGTGCCAGGATTCGTGCTCAGCCGTGTGCCCCGAACGGTTGTGAGCACACTGGTCGC
This sequence comes from Streptomyces sp. NPDC088817, assembly GCF_044750345.1. Taxonomy (NCBI): domain Bacteria; kingdom Bacillati; phylum Actinomycetota; class Actinomycetes; order Kitasatosporales; family Streptomycetaceae; genus Streptomyces; species Streptomyces sp. NPDC088817. The sequence goes on from NZ_JBIVJN010000015.1 coordinate 196,607, forward strand.
CCGCTTTCGCTCCACATCCGGCGCCGGCGGATCGTGTCCGTGGTCCGGGAATGCGGGGGCGGGGTCCCTCACGCCCTGGGGTATCCGATGCGGCCTGGACGGTCCGATGCCCCACCGCATCACTCCGGTGCAGTGGGGGCGGTGCCGTCCGACGCCGGATCGGGCACCCCAGGGCGCGCCTTCCGATCGCCACGGAGGCAGCGTCGTGGCGGGTGGGCTTCCTGTTCTTGCTGGTGAGGGGTTTCTGCCAGTGCTGGGCACCCCAGCGGCTGGTGTAGGCCGGGTCAACCGCGACGATGGTGACACCCAGTTCGGCGGCCATGGACACCAGCCTGGCGCGCAGCCGGGCAGTGGGCATGCCGGAGATCAGCTTGCGGAACCGCTTGCGGCGGCCGTGCTTCTCCCGGGTCTTCTCCGTGGCGAAGTCCAGGTCCTCGATGGCAAGTGCCAGACCGTGCCGTGCGGCCCAGTGCAGCAGGCGGATGAGGGCGTGGCGGACCTGCGCGTCGCGGTGCTGTGCGGTGCCGGTCAGCCGGTAGTCGAATCTGCGGGGCGCGCCGACGGGGTTTCCGTGCTCGTCCAGGCGCCAGGCGGCCAGGTGATCGGCGTTCATGTCCACCCCGACCAGCCCACCCGCACGAGCAGTCTCCAAGGGCACGGTCCGCACGGGCGGGATCTGCCAGCAGGCGGTCACGTACCAGCGGCCGCGGCTGGTGTCGTAGTGGATGCGGTAGGCCACCGCACGGTTCGCCGCGATGCGGTCGGCCCATTGCTCGCTGCGGTGGTGGAAGACGGTCCGGGAGGCGAGTACGTACCGGCCGTGCGGTGAGTTGGCCAGCCCGGCCAACGCTGCCGGAAGCCGGATACTCACCTCACCGTCGGGGGTGACGCGGATCGTCTCGTTGCCGTACCGCTTCCCCGACTCGCCATCGGCGTGCAGGAACCACCGCTCGGCCTCCCATCGCTGCCGCCACTGCGCCTCCGAAAGCCCGGCGGCTTCGAGGTGGTGCTTGGCGCGCGCCAGTTTCCTGCCGCCGCGCACCACCCGCACCCGCCCGGCCTCCCAGTCGGCCCGCACCTGCTCCAGCCGGTCCTCAAGCAGGTGCAGGCGCCGGGCTTTGGCAAACCACTCTCGCTGGGAGCGGTAACCGCCCGGCGCCCCCCTGATGCCCTTCTCGCCGATGGGTAGCGAGAGCCGGTACGCGATTGTCTCGACGCCCGCCCGCAGACCTTGCGTGTGGGCGAGCTGTCCGCGCCGGGCCAGCGCCCACTGATCGTGCGTGGCCTTGGTGATGCTGCCCGCCCACCGCGCGGTCGACTCCCCGGTCAGCGCTCGCTTACGCCGAGCCCACTGCTCACCGTCGTGGTCCAGCCCCGCAGCACAGCGCGCCTTTAGATCACGGGAGGCCAGCGAGCCGAGCAGATTGCCGACCTGGCGCAGCACAAACTCGTCCTGCCCACTCAGACCCTTGAGGCCGGAGCTGATCGCCACCCCGGACGGGCCGGGCACCGCGAACGATGCTGATACCTCCCGCAGTCTGCCCATTGCCCACCCCCACTCGATGCCGAAGAACCCGTCACCGCACCCAACGACCACTCCCGGCCGAAGGTCACGCATTCGAAACCAGAACACCCGTCACCCCGCCTCGCACCGCCATCCCACACCCAACCGCGACGTGCACTCATGCACACCAGAACACACGCAAACGCTGTCAAACGGCACCAGTTCAAACCCCCTCTCCCGGGCCGCCGCGCGCGGGCAGAAGGCGCGGGCCGCGTTGCAGCCGCGGATCGGCGAGCTGCGCGAGAAGTACCGGAAGAACCCCGGCAAGCTGCAGAAGGCCGTGCTGGAACTGCACGCCGAGGAGAAGGTGTCGCCGCTGTCGGGCTGCCTGCCCAGCCTGCTGCAGATGCCCGCCTTCTTCGTGCTGTACCACCTGTTCTCGACGCCGGACGCGGACGGCGCCGGACTGCTCGGCCACCGGCTGCTGGCCGCTCCGCTCGACGGGCGGTGGACCGACGCGCTGGCCGGGGGCGGGGCGTTCGGGGCGGCCGGGGCCGTGTATCTGGGGCTGTTCGCGGTGGTGGCCGCGGTCGCCGCGTTCAACTTCGTGCGGGCGAGGAAGTCCCTGGACACGACGGACGTGGCCGGTACGGCGGGCGGGAGCGGCGGGGCCGTGGGCGCGGTCGGCAAGGCCATGCCGTACCTGTCCTTCTTCACGCTGGTCACCGTGGCGGTGGTGCCGCTGGCCGCCGCGCTGTACGTGGTGACCAGCACGGCGTGGAGCGCGGCCGAGCGGTTCCTGCTGCACCGGTGAGCGCGCGGGCCCGGCCGTTCTCGCGGGCGGGGCTACGGTCCAGTACGTGAACGCGGTCTTGCGGAGTGCGGGTCGACCCTGGACGATCGGTCAGCCCTCCGATGGCCGCGTCTGCCGCACCCAGGTCGCCTTCGTCGGCCGGGCGCCCCGCGATCGAGGGAGTTGGACACATGAAGCTGCTGCGAGTCGGTACGGCGGGTGCGGAGCGGCCCGCGCTGCTCGACGCGAGCGGGGTCCTGCGGGATCTGTCGGGCATCGTCCCGGACATCGACGGGGCGCTGCTGGCCGACGACGCGGCACTCGCCCGTATCCGCGAGGCCGCCGCCGCGGGGGAACTGCCCGCGCTGGACGTGAACGGGCCGGACGGCGACGGGCCGGACGGGACCGGGCCCGACCCCGACGCCTCGCGGATCGGGCCGCCGGTCGCGCGGATCGGCAAGGTCGTGTGCATCGGGCTGAACTACCACGACCACGCCCGCGAGACCGGCGCCGAGCCGCCCGCCGAGCCGGTGATCTTCCTCAAGGCGCCGGACACCGTGGTCGGGCCGAACGACACCGTGCTCGTGCCGCGCGGCGCGGCCAAGACCGACTGGGAGGTGGAGCTGGCGGTCGTCATCGGCCGTTCGGCCCGCTACCTGGAGTCGCACGAGGAGGCGCTCGCGCACGTCGCCGGGTACGCGGTGGCGCACGACGTCTCCGAGCGGGAGTTCCAGAACGAGCGCGGCGGGACCTGGGACAAGGGGAAGAACTGCGAGACGTTCAACCCGCTCGGACCCTGGCTCGTCACCGCCGACGAGGTCCCCGACCCCCAGGCGCTGCCGTTGCGCCTGTGGGTCAACGGCGAGCCGAGGCAGGACGGGTCGACCGCCGACCAGATCTTCCCCGTCGCCGAAGTCGTGCGCTACGTCAGCCAGTTCATGACCCTGTACCCCGGTGACGTCATCAACACAGGTACGCCGGCCGGGGTGGCCCTGGGACAGCCCGAGCCGAAGCCGTACCTGCGGGCCGGGGACGTGGTCGAGCTGGAGATCGAGGGGCTGGGCCGGCAGCGGCAGGAACTCAAGGACGCGTAACGCCTCGCGTCCCGGCCCGCGCCCCTCGGCCTGCCGTCGCCCCTCGATCCGGTCCGTTCACCCGACCAGGTCCGCTCACGCCAGCAGGGAGGCCAGCCTGCGCCACTCCTCCCGGGGCAGGGCGTCGCGCGGGCCGGCGGTGACCACCTGGAGCGCCACGTGGTCCGCGCCCGCCGCGTGGAACGCCTCGATCCGCTCGCGGATCCGGGACTCCTCGCCCCACGCGAACACCGCGTCGATCAGACGGTCGCTGCCGCCGCCGGTGACATCGGACTCGGTGAAGCCGAGGCGCAGGAAGTTGTCGGTGTAGTTCGGCAGCTCCAGGTAGGGGGCGAGGTACTCGCGGGCCACCGCGCGGGCGCGGGCCGGGTCGGTCTCCAGGACGACCTTGAACTCCGGTGCCAGCAGCGCCGTCCCGCCCAGGATCTCGCGGGCCTGCGCGGTGTGGTCCGGCGTGGTCAGATACGGGATCGCGCCGGCCGCACGGTCGCGGGACAGTTCCAGCATCTTCGGGCCCAGGGCGGCGAGCACGCGGCGCCCGGCCGGCACGCCGCCCTCGCCGGACCGGTCGAGCTCGTCGAGCCGGTCCAGGTAGCCGACCATCGTCGAGTACGGCTTCCGGTACTGCTGCACGCGCGGGCCGTGGCTCACTCCGAGGCCCAGTACGAAGCGGCCGGGGTGGGAGGCCTCCAGCGCGGTGAACTCCGCCCCGCTGTCGACGGCGTCCTGCTGCCACACGCTCTGGATGCTGGTGGCGACGACGATGTGCCCGGTCGCCTCGATCAGCGGGGCGGCGTTGCGGGCGGTGCTGTTGCCGCCCAGCCAGACGGCTCCGTAGCCGAGTTCCTCCAACTCTGCGGCGGCCTCGGCGAGTTCGCCGCGCCGGGCCGCGTTCTCCGAGCGGAGTCCGATGCTCCAGATGCCGTACCGGCCGATGGTCTCCCGCAAGGGGCGCGCGGGGCCTGTGGTGTCGCTCATCGGTTCCGATCCCTCCGGACGGGGTGCTGTCGCTTGATCGTCACGCCTGCAGCAGTCCCCAACCGGAGGGCGTCCCGGGATAATCCGCGGCTTCCCCCGAGAGCAGTAATCTCGATCTTGTGTGCCCCCGGAGGGATCACCTGGCCGTCATTCCGGCTGTCGGTGATCCTCGTGATCCCTCACACCTCACCTCTCGCCCAGGAACCGCTCCAGCGCCTCCACCACCATCCTGTGGTCCTCCAGCTGCGGCAGTCCGGAGACCGTCACCGCGCCGATCACGCCCGCGCCCTCGACGTGCAGCGGGAACGAGCCTCCGTGGGCCGCGTACACGTCCGGGTCCAGGCGGGAGGAGGCCTCGAAGGTCGTGCCCTTGGCCCGGAAGCGGGCGCCGACCAGGTAGGAGGCGCAGCCGTAGCGCTCCACCACGCGGCGTTTGCGGGCGATCCAGGCGTCGTTGTCGGGGGTCGAGCCGGGCAGGGCCGCGTGGAAGAGCTGCTGGCCCGCGCGGTGGATGTCGACGGCGACCGGGGCCTGCCGCTCCCGTGCCAGTTCCACGAGGAGCGAGCCCAGCGCCCAGGCGTCGTCGTGCGTGAAGCGGGGGAGGACCAGGCGGCCTTCCTGTGCCTCCAGTTCCTCGATGCCCGGGGTGCCCGCGGGGGTCGCGTGCGCGTCGTTCGTCACAGCCGCACCGCCACGCCGTCGCGGGCCGAGCGGCGGGCCGCCTCCAGGACGTCGAGGGCGGCGGCGGCCTCCTGGGCGGTCACCGGGTTCGGGGCGCCGTCGCGGAGGGCGGCGGCCACGGCCGCGTAGTACGCCGGGTAGTCGCCGGGCACGGTCGGTACGGGGCGGCCGCCGCCGGTCAGCGGGGAGTCGCCGGAGCCGATGCGGCCCCACAGGGCGTCGTTCTCGACGCCCCAGCCGTCGGTGCTCGGGCGGGTGCCTTCCCGCAGCGCGGCCTCCTGCGGGTCCAGGCCGTACTTCACATAGCCCGCCTTGGAACCCAGCACCCTGAAGCGGGGGCCGAGTTGCGCGGCGGTCGCGGAGACGTGGAGGTGGGAGCGGACCCCGTTGGCGTGGGTGATCGCGATGAACGTGTCGTCGTCCGTCTCGGCGCCCGCGCGGCGCACCACCGACTCGGCGTACACCAGGGTGGCGGGGCCGAACAGCACGAGGGCCTGGTCGACGACGTGACTGCCGAGGTCGTACAGCAGGCCCCCGATCTCCGCGGGGTCGCCGGACTCGCGCCAGCCGCCCTTCGGCTGCGGACGCCAGCGCTCGAAGCGGGACTCGAACCGCCACACGTCGCCCAGCTCGCCCTCGGCGAGCAGCCGGCGCAGGGTGAGGAAGTCGTTGTCCCAGCGGCGGTTCTGGAAGACGGACAGGAGCAGTCCGCGCTCGTCGGCCAGGGCGTCGAGGGCGCGCGCCTCGGCCGCGGTCCCGGCGATCGGCTTGTCCACGACCACCGGCAGGCCCGCCTTCAGGGCGGCCGTGGCGAGCGGGACGTGCGTCTTGTTCGGGGAGGCGAGGACGACCAGGTCCAGTTCGCCGGCGCGGGCGAACAGCTCGTCGGGGCCGGCGGCGAGGCGGACGTCCGGGAACTCCGCGCGGGCCTGCTCCTGCCGCTGCGGGTTCGAGGTGACGACCGTGTCCAGGGCCAGGCCCTCTGTCGCGGCGATCAGCGGGGCGTGGAAGACGGAGCCGGCGAGGCCGTAGCCGACGAGGCCGACGCGGAGGGGGGTGCCAGTCATGGATCCTACTTTCGCAACGCTGTTGCCGAAGTGCAAGCGCCGGGCAGAATGGCTGTGTGAACGGTGCCGTGTGTGCGGTGCTGTGTGAGCGGTGGGAAGGGCGGTGCGGACGCGGTGACGGTCTCGGGAGTGACGGGCAGGGGGACGGCGGGAGCGAACCTGCTCGCCCTGCGCAGCCACAACGCCGCGCTGGTGCTCGATCTGCTGCGCGGGGCGGGCGCGGAGGGGATCAGCCGGCTGGAACTGGCCGAGCGGACCGGGCTGACTCCGCAGGCGGTCAGCAAGATCACGGCACGGCTGCGGCAGCAGGGCCTCGCGGCGGAGGCGGGCCGGCGGGCGTCGACGGGCGGCAAACCGCGCACGGTGCTGCGACTGGTGCCGGAGGCGGGGCACGCGGTGGGGGTCCACGTCGACCGCGACGAACTCCGCCTGGTCGTCGTCGACCTGAACGGCACCGTGACCGGCGAACGCCGTGGCCCGCTGAACCTCGGCGCGGGCGCGGAGTCCGTCGTGGCGACGGTGGCCCGCGAGGTGGAGGGGCTGGTGGGGGAGGTGCTGGGGGGCGGAGCGGCGGAGGCCGCGCTGACCGCGGCCGAAGGAACTCGCCCCCGGCTCTCTCCCCGGCTCTCCGACGTCGGGACTCTCGTCGGAGTCGGGGTGGCGTTGCCCGGGCCGCTTGATCATCGGTGCGGGGTGTTGCATCGGGTGACCGGGTTTCCGGAGTGGGACGGGTTCCCGTTGCGGGACGCGCTCGCGCGGCGGCTCGGGGTGCCGGTCGTGGTCGACAAGGACACGAACGCGGCGGCGCTGGGGCTCGCGGTCGCCGGGGAGGGCCGTTCGTTCGCGTACCTCCACCTCGGGACCGGGCTCGGGGCCGGGCTGGTGATCGGGGGGAGCGTCCACCGGGGGGCGCGGACCGGGGCGGGTGAGTTCGGGCACCAGGTGATCCAGCTGGACGGGCCGCTGTGCGGGTGCGGGGACCGGGGGTGCGTCGAGGCGTTGTGCCTCGCGGCCGTGGGACGGGGGGAGTTCGCGGAGGCGGCACGGGTCCTGGGGGCCGGCGCGGCGAACCTCGTCGGCCTGCTGGACATCGAGTTGGTGCTGCTCGGCGGCCGTACGGTGGCGGCGGCGCCGGAGGTGTTCGTGACGGGCGTGGCCGACGTGCTCGCGGCACGGGCCCGACGGGAGGGCGCGCCGGGCGACGCGGTACCGGTCCGGACCGCGCCGGGAGGCGAACGCGGCGTCGCGGAGGGCGCGGCCCAGTTGCTGCTGGCCCCGATGTTCGGCCGGGGAGACGGCTGACAGCCGGTAGCCCCGGCCCACCGCCCGCACTTGCCCACCCGTCCGCCTTGGCCTGCCTGGCCCACCCCGCCCAGACCCACGCGCGCTCCCTCGCTCGCGTCCGTCCTCGGGGCCGATCGGGCGGACTTGTGGGGGCGTTCGTGGGTGGGGCGGGGTGGCTGACCTGCTGGGGGTGGGCTGTCCGGCACGGTCCTGTGTTCATGCGCCTGTGCACGTCACTGTTCCTCTGCCTTGCCGCGGCCGTCGCCCTGCCGGCCGTACCGGCCCATGCCGCGGCGGGGCCCACCTGTGCCGGGCCCGACGACCGCCAGTTCCCGATCACCAGCCGGATCCACGGGGGTCCCGACACCTACCGGGCGGGCGGCGGATACGGCGACTTCCTCATCGACCTGACCAACACCACCTCCCGCACCTGCTCCGCCGTCCACCCGGTCGTGGTGCTCGTCGACACCCAGCGCGCTCTCAAGGCGGATCAGGCCCACATGGAGTTCTACTACGGCTCCGAAGCGCATCCGGTGTCCTTCGAGACCACCGATCAGCAGGAACTCATCGGCCCCTTCGACGCCGGTCTGCCCGGTTTCACCGTCGGTCCGGGTGAGACCGTGACCGTGACGGTCCGGCTGGCGATCACCTCCGACGCCGTCGCCGACGAGGTCACCGCGACGGCCGCCGTGGTGCAGCGGCACGACGGCGACGGGGACTGGGTCGGCCAGTCCGACGGCTACGCGTTCCGCATCGACACGGATCCCGAGGACGCCGACCCCGGGCCGCACCACCCCAGGCGGCCCGGCGGCCCCCACGCCCCCGGCGACCGCGTCCCCCACGCCGGCGAACTCGCCCGTACGGGTCCCGTCACCCCGCCCGGAGCGCTCACGGTCGCCGCCGCGCTGCTCGCCACCGGCGGCGCCCTGACGCTGACCCGCAGACGCGGCTGACCCGAGCCCCCGCTCAAGCCCCCGCAGGGATCTGCGACGATCTCCCGCGTGGACTACCCCAACGACCAGGCCCCCGGCGCCCCCGTGCGCTCAGGCATTCCGGAGCACGGCCGGATTCCCAAGTACTACGCGGTGAAGGCGAGGATCGACGACCTCGTCGGCGGACTGGGCGAGGGCCGCCCGATCCCGACCGAGCGCGATCTGTCCGAGGAGTACGGGGTCGCCCGCGAGACCGTGCGGCAGGCGGTGCGCGAACTCGTCCTGGAGGGCAAGCTGCGGCGCCAGGGCCGCGGCACGGTCGTCGCCGGTCCCAAGCTGGAGCAGCCGCTGTCCCTGGTCAGCTACACCGAAGGCGTACGGCGGCAGGGCCGCACCCCCGGACGCTCCCTCGTCACCCTGGACCGCTTCCCCTGCCCGGACGCCCTCGCCGCCGAGACGGGCCTGACCCGCGGCGAGCCCGTCTGGCACCTGGAGCGCGTGCTCCTCGCGGACGACGAGCGGGTCGGTCTGGAGAGCACCTACGTGGCGGTGGCCCGCGTCCCCGACCTGGACACCGGGTTCGACCCCGACTCCTCCTTCTACGCCTACCTCAAGGAACTGGGCATCGCCTTCGGTGACGCCGACGAGCGCATCGAGACCGTGCTCGCCACCCCGCGCGAGGCCCTGCTCATCGGCACCCCGCCCGCGGTCCCCATGCTGCTGATCCACCGCGTCTCACGCGACACGGAAGGGCGCCCGCTGGAGCGCGTGCGGAGCCTGTACCGAGGGGACCGGTTCTCCTTCGCCACCCATCTGCGCGGCTGAGCCACCACCCGCCACCCCTCACCGGCGCCGCTGACGACCAGGCCCGGACCACCCCTTGAAGATAACGAAAAGATAACGGGTCTAGCCCAATCTTGACGACTCGTTCAGGCTCTCGTTGTCAGCAGGACCCCTGTGGTTCCCCATCCGAAAGGAACGTGGTCGTCGTGAGAGTGACAGTCGTAGGAGCCGGCGTGGTGGGCACCATGCACGCCTGGCACGCAGTGGAACGCGGCCACGAGGTCGTACAGATCGAGCGAGAGGCCGAGGCCCGTGGCGCCTCGCTGCGCAACTTCGGGCAGATATGGGTCAGCGGCCGCGCGGTCGGCGAGGAACTCGACACCGCCCTGCGTGCCCGGGAGCTGTGGGAGGAGATCGGCGGCCGCGTCCCCGCGCTGGGGTTCCGTGCCAACGGCTCCCTGACCCCCGTCCGCGGCGACCTCGAACGCGCCGTGGCCGAGGCCGCCGTGGCCCGACCCGACGCCGCCGTCCGCGGCCGCAAGCTGCTGACCCCGGACGAGGCCCGCGCCCTCAACCCCGCCCTGCGCGGCGAGTTCGACGCGGCCCTGTACTGCGAGCGCGACGCGGCCGTCGAGCCGCGCACCGCCCAGCTCGCCCTGCGCGCCGAACTGCTCAAGCACCCGAACTACACCTTCCTGCCCGGGCGCGAGGTCCGGGACGTCGTCGGCGAGGGCGCCGTCCGCGACGACCACGGCGACGTCCACACCGCCGACGCGGTGGTGCTGTGCACGGGCGCCTGGCTCGGCGGACTCGTCCGGGAACTCGCAGGCCCCGACCTGCCGGTCCGGCGCGTACGGCTCCAGATGATGCAGACCGACCCGCTCGGCGAGCCGCTGCCGACCTCGGTCGCGGACGCCGACAGCTTCCGGTACTACCCGGCCTACGCGTCCGAGGCCCTGGACGAGCTCAACGCCGGCCGGCCCCAGGCCGAGATCGCCGCGGCCCACCGGATGCAGCTCCTCATGGTGCAGCGCGCCGACGGCGGACTCACCATCGGCGACACCCACGAGTACGAGCACCCCTTCGCCTTCGACACCGTCGAGGACCCCTACGAGCACCTCACCCGTGTCGTGGAGTCCCTCCTCGGCCGCCCGCTGCCGAAGGTCAGGCGCCGCTGGGCCGGCGTGTACGCGCAGTGCACCGAGCCCGGCCGGGTGGTCCACCGGCAGCAGGTGCGCGACGGGGTGTGGCTGGTCACCGGGCCCGGCGGGCGCGGCATGACCTGCGCGCCCGCGATCGCCGAGCAGACCGCCGACGAACTGGACTGGTGAGGAACCGATGACCGACCTGACGACCAACGACATCCGCCTCGTCGTGCTGGACATGGCAGGCACCACCGTCGCCGACGGCGGCCTGGTCGAGCGCGCCTTCGCCGCGGCCGCCGCCGAACTGGGCGTCGAGCCCGGCTCCGCCGACCACGCCGACAAGCTCGCCTACGTCCGCGCCACCATGGGCGAGTCCAAGATCTCCGTCTTCCGGCACCTGTTCGGCGCCGAGGACCTGGCCCGGCGCGCCAACGTCGCCTTCGAGAAGGCGTACGGCGACCTCGTCGACGGGGGCCTCATCGCCCCGGTGCCCGGTGCCCGCGAGGCCGTCGAGCAACTGCGGGCCGACGGCCGCACGGTCGTGCTGACCACCGGCTTCGCCCGCGTCACCCAGGACGCGATCCTCGACGCGCTCGGCTGGCAGGATCTCGTGCCGCTCACCCTCTGCCCGGCCGACGCCGGCGGGCGCGGGCGGCCCTACCCCGACATGGTCCTGGAGGCGTTCGTCCGCACCAAGGCGGCCGACGGCGTGCGGCAGGTGGCCGTCGCCGGCGACACCTCCTACGACATGCTCAGCGGCGTCCGCGCCGGGGCGGGCGTCGTCGCCGGAGTGCTGACCGGCGCGCACGGCGCGCAGGACCTCCACGACGCCGGCGCCACCCATGTCCTCGGCTCCGTGGCCGAGTTGCCCGCCCTGTTCAGGGAAGCCGACTGATGGGAATCCGCTTCGACTCCGTCACCGTCGCGTACGACGGCACGGTCGTCCTGGACGCCCTCGACCTCACCGTCGAACCCGGCGAGGTCATGGCGCTGCTCGGGCCGTCCGGATCCGGCAAGACCACCGCGCTGCGGGCGGTCGCCGGGTTCGTACGGCCCGCCTCCGGGCGGGTGTACCTCGGCGGACGCGATGTGACGGACCTGCCGCCGCACCGGCGGGGGATCGGCATGGTCGTCCAGAGCTACGCCCTCTTCCCGCACCTGCGGGTCGAGGACAACGTGGCCTTCGGCCTGAAGGCGCGCAGGCTCCCCAAGTCCGAGGTGCGCGAACGCGTCCGCGAGGCGCTGGAGATGGTCGGCATGGCGGACTACGCGCGCCGCCACCCCCGGGAACTGTCCGGAGGCCAGCAGCAGCGGGTCGCCATCGCCCGGGCGCTCGCCATCCGGCCGGGCGTGCTGCTCCTCGACGAGCCGCTGTCCGCGCTCGACGCCCGGCTGCGCTCCGGAATGCTGGCCGAACTGGCCCGGCTGCACCGGGAGCTGCCGGACGTGTCGATCCTGTACGTCACCCACGACCAGAACGAGGCGCTGACCCTGGCCGACCGGATCGCGGTCATGGACCGGGCCCGCCTGCAGGCCTGCGGCACACCGCGGGAGCTGTACCGGGCCCCGGCCAACGAGTTCACGGCGTCCTTCGTCGGCAGCGCCAACCTGCTGCCGGTCACGGTGGGGGAGCACGGAGTGCTCCTCGCGGGGCGGGAGGTCGCCGTGGCGACGGCGGGCGCGGCCCCCGGCTCCCGCGCCACCCTGTGCGTACGGCCGCACCTGGTGGGGCTCGGCGACGGGCCGAACGGACTGACCGGGACCGTGCGCGAGATCCTGTGGCGCGGAGCCACGCACCGGCTCCACGTCGACGTCGCCGGCCACCGGGTCATGGCGGACGTCGCCGAGCTGAGGGAACCGCCGGCCCTGGGCGCCCCGGTGACCGTGCACTTCGCCCCGGAGGACGCGGTACTGCTGCCGCCCGGCCCGCCTCACGACAGGCCCCCCACCGCGAACGACGCCCGCCGGGGCCGGGCGGCCGCCGCGGACGGACCCGGTCCGGGTCAGGCGTCTGCTGTGGATGGCGCTGGTCGGGGGGTGGCGTCTGCTGTGGATGGCGCCCGCGGGTGCCGGGCGGCCGGCCCGGCCGGGCCCGGTCCGGTCCGGGCGGCCGCCGTGGATCGGCCCGGCCCGCACCCGGCGCCCGCCGTGAACGGTGCCCGGCATGACTAGGCGCCTGCTGTGGGCGGCGCCGCCCGTCGCCGTGCTCGCCCTCGTCTTCCTCTACCCTCTCGCCCTCGTCCTGCGGCAGTCCGTCCAGCCGGACACCGGCGGCATCTCCCTGCGGCCGTACGCCGACGTCTTCGCCTCCGCCGCGTTCGGCGAGGCCCTGTGGACCACCGTGTGGCTGGCGCTCGCCGCCACCGCCGGCTGTCTCGTCCTCGGCTTCCTGCTCGCCCTCGTCATCGCCTTCGTGCCGTTCCCCGGCGCGAGGGCGGTGGCCCGGTTCGTCGACGTCTTCCTGTCCTTCCCCTCCTTCCTGATCACCCTTGCCCTGCTCTTCGTCTACGGCACGGTCGGCATGGCCAACGGGCTCTGGCACGACCTCACCGGGGCGGCGAACGGACCCTTCCAGTTCCTGACCACGCCCTGGGGCGTGCTGCTGGCGGAGATCACGTACTTCACCCCGTTCGTGATGCGCCCGCTGCTCGCCGCGTTCTCCCAGCTCGACACCTCGCAGCTGGAGGCGGCCAGTTCGCTCGGGGCCCGCGCGCCCCGGATCGTCCGCAGCGTGATCCTGCCCGAGGCGCTGCCCGCGCTGGCGGCCGGCGGCAGCCTCGTCCTGGTGCTGTGCCTCAACGAGTTCGGGATCGTGCTGTTCACCGGGGCGAAAGGAGTCACGACCCTGCCCATGCTCATCTACAGCAAGGCCATCCTGGAGTCCGACTACCCGGGCGCGTGCGTGGTCGCCGTCGTCAACGTCCTGATATCCGTGGGCCTCTACGGTCTCTACCGGATGGTGAGCCGCCGTGCTGGTGCATAGCCGCAAGGGCCGGTGGGCCGCCGCCGCCCTGTTCTTCGTCCTCTTCCTGCCCCTGTTCGCGCTGCCGCTGCTGGTGATCCTGGCGGCCTCCTTCGCCACGAACTGGTCGAGCGTGCTGCCCTCCGGCCTCACCACCGCCCACTACCGGGCGGCCGCTCACGGCGACGCGTTGCAGGCCCTCGCCACCAGCCTGCTCACCGCGCTGGCCGCGAGCGTGCTCGCGCTCACCGTCGGCACCTGGGCCGCGCTCGCCGCCGCCGGACTCAAGCGGCGCCAACGCGCCGTCCTCGACGCCCTGTTCGTCCTGCCCGTCGCCGTCCCCTCGGTGGTGGTGGGCCTGGCCGTCCTGGTCGCGTTCTCCCGGCCGCCGGTGCTGCTCAACGGCACCCGGTGGATCGTCGTCCTCGCCCACACCGTGCTGGTCACGGCCTTCGCGTACCAGTCGGTCTCCGCCGCCCTGCGCCGCCTCGACCCGGCCTACGAACAGGCCGCCGCCTCGCTCGGCGCCGGTCCCGCCCGGGTGCTGTGGCGGGTGCGGCTGCCGCTGCTGCTGCCCTCCCTCACCGCCGCGGCCGGCCTCTGCTTCGCCCTGTCCATGGGGGAGTTGAGCGCCACGATGATGCTCTACCCGCCCGACTGGACCCCGCTGCCCGTGCTGATCTACGCGGCCACCGACCGCGGCTCCCTGTTCGCCGGATCCGCCCTCGCCGTCGTCCTGATGGCGGCGACCCTGCTGGTCCTGCTCGCCGTCTCCCGGATCCGCACCAGGGCCGCCCACCGCTGATCCGGCCCCCCTTCCTCCCCCCTCAACACGTCCCACTCAGCCAGGAGTTCGCCTCGCCATGCGCAAGAACACGCTCAAGATCGCCACCGCAGTCTGCCTCGTCGCCGCCCCGCTCACCGCCTGCGGCGGCAACTCCTCCGCCGCCGACGCCAAGGTCGTCACCGTCTACAGCGCCGACGGCCTCAAGGGCGAGAACGGAGACGGCTGGTACGACCGTGTCTTCAAGGACTTCGAGAAGCAGACCGGCATCAAGGTCAAGTACGTCGAGGGCGGCTCCGGCGAGATGGTGCAGCGCGCCGTCCGCGAGAAGGGCAACCCGCAGGCCGACGTCCTGGTCACCCTGCCGCCGTTCATCCAGCAGGCGGACAGCAAGGGCCTGCTGGAGAAGTACGCGCCGAAGGGCGCCGACCAGGTCGGCGGCGAGGACAAGGCCGCCGACGGCACCTGGACCTCCGTGGTCAACAACTACTTCGGCTTCGTCTACGACAAGAAGGAGCTCAAGCAGGCCCCCACCACCTGGGAGCAGCTCCTCGACGGCCGGTACAAGAACCGGCTCCAGTACTCCACGCCGGGTGTCGCGGGCGACGGCACCGCCGTGCTCGTCAAGGCCATGCACGACTTCGGCGGCAAGGACGCGGCGCTCGCCTACCTGAAGAAGCTCCAGGCCAACAACGTCGGACCGTCCGCCTCCACCGGCAAGCTCGCGCCCAAGGTCGACAAGGGCGAGCTGCTCGCCGCCAACGGTGACGTCCAGATGAACTTCGCCCAGGCCAAGACCATGCCCAACCTCGGCATCTGGTTCCCGGCCCGGCAGGGCGGCAGGCCGACCACCTTCGCCCTGCCGTACGCCGCCGGACTGGTCAGCCACGCCCCGCACGACGCCAACGGCAGGAAGCTCCTGGACTTCATGCTCGCCAAGCAGGCACAGCAGCAGGTCAGCGAGATCGGCGGCGGCTTCAGCGTCCGCCAGGACGTCGAGGCCCACGACGCAAACGCGACGGACCTGAAGAAGCTGATGGAGGGCGTGGAGGTGTTCACTCCGGACTGGAACGACATCGACAAGAACCTCACGGACTACGTCGAGGCGTGGAAGCAGGCCACCGGAAGCTGAACCGGCCACCGGCAGGATCCGGCCACTGGCTAGGCTGGACTCACGCAAGAACGCGTACGGCAGGAGGCCGAAGCACATGGCAGACCGCAAGCCCATCGAGTCGTGGCTCACCGACATGGACGGTGTCCTGATCCACGAGGGTGTTCCGATCCCCGGTGCCGACGCCTTCCTGAAGAAGCTGCGTGAGTCCGGCCGGCCGTTCCTGGTGCTGACCAACAACTCCATCTACACCCAGCGTGACCTGCACGCCCGCCTGCAGCGCATGGGCCTGGACGTGCCGATGGAGAACATCTGGACGTCCGCCCTGGCCACCGCCCAGTTCCTCGACGACCAGCGGCCCGGCGGCAGCGCCTACGTCATCGGCGAGGCCGGCCTGACCACCGCGCTGCACGACATCGGCTACATCCTGACCGACCACGACCCGGACTTCGTGATCCTGGGCGAGACCCGGACGTACTCGTTCGAGGCCATGACGAAGGCCGTGCGGCTGATCAACAACGGCGCCCGGTTCATCGCCACCAACCCGGACAACGTGGGCCCGTCCGCCGAGGGCGCCCTGCCCGCGACGGGCTCGGTCGCCGCCCTGATCACCGCGGCGACCGGCAGGAAGCCGTACTTCATCGGCAAGCCCAACCCGCTGATGATGCGCGCGGGGCTGAACGCGATCGGGGCCCACTCGGAGACCTCCGCGATGATCGGTGACCGTATGGACACCGATGTGCTCGCGGGCCTTGAGGCCGGGATGCGGACGTTCCTGGTGCTCAGCGGGGTCACGCAGCCGGGCGAGATCGACCGCTACCCGTTCCGGCCGTCCCACGTCGTCGACTCGATCGCGGACCTCGTCGAGCGGATCTGAATCACTCGTACAGAGCAGCGCGGATCCCCAGCGGATGCGGACCGGGACCGTCGGGAGTCTCCTGATGGCGGAGGTTTCACGATGGGCCCATTCCGCCTCACACTCTGCACGGGACTCCTGGCGGCCGCGACACTGGTCCCCGCGCCCGACGCGGTGGACGCAACGAGCACGGCCGCCCCACTCCCACCCGGCCCCCCAGCAACCCCGGGCGGCCTCGCCGCCGTAGCGCCGTCGAAGCCACCCACGGCGCCCGCTCCCTTCGTTCCAGCGACCCGGACCCCGGCCGTCGGGTCCCTGGCCGCCGGGTCCCTGGCCGCCGGGGCTCAGGCGACCGGGGCTCAGGCCGCCGGGACCCCGGCCACCGCGACTCTGGCCGCCGGGTCCCCGGCCCTCCGGACTCCGGCCCTCCGGACTCCGGCCGTCGGGTCCCCGGCCGTCGGGTCCCTGGCCGCCGGGTCCCCGGCCACCGCGACTCCGGCCGTCGGGTCCCCGGCCCTCCGGACTCCGTCCGCCGGGACCTCGGCCGTCGGGTCCCTGGCCGCCGGGGCTCAGGCCGTCGGGTCCCCGGTCACCGCGACTCCGGCCGTCGGGTCCCCGGCCCTCCGGACTCCGGCCGTCGGGTCCCCGGCCGTCGGGACCTCGGCCAGCGGGGCTCCGGCAACCCGGACAGCGGCTACCCGGACTCCGGCCACCGGGACGTCGGCTACCTCAGCCACCCAGGCATCAGCCACCCGGCCCCCCGGGGCCACCCCCGCACCCCCCACGCCCGTCGCCCCACCCGTGCCCGGGGCCGGGCATGCGGTGGCCGGGTTGGTGCTTGTCGGGGTTGCTGGGGCGGCTGTTCTGCTTCCCCGGGCGCGTGGGCGTCGTGGTCGCGGATCGCGGTGAGGGCGGGAACGGCATGTCCGACCACGACGGCACCCGCACCCGCTCCCGCTGCACCGGGCGTCTCCTGGCCGGCCTGGCCTGGGTGGTGCTGCTGCTCGGGCTGTGGCTGTGGGGACGCGACCTGGCCGACGTACGGGAGTCCCTGGCCCCGTCGGCCACCGGGGACATGGCCGCGGCCGGCCGGCCCGCCGCGGACCGGCCGCCCTCGGCGGCGGACCCGCCGACCGACGCCCTGCCGCGGCGCCTGGACATCCCCGACCTCGGGGTACGGGCACCGGTGGTGGCCCGCGGCCTGGACGCGCGGGGCGCCGTCGTACCGCCACCGGCGGACCAGTCCGGCACGGTCGGCTGGTACGGCGCCGGGGTGAAGCCGGGCGCGTCCGGGACCGCGCTGCTGGTGGGCGGCCCCGGCGCCGGAGACCGCACCGGGGCGTTCGACCGGATCGGCTCGCTGCGGCCCGGCGAGGCGATCCGGGTGGTCCGCGACGACGGCAGCGTCGCCGACTTCACCGTCGACGACATCGAGGTCCTGCCCCGCGACGGCCTCGACGTCCGGCAGGCGTCCGGAGCACGGCAGCCCGGCCGCGCCGAACTGCGGCTGATCGGCTGCGACGCCACCGCCCACGGGGAGAGCGGCGGATGCGCCGCGCACGTGGTCGTCTCGGCGCACCTCACGGGCGCCGGTCAATGAGCCCCCCGGGCCCCTCGACGACCCTCGGACGAACTGCCCGCTGTGACAGCATGGGAACCGGCCGAGCGCACCAAGGGGGAAGGCATGTACGGCATGAGGGGGGCCCTCTCGCGTGCCCGTGCGACGGGGGTCCGGGCGTCCGTGGCGGTGCTGGGGGCGGCACTGCTGGCCGCCGGGTGCACCTCCGGGGGCGAGGACAAGGACGACGGCGCCGGGATCACCCAACAGCCCAGGGAGGCCGACCCGTTCTGGGTCAACCCGGACAGCAGGGCGGCCCGTCAGCTCGCCGCCTACGTCAAGTCCGGGAAGAAGACCGAGGCCGAGCAGATCCGGAAGATCGCCGGGCAGCCGACCGGCGAGTGGATCGGCCCGGAGAACCCCGAGCCGGAGGCCCGCGGCTTCACCGAGGCCGCCGACAGGGCGGGCCGCACCGCGCTGCTCGTCCTCTACAACATCCCGCACCGCGACTGCGGCCAGTACTCGCAGGGCGGCGCCGCCGACGGGGACGCCTACCGCGCCTGGGTGGACGGCGTGGCCCGGGGCATCGGCGACCGCCCGGCCACGGTGGTCCTGGAACCGGACGCCCTGCTGCACCTGGTGGACGGCTGCACCCCGGAGGAGTTCCAGGACGAGCGCTACGACCTGCTCAAGGGCGCGGTCGAACGGCTCAAGTCCCTGAAGAACACCAAGGTGTACGTGGACGCGGGCAACGCGGGCTGGGGCCACCCCGACCAGATCTTCGAGCCCCTGCGCCGCGCGGGCGTGGACCGGGCCGACGGCTTCGCGGTCAACGTCTCGAACTTCTACTCCACCCGGGACTCCCTCGCCTACGGCAAGCAGCTGTCCGTCAGGCTCGGCGGCAGGCACTTCGTCGTCGACACCAGCCGCAACGGCAACGGCCCCTACGACGGCGGGGATCCGGACGAGCGCTGGTGCAACCCGCCGGGGCGGGCCCTCGGCGAGACGCCCACGACCAGCACGGCCGACCCGCTCGCGGACGCGTATCTGTGGGTCAAGCGGCCCGGCGAGTCCGACGGCACCTGCAAGGGCGGCCCGAAGGCGGGGGACTGGTGGGCCGACTACGCGCTGAAGCTGGCGAGGGCCAGCAAGTAGTGGCGCGGACACATGACTTGGGGGCGCCCTCCGCAACGGAGGGCGCCCCCTTGGCCTGTCGGGCTACGGGACGGTGTGCGCGGCTACGGGACCTTCACCCACTGCGCCTCGCTGGGCGTCCCCTGGTCGTCGTCGACGAACAGCATGTACCACCCCGACTGCACCAGGTTCCGGCCCTTCGGCACCGTCACCGTGACCTTGTCGCCGGACGTGGTGAAGTCCAGCGCGATCGAGCGCTGGTCGACGTCCGTCACGTGCGTGGAGGCGCTCGGGCGGATCAGCCGGACCTTCTTGACCGTGCCGGCGTGCTGCGAGGTGAACGTGCCGGAGGCGCCCCGTGCGATGGTCCGCGGCCCGCCCGACAGGGAGGGCCGCGCGTCCCGGTACAGATACGGCGGCGTGTAGATCTCGACGCGCTGCTCGAACGTGCCGGGCTTGGTGTTCGCCCTGTCGCCGTAGAGCGAGTCGGAGCCGAAGAACAGCACCCGGCCGTCCGGCAGCAGGATCGAGCCCGAGTGGTAGTTGCGGCCCACCAGCGGATCGGCGACCCGCTTGAAGGTGCTGGTCGCCGGGTCGTAGAGCCGGGCCTGGAGGATGTCGGAGTCGCCCCGGCCCCGGTAGTCCTCCGAGCCGCCCGAGACCAGGACGGAGTCGTCGGGCAGGATCGACGTCTGCGGGTAGCGGGTGCCCTTCTCCAGCGTCGGACCGTCCGTGAAGCGCGGGTTCTTCGCCTTCAGGTCGATGATCCGGGTCCTCCGGCTGGCCAGCGGGGACTCGCCGACCCCGCCGCCGCCGATCACCATGAACCGCTCGTCCTGCGCGGGCGGCAGCAGCACCGTGCCCGAGGTCTCCATCATCCGCGCGTCGCTCAGACCCGGCAGCCTGGTGAACTCGTTGCTGTCCACGTCCCAGACGCCCGGGTCGCGGCCCACGTCGGCCGGACCGTACCCCGCGTTGGAGCCGGAGTAGAACAGCTTGCCGTTCTGCAGCAGGAACAGCGCCGGGTAGGTCGGGAACTGGCGGACCTTCGGCGTGTACGTCCACTTCCTGGTCCCGGGGTCGAAGACCTCGTTCTTGCCCGGGACGAGCTGGCCGATGTCGTCGAGGCCGGAGACGCTGAGGATCTTCCCGTCGCCCAGGGTGGCGAGCGTCGGGTACCAGCGGGCCTCGTTCATCGGGTCGACCTTGATGTACTTCTCGGCGACCGGGTCGAACTCGTAGGCGTCGCGGATCCCCTGGAAGTCCTTCTTGTCCAGGGCGAGCTTCTCCGCGATGCCGTAGGTGTTGCGGCCGTCGTCGCCGGACAGCCCCTGGATCCGGTAGTTGTCCTGGCTGCCCGTCTCGTACCGGGCGCCGCTCTTCTGCGCCTCGACGTAGATGCGGCCCAGCCCCGCGGTGTTGCCCAGGAACCGGCCGGCCTTGTCGAAGTTCTTCTTGGCGCGCGGCACCAGCACCGGGTCCTTGGAGACGAACGTCCTGCCGTTCTCCTTCCCGGTGAACGTCGTGCCCGCGGGCAGCGTGATCGGCTTGTCCGGGTTCTCGTTGTGGACGATCATCAGGCCGCCGGCCTTGGTGACGTCGCCCTGGAGCTTCTCGTAGCGCTTCGTGCCGCCGGCGATCAGGATGTTGCCGTCGGCGAGCTGGGTGTGGCCCGTGCAGAACAGGTCCTCGGGCGTGGGCACCTTCTTGATCGTGCCCTTGACCGGGTCCCAGATCCGGGTGTCGAACCGCCGGGCGTCGAAGTTCTTCTTGTTGTTGCCCGAACCCGCGACCAGCAGCACCTTGCCGGTGTGCAGCAGCACGGCGTGGATGGTGTTCTGCCGGTACTCCTCGGGGAACTCGACGATCTCCCAGTGGCCGTTCGCGGCCTTGTACTCCGGCTTGTTGATTTTGTACTCGTGATAGCGCTCCGTGCTGAAGCGGTAGAGCCACGGCCCGTTCATCCCGGCCAGAGCGACCACCACCACCGCGCCGATCCCGAGCCGTCGGGCCCGCCGGAGGCCGGTCCGGTCCTTCATTCCTTACGTCCCCCCAGTCCACCGAGGGCGATCTCCATGGTGTGCTCGCCCGTCGCCGCGTCCGTTCCGGCCCAACTCGGGCCCTGCCTGCCCGCGTTGCCCGGTGCCTGCCCCGGCGGTACCTCCGCCGCCGGGACCGCGCCCGGCGGCTCCGGTGCGGCGGACGCGGTCGTCTGCCGGCGCCGCTCCTGCCGCAGGGTCCACCGCCAGGCGAAGATCGGTGCGGCGGTGACGAGCATGGCGAAGACGGCCCAGGTGACCATCGCCGGGTGGGAGTGCCCGAGGGCGGAACCCGCGACGAGCGAGCCGCCGAAGACCAGGATGAAGAACCAGTGGATGCGGAACGTCCCGAACAGCGTGTCGGGGCTTGCCGACTCGCCCTTCGGGGTCACCACGAACTTGCTCTTGCGGCGCAGTACGGCGTCCATCAGCGAGCGGGCGTAGACCGGCGCCGACAGCGCCGACATCACCATGCCGGCCACCCCGCCGGAGCCCTCCGGCTCGTGCGGGGAGACGTTGTGGCGGCGGTTCCAGACGTACAGGCCGATCTGGAGCGCGGAGGCGTTGCCGTACAGCATCAGCCACACGGTCGGGTCGATGTTCACGCCCGAGGCGCCGAGGCCCAGGAACAGCGCGCAGCTCAGCGCCGCCAGGATCCAGTTGAGGGCGGACATCGGATAGAAGATGATCATCATCGTGTAGTTGAAGAGCCTGCCCGCCGGCAGGGTGCCGAAGCCCTTCCAGTACTGCTTGAGGATCGTCTCGTAGGTGCCCCGCGACCAGCGCAGCTGCTGGGTGAAGAAGTCGGTCCAGGCGTTCGGGCCCTCGCCGACCGCGAGCACGTCCGGGGTGTACACCGACTTCCACTTGCGGCCGGTCGCCGGGTTCTTGGCGCGGTGCATCTCGAAGCCGGTGGCCATGTCCTCGGTGATCGAGTCGTACAGCCCGCCGATCTGCTTGAGCGCCGTGATCCGTACGGCGTTCGAGGTGCCGACGAACATGGGCGCGCCGTAGCGGTTGCCGGCCCGCTGGATCAGCGCGTGGAACAGGAACTGCTGCGACTCGGCGGCCTTGGTGACGAACGTGTCGTAGTTGCCGTAGACCTGCGGGCCGATCACGAAGCCGACGTCCGGGTCGCGGAAGTAGCCCAGCATCCGCTCCAGGTAGTTGGGCAGCGGCACGTGGTCGGTGTCGACGGAGGCGAAGAAGTCGTACTCGTCGCCGTGCGCCTGGAGCCAGGCGTTGTAGTTGCCGTGCTTGGTCTTGGCGCGGTGCGGGCCCTTGGTCTGGTTCCAGCGTTCGACGCCCTTGCGGCTGAAGTGGTGCACGCCCAGGCGCGCGCAGACCGCCTTCACCTCCGGGTCGTCGCCCTCGTCGAGCAGCCAGATGTGCAACAGGCCCCGGTGGCGCAGCAGTACGGCGGCCTCCAGGGTCTTCGTCACCATCTCCAGCGGTTCCTTGCCGGGCACGAAGGAGGTCAGGAACGCGACCCGGGTGCCGCTCTGCGGCACCACCGGGACCGGGTCGCGGGCGACCAGGGTGGCGTGCGCGTTGGACAGCACGTTCATGCAGCGGAAGAACTCGATCAGGCCGATCGAGACCAGCATCACCATGTCGAGCGCCGGCAGGAAGTCGTAGGCCGGGTAGTCGCGCACGGTCCAGTGCTTGGGCTGGAGCAGCCAGGTCAGCAGGACCAGCGACAGCAGCGGCGCGGCGGCGAGCATCAGCGCGACCCGAAGACGGTGCGGCTCCTGCGAGATCAGCGAGCGGTACTGCACCGTGTACGGCTTGTCCGGGTCGGGCTCGGTGAGAGGGCCGGCGAGCCGGCTGTAGTGCTCGTAGTCGTATTTCGGCAGGGACTTCTTGATTCTGCGGAAGGTCCCCGTGGTGCCGGTGCGGTGTCCCGGCACTCTCAGCCGGGTCGTCTCAGAAGGATCGGATTCGTGCCGGGCGCCCGTCGGCGTCGACGTCATGACTCATCCCCCCACACGCATGCGAGCGCGTGTTCGTCGGTTCCTTCGTCTGTTCGAGGCCCCCCTCGGCCCCTCACGGACGTGTGCGTGCCGGCCGCGGATCAGCTGGTCGTCGGTCCCACCCCGGAGACACGGCATCGCGGCCCGCCGGTCGCACGGCCGCCCCATGGCAGCCGTCGGCGCGCGGGAGTCACGGTTCACCGCGCCGCCGGGCAACCGGCTCCTACAACCCCCCAACACCCCCCAACATCCCCCGCACCCCCCAAGTACCGCCAAAGAGGCGGCAGTTCGGCATCCAGGGTTCTACGGGGATCAGCATGATCGCAAGACGCGAAACTCGGAGTTTACCGGCCATACGCGCGCATTGCGGGAAGAGAGTGCGTCGAGGGCGTTCGGCCACCAAAACGCGAAGACGAGCCCGGTCCTGTAGGACCGTGCTCGTCTTTGTCGTGGTGCGCCGCCAGGGACTCGAACCCCGGACCCGCTGATTAAGAGTCAGCTGCTCTAACCAACTGAGCTAGCGGCGCCTGCTGACATCGTTCACTTTACATGACCTTCGGGGGCCTCCCGACCACCCGTGCCCGGCCGCCGGGGCCGGCCGAGCCGCCCTGTACATCATTCGGACCGTCAATGTTCGCGCCCGGTGGACAGTTGTGGCAATGATCAACGTGCACAGATCGGGATATACACCTATGAAGTGTGAGGAAGATCGCATGAAGTCTCCGGTGTTCGAGGAGATCGACCCCGCGAGCGACTGCGACTGCCCCGGGTGCGTGCGCGGACGCGGCCTCTTCCGCTCCCCGGCCGCCCGCACCCCGGCCCGTCCGGCCGCCGCGCACCGGGCGCTGGTCGTGGCGGCCGTCACCGCCGCGGCCCTCGGCGCGGGCCAGGCGGTACCGGCGGCGGCAGCCACCCACACCGCGGGCCGGCCGCCCGGTCCGCGGGCGGACCAGCCACCGGGCGGCGAGTCCGGGACCCCGCAGGGCGATGTGGGCGCGCTGTTCGGGCCGGACGGGCCGGACCGGCCGGACAGGGCGGAGGAGCAGCTCGCGATCGGCTCCACCACCCGGTCGCTGATCGTCGGCCGGGCCAAGAGGTGGCTGGACGCCCGGGTGCCGTACAACATGAGCCGCTTCTGGCGCGACGGATACCGCCAGGACTGCTCGGGCTTCGTCTCGATGGCCTGGAACCTGCCGCGCAACGAGTGGACGGGCAGTCTCGGCCGGTACGCGGTGCGGATCACCAAGGAGCAGCTCCAGCCCGGCGACATCCTGCTCTTCCACAACCCCGCCAATCCCCAGAAGGGCTCGCACGTGGTCCTCTTCGGCGGCTGGAAGGACCGGCGGCACATCTCGTACGTCGCCTATGAGCAGGTGCGGCCGCACACCCGCCGCATCACCACCCCGTACGCGTACTGGACCAACTCCAAGCGGTTCGTTCCCTACCGCTACAAGGGCCTGACCCGGGGCGTGGCCGGTCCCGCGGCGACCTCGCCGGCGCCGTACCCGGGGACGGGGTACTTCGGGCCCGGCGCCGACAACCCGCACGTCGCACGGCTCGGCCGGATGCTCGCCGCCCGCGGTGGCGCCTCCTACTACGCCAAGGGGCCCGGCTCGCGCTGGTCGGAGGCGGACCGGCGGGCCACCCGGGCCTTCCAGCGGGCCCAGGGCTGGACCGGGGCGGCCGCCGACGGCCTGCCGGGGCCGGGGACGTGGCGGCTGCTGGTGACCGGGAAGGGCAAGGACATCAAGGCCGCGGCCCCCGCCTCGCACGGGGTGCCCGGCTATCCGGGACGGGGGATGTTCCGGCCCGGCGCCGACAACCGGTACGTCACCGAGCTGGGCCGGCAGCTCGTGCGGAAGGGGTACGGCCGGTTCTACCGGAACGGGCCGGGGCCGCGCTGGTCGGACGCGGACCGGCGGGCCGTCGAGGCCTTCCAGCGCGCCCAGGGGTGGCGGGGCGGCGCGGCGGACGGACTGCCGGGGCCGGAGACCTGGCGCCGGCTCTTCGCATGACCGCGGTCCCCGCGGGGCCGCCGACCCACCGTACGAACGTCTGAACCATCTGGCGCGGAGGCTGGAGGCAGGTATGAGTACGACCACGTCCCCGACACCCGAATCCGAGGGGCGCGAGGCGATGATGGCACCGGACGGCCGGGCGGGCCGCGGTGTCCCCCGGCTCATCCAGAACGAGTCGACCACCGAGATCCCCGTCCATCTGCTGTTCCGCGACGATCCCGATCCGGCCCCGCTGCCGGTCAGGCCCGCGGTGGTGGGCAGCAGGAAGGGCACGGGCGAGCAGCCGCGGCTGGGGCGCGGGCGCCGGGTGCCCGCGCCGGCCCGCCCGGAACCGGAGGCGGACCCCGACGTGGCGGAGTACCCGGCGCGTGTGCTGCCCGGCGCGGCCGGGGTGCTGGCCGGGGTCTGCGGGACGGCGGGCTGTGTGCTCACCTCGTGGTGGGCCGGGGTGCTGCCGGACGTCGCGGCGCAGGCGCTGCGGCTGCCGGAGCCGGCGGGCGCCGGACTCGGCGGACCGCAGTGGGCCGCGTACGCCGGGGCGGGAGCGCTCGCCCTGTTCGGCTTCGGCGGGCTGGCCCGCGGCGGGACCGGGCGGGCCTGGGTGCTCGGCCTGTTCGGCCGCTACCGGGGGACCGTCCGGCGCACCGGACTGCTGTGGCTCAACCCGCTGATGCCGCGCCGCCCGATCGACGTCAGGCTGCGGCACTGGCGCAGTGAGCCGATGCCGGCCGCCGATCCGGGCGGGGTCGCCCTGCGGGTGGTGGTGCTGGTGGTGTGGCGGGTGCGGGACACCGCGCGGGCCACGCTCGCGATCGACGACCACGAGACGTATCTGCGCGAGTGCGTCGAGGCGGCGCTGGCCCGGGTGCCGCTGGACCCACCGGGTGCCGCGCGGGGCGGGGCGGTCACCGCGGACACGCTGACCCGGCTGGTGGCGCGGGAGGTGGCGCCGATCGGCCTCGAGGTGTTCTCGGTGCAGCCGGTCCGGGTCGAGTACGCGCCCGAGGTCGCCGCCGCCATGCACCGGCGCAGCGTCGCCGCACTGGACGCGCGGCACCGGGCGACCATGCTCACCTCGGTGGTGGACTCGGTGGAGGACACGGTGACCCGGCTGACCACGCGGGGCCTTGTCGATCTCGACGACTACGAACGCAAGCTGCTGGTACGGGACTTGACGGTGGCGTTCTGCGCGGGAGGCCGGGAACCGGGGTCGTGACGGGCGCGGGGGAGGTCCCGCCTTTGGTATGGACATGTTCAAGTAACGGCAATAGCCTGAACTTGGTCTAGACCTGCACAGCTCACTGAACCTCCCCCACGTCTCCAGGAGCGGCAGTATGCGCACCAAGACCAAGATCTCCGCAGCCGTGCTCGGCCTCGCGACCGCCGGAGCCTTCGTGCTCGGCACCGGAGGCGCGAGCAGCCACGGCTACACCGACCTGCCCATCAGCCGGCAGAAGCTCTGCAACAACGGGACCGTCGCCAACTGCGGCGACATCCAGTGGGAGCCGCAGAGCGTCGAGGGCCCCAAGGGCTTCCCGGCCTCCGGGGCGTCCGACGGGCAGCTCTGCTCCGGGAACAACACCCGGTTCGGCCAGCTCGACAGCCCCAAGACCCCCTCGGGCGGCGCCTGGCCCACCACCAAGGTCAACGGCGGCCAGAGCTACACCTTCCGCTGGCAGTTCACGGCCATGCACGCCACGACGGACTTCAAGTACTACGTGACCAAGCAGGGCTGGAACCAGAACCATGCCCTGACCCGCGCCGACCTGAACACGACCCCGTTCCTGACGGTGCCCTACAACGGGCAGCGCCCGCCGTCCACCCTCAGCCACAGCGGCAACCTGCCCACCGGGCTGAGCGGTCACCACGTCATCCTCGCGGTCTGGACGATCGCCGACACGAGCAACGCGTTCTACGCCTGCTCCGACGTCACGTTCTGAGCGCGGATCTGAGCATTCCCTGAGCGACCGGACCGGCCGGCGTGGGTAGATTCGCCGCACGCCGGCCGATCACGGCGGCACCGGAGTCCGGGGGATCTCATGGAAGCGATGTTCTACGTCGTGCCGCTGGTCATGATCGGCCTCGCGGTCTTCTTTCTGGCCAGAGTCCTCCGTCGTGCCCAGGAGGTGCGCGGCGCCTGGGGCAGCGGGCTCACGGCCGAGGCGCGGTGTCTGCGGACGTACACCAGGGTCAGCGGCGGCGGGGGGACCACGGCGAGCACGACACTGCACCACGTGTACGAGTTCACCACGCGTGACGGCCGCGGCGTCCGCTTCGAGGAGAGCAACGGACCCGCGACCGTCGTCGAGGGCGACATCGTCACTGTGTATTACGCGCCGGACCGGCCGGAGCGGGCGACGGCCCACGCCCCGGCACGCGGGAGGCTCACGGCGGAATCGGGCTGCCTGGTGGCTTTCCTGGGCGCGTTCATCGCCGGTTGCGTGATCTTCATGGTCGTCGTGCACACGTTCTTCGCGGCGGCGGACGGCTTTCTGCCGTAGACGCCAGAAGGGCCCCTCGTGATCACGAGGGGCCCTTCATCTGTGCGCCGCCAGGGACTCGAACCCCGGACCCGCTGATTAAGAGTCAGCTGCTCTAACCAACTGAGCTAGCGGCGCATGACTCCCGCCGTCCGCTTCCCGCGGCCGGCGACGAAGAAAATACTACCCGGTCCCCGGGGGTGCTTCGACCACCCCGGAGGCCGGGGGCGCCGGGGCGGCCCGGAAGACCGCCGGCGCCCCCGGAGCGGCCCCTACAGCACGGCGCTCAGGAACTCCCGGGTGCGCTCGTGGTCGGGGTCGCCGAAGAGTTTCCGGGGCGGCCCGGACTCGATCACCCGGCCCGAGTCGAACATCAGCACCTGGTCGGAGATGTCCCGCGCGAAGTTCATCTCGTGGGTCACGCACAGCAGTGTGATGTCGGTGGTGTGCGCGATCTCCCTCAGCAGGTCGAGCACACCGGCCACCAGCTCCGGGTCCAGGGCCGAGGTCACCTCGTCCAGGAGCAGGATCTCCGGCCGCATGGCGAGCGCCCGGGCGATCGCCACCCGCTGCTGCTGGCCGCCGGACAGCTGTGAGGGATGCGCGTCGGTCTTGTCCGCGAGGCCGACGAGGTCGAGGAGTTCCCGGGCCCGCTCCTCCGCCTCCTCGCGGCCGATGCCGAGGACGTTGACGGGTGCCTCGGTGATGTTCTGGAGCACCTTCATGTTCGGGAACAGGTTGAACTGCTGGAAGACCATCCCGATCTTCCTGCGGATCCGGCGCAGATGCTTCTCGTTCGCCGGGCGCAGGGTCCCGTCCGGGCCGGGCATGTGGGACAGCGGCTCACCGTCCACGTGGATCACGCCGTCGCTGACGCGCTCCAGCGTCATCAGCAGCCGCAGGATGGTCGTCTTGCCCGAGCCGCTCGGCCCGATCAGCGTCACGTGCTCACCGCGCCGGACGGTGAAGTCCAGCCGGTCGAGCACGACATGATCGCCGAAGCGCTTGACCACCTGGTCGAAGCGGACCAGATCCGCGGGCGGCGCGTCCGGCGTCACGTTCTCGGGCGCCCGCTGCGGCGCCTTCTGCAAAGGGTCAGTGGCCAAGGCGTTTCTCCAGCTTTCTCATCAGAAGCGAGGTCGGATAGCTGGCCGCCAGGAAGAACAGGCCCGCGAGGGTGAACGTCTCGGCGTAAGTGAAGTGGTCGGCGCCGTACTCCCGGGCCCTGGCGACCATCTCCTGGACCGTGATGACGGCCAGGAACGGGGTCTCCTTGAACATCGAGATGCCGTAGTTGCCCAGCGCCGGCAGCCCCTTGCGCACCGCCTGCGGCAGGATCACCGCCTGCCAGGTGCGGCGCGGCGACAGGGACAGCGCCCGGCAGGCCTCCCACTGGCCCTTCGGCACGGCGTCGATGCCCGCCCGGTACACCTCCGACAGGTAGGAGGCGTAGTGGATGCCGAGCACCGCGACACCGATGGTCAGCGGATCGACCGTGCTGAAGACCGCGTAGGCGCCGACCAGCTGCACCAGCAGCGGGGTGGACCGGACGAACTCGGTGACCGCCCGCACCGGCACGGTGACCAGCCGGTTCGGCACCCGCCCGGCCACGGCCACGAGCAGGCCGAGCACGGCGGCCACCGCGGTGCCGAGGACCGTGGCCAGCAATGTGATCAGAAAGCCGCGCCACAGCAGCGGCAGCGAGTCGCGGACCGCGCCCCAGTCCCATGCGTAGCTCACGAGGCGCCTCCCGCCATCCCGGGCTCGCGCGCCGGCTCGGCGTCGCGGCGGCGCAGCAGCGAGCGGCGGTCCGTGCGCAGGCCGAGCCGGGACTTGGCGTGCCGCTCCAGCACGTTCATCAGCAGGGTCAGCGCGTAGGCGAGGACGAAGTAGATCACCAGCAGGGTCAGATAGGCCCAGGTCGTCGCGCCGGTGCGGTCACGCATCTGCTGGACCACCGTCGTCAGGTCGGCCGCGGAGATCAGCCACAGCAGCGGAGTGCACTTCAGCAACTGGATCAGCAGGTTCGTGAACGAGGGGATCATCTGCACCCACGCCTGCCGCAGGATCACCCGGCGCATGCGCTGCAGGGGCGTCATGTTCAGCGCGACGGCGGCCTCCCACTGCGCCCTGGGCACGGCGTTCAGCGCGCCGCGCACCACCTCGGAGCCGTAGGCGCCGTAGTTCATGCCGAACGCCACCACACCGCAGAACAGCGGCGACAGCTCGTACCCGGCCAGCAGCGGGAAGGCGTAGTACAGCCAGAAGAGCTGGACGTAGAGCGAGGTGCCGCGGAGGAACTCCACGACCACCCGCGACACGCCCCGGGCGAGCGGGAGCCCGCTGCCGGCCGCGAAGCCGAAGACGAAGGACAGGGCGAGTGCGACGACCGATCCGAGGACCGTTGCCTCGACCGTCACCAGGAGCCCCGACCACACGGCGGAGACGTGGTCGAAGAAGTACGAGTAGAAGTCACCCATGGACAGGCGACCCCGTCAGCCCTTGCACAGGTCGGCGGTCTTCAGGTCCGCCGGCGGGATCGTGTCCTTGCCGAACCCGTACTCCCCGACGAGCTGCACATAGCGGCCCGGATCCGAGGTGATCTTCTTCAGCTCCCTGTCGAAGGCGTCCCGGAGTTCCTCGCTGCCCTTGCGGAAGACGGCGCCGCCCGGGCTGTACTGCTTCACGCCGTTCACCACCGGCACGAACGACTCGGTGACCTCGACCTTCGGGTTGGTCCTGGCCAGCCAGCGCAGCGAGATGCCCGTCAGCACGAACGCGTCGATCCTGCCCTGCGCGACCGCGTCCGCGCCGTCCTGCGGCTTCTGCAGCGTCCGTATGCGGCTCTCGGAGATCCCGGCGGCGGTGACGTAGCCCTTCTCCACCGCGCCCGACATCACGCCGAGGGTCGCCCCGGCCGCCTTGGCGGAGGCGAGGTCGGTCAGGTTCCTCGGGTTGCCCTTCTTCACCATCATCGCGGTGGGCGAGACGAACTCCGGCTCGGAGAACAGCGCCTTTTGGCAGCGCTCCGGGATGATGGCCATGCCCGCGCTGATCACGTCGTACTTGCCGGCCTGGAGTCCGGGGATCAGGCCGTCCCACTCGGAGAAGGCCGGCTTCAGCTCGTCCACTCCCAGCGCCTTGAAGATCTCTCTGTGCAGCGTCGGCGCCTCGCCCTTGAGCTGCCCGCCCTCCTCGAACCCGTACGGGGCCTCGTTGGCGTAGGCCACCTTCACATAGCCCTGTTTCCTCAGTTGTTCCAGCTTCGAGCCCTTGCCGTCACCGCTGTCCGTCTTGCTGCACGCGGTCAGCAGCCCGGGGACGGTGAGCATGCCGCCCACGGCCGCCGTCCTGGACAGAAAGCCCCGGCGGGACAGGCTGGGGAACTCGGACATGGACACTCACCCTCCAAGAGGGCCTCGTCGGTTCGGGCCCTTCGCGGACAGTGGTGGCGCCTGCCCGGTCTGAGTGGTCCATGCGGGTGGACCCGGGGATGTGATCCAACGGTGTCCGGGGAGATGCCGTTCCGTGTCCGGGCGCGGAGGCACGGGGCGGGTGTGAACCCCCGTGATGCCGGGCAGACGGGGCCTCAGCGACCGCGAGGAGGCGCCATGACGGAACGCCACGTCGAAGTCGCGCTGGACCGGCGCGGAATCCGCTGCACGGCACGGCTGCTCGACGACCGGGCACCGCGCACCTGCGCCGCGGTCTGGGACGCGCTCCCGCTGAGCGGGGACGTCCACCACGCGAAGTACGCGCGCAACGAGATCTACGCCCTCCACCCGCCGTTCGCCCCGGCGGAACCACCGCTGGAGAACCCGACGGTCACTCCGATCCCGGGCGACCTGTGCTACTTCTCGTTCGCCGGCACCGAACTGGGCACACGGGCCTACGGTTACGACCCTGTCCCCGGCGCAGGGGACACGGTCGTGGACCTCGCCCTGTTCTACGAGCGCAACAACCTCCTGCTCAACGGGGACGTCGGCTGGGTGCCCGGCATCGTCTGGGGCCAGGTCACCGAGGGCCTGGACGCCATGGCCCGGGCCTGCAACGACCTCTGGCGCTCCGGCGCGGCGGGGGAGACCCTCACCTTCCGGCGGGCGTGAGCCGGGTCGCCAGCCCCGCCTCGTACAGCGCGTGGGCCGCCCGCAGCACCAGGTCGTCGCGGTGCCGCGCGGCCACGATCTGGAGGCCGACCGGCAGCCCGTCCTCGTCGCTACCCACGGGCACGGACGCGGCCGGCTGCTGGGTCATGTTGAACGGGTACGTGAACGGCGTCCACCCGGTCCAGCGCCGGTGCCCCGAGCCCTTCGGCACCTCCGCGCCCGCCTCGAACGCCGTGATCGGCAGCGTCGGAGTGACCAGCAGGTCGTAGCTCTGGTGGAAGTGGCCCATGGTGCGGCCGAGTTCCATGCGCGCGTCCACGGCGGCCAGGTAGTCGAGCGCCGACAGCCGGGCGCCTGCCGCGCAGATCTCCCGCAGCCCCGGATCGAGCAACCTCCGCCGCTGGGGCCCCAGACGCTGGACGACACGGGCCGCGCCGCTGAACCACAGCGTGTGGAAGGCCTCCACCGGGTCCGCGAAGTCCGGGTCGTTCTCGGTGACGTACGCGCCGAGGTCCGCCAGCCCCGCCACCGCCCGGCGCACCGCCGTGGCGACCGCCGGACGCACCGGCACCTGGCCGCCCAGGGACGGCGAGTAGGCGACCCGCAGCCCCCGCACCCCGCCGGCCAGCGCCTCCGTGAACGAGCCGGCGGCCGGACCGAGCGCCGACCAGTCCCGCGCGTCGGGCACCCCGATCACGTCGAGCAGCAGCGCCGCGTCCGCCGCGTCCCGGGTCATCGGACCCACGTGCGACAGCGTGCCGAAGGCGCTCGGCGGATACAGCGGGACCCGGCCGTACGTCGGCTTCATCCCGAAGATCCCGCACAGCGCGGCCGGGATGCGCACACTGCCGCCGCCGTCCGTGCCCAGCGACAGCGGGCCCGCGCCGAGCGCCACGGCCGCCGCGCTGCCA
Source organism: Streptomyces sp. NPDC088817 (assembly GCF_044750345.1). NCBI lineage: Bacteria > Bacillati > Actinomycetota > Actinomycetes > Kitasatosporales > Streptomycetaceae > Streptomyces > Streptomyces sp. NPDC088817. The sequence continues at coordinate 228,800 of NZ_JBIVJN010000015.1, forward strand.
CCGCTGGAGCCGCCCGCGGTGCGGGACGGATCGTACGGGTTGCGGGTGACGCCGGTCAGCGGCGAGTCGGTGACGCCCTTCCAGCCGAACTCGGGCGTGGTGGTCTTGCCGAGGAAGACCGCGCCGTGCTCGCGCAGCCGGGCCACCGAGGGGGCGTCCTCGTCCCAACGGCCCTCCTCCGGAACGGTCCTGGAACCGCGCTGGGTCGGGTGGCCGCTCAGCAGCAGGAGGTCCTTGACGGTCACCGGCACCCCGTCCAGCAGCCCCGACGGGCTTCCGCGCCGCCACCGGTCCTCCGACTCCCGGGCCCGCGCCAGGGCGTCCTCGGCGGTGATCCGGACGAACGCGTTCACCTCCGGCTGGATCCGCTCGGCCCGCTCCAGGGCCGCCCGGGTGGCCTCCACGGGGCTGAACTCGCCCTTGCGGTAGCCGTCGAGCAGTTCTCCCGCGGTCAGCTCGGTGAGCTCGGTCATCGCGCCTCCAGACAGGGGTCAGTGTCCCGGTACGTACCCGCGCCGCTTGTCGACGACGTTCGGCAGCGGCTCGCCCGCCTCCCAGCGGCCGTACAGCTCGACGAACTGGGCCGCCAGCTCGTCCCGCCAGCCGACCGTGTCACCGCTCATGTGCGGGGACACGACCAGGCCCGGCACCCGCCACAACGGGCTGTCGGGGGTGAGGGGTTCGTGCTGGAAGACGTCCAGGGCGGCGCCCGCGATCCAGCGGTCCGTGAGCGCCCGGACGAGCGCCTCCTCGTCGACGAGCTGCCCCCGGCCGACGTTGACGAAGTGCGCCGAGGGCTGCATCAGCCCGAACCGGCGGGCGTCGAACATGCCGCGGGTCTCCTCGGTCAGCGGAGCCGCCGCGATCACCCAGTCGGCGCGGGCGACGAGCCGGTCCAGATCCTCCGGGCCGTGCACACCGGCGCGCGCGGCACGGCCGACGACCGCCGCCCGCACCCCCAGCGCGCCCAGCGTGCGCGCGATCGCCCGGCCGATCGGCCCGGAGCCCACGACACACGCGCGCGTACCGGCCACCCGCTGCGACTCGCGGTGCCGCCACCGCCCCTCGCGCTGGAGGTCCAGGGTCCTCGGCAGGTCCTTGGCCAGGGCGAGGACCAGCGCGGCGACGTACTCGGCGATCGGCTCGTCGAACACGCCCCGGGCGTTGGTCACCACCGTGCCGGACGCCGCGAGTTCCGGACACATCAGATGGTCCACACCCGCGCTCGCCGTGTGCACCCAGCGCGGCCGCGGCCCCTCGCCCGGCCAGGCGTCCCGCACCGCGGTGGAGGCGAAGTCCCACACGAGCAGCACGTCCGCCTCGGGCAACCGCGCGGCCAGCCCGGCCGCGTCCGTGCGCACGATCCGGGCGCGGCCGGTGAGCCGGCCCAGACGCGGCGGCGGATCGTCGTCCAGGACGAGCAGGACGGGGACACTCATGGCGAGCCGTTTCTCGAAAGGGGCGGCCGTCCGACGTGCACGGATTGACCACGCTCGCACCCGAACCTACCTTCGTCAACACGGGCGCCGGTACGGACGGTTGCTCTCCGCTGCCCCACCGTGTCGTTCACCTGCCGTCGGCGGCGCCCCTCCGTCTCCCGCACATGAGGCAGGTGTCTGCCATGGACGCCACGAACGGCATGAACGGCACGGGGATCTCCTTCCTCGGCGGACCCCGCCCGCAGCGCGGAGTCGGCGTCGTCGCCCCCTTCGACTTCGCGCTGGACCGCGAGCTGTGGCGGTGGGTGCCGGACGAGTTCTCCTGCCGAGCTACGACGTGATCCCGCGGCTGGAGGCCGAACTGCGCATACCGGTGATCTCGGCCAACCAGGTCACGATGTGGGCTGCGCTGCGCCGGCTGGGTACCCGAGCCGTGGGGCCGTACCAGGCGCTGCCGTCCGGTGTGCCTCCCGCGCCGCCCAGGCCGCGGCACGAGGACGGCGGCGCCTGGCCCCTACTGTCCGACGAACCGCAGGAAGGCAGGCCATGACCGCACTCGGATTCCTCTACCCGGGCCACGCCGCAGAGGACGACTATCCGCGCATCGAGCAGCTCCTGGGCAGCGACATCCGGGTGGACGTGGTCCACACCGACATCGGCGAGGACGCGCACCGGGTGGACGCGCTGTACGAGCTGGGCGAGCCCGAGCGGCTCGCCCGGGGCGTGGAGGGGCTGCGGCTGGCCGGCGCGGAGACGGTGGTGTGGGCGTGCACAAGCGGCGGCTTCGTACGCGGCTGGGAGGGCGCGCACGAGCAGGTCCGCGAGCTGGCCCGGGCGGCGGGCACGCCGGCCTCCTCGACCTCGTTCGCCTTCGTGCACGCGGCGGCCGAGGTCGGCGCCCGCCGGGTCGCCGTCGCGGCGACCTACCCCGAGGACGTCACCGGCCTGTTCACCGACTTCCTGCACGCGGGGAAGGTGGAGGTGGTCGCCGCCCGCAGCGCCGGGATCGTCACCGCGGCCGAGGTGGGCACCTGGGGCGAGACGGAGATCCTGGCCCTGGCGCGCGAGGCGGACGTCCCCGAGGCGGACGCGGTCCTGCTGCCCGACACCGCCCTGCACACGGTGTCCCACCTGCCCGCCCTGGAGAAGCACCTCGGCAAGCCCGTCCTCACGGCGAACCAGGTGACCGTCTGGGAGGCGCTGCGGCTCACCGACCGCCGTGTCAACGCGCCCGCTCTGGGCGCGCTGTTCACGCGGGAGCCGATCGTCCAGGCGTGACACCGGCGCGGTTGCGGTCGCGGTCACGCGGGCGGACCCTGGAAGTGTCCGGCGGTGCAGCGAGAACGCCCGGGGCCCGGGACGACCGACGCCCCCGCCCACCTGTGTCATCCCCCTGGTTGGTGTCCCCCGGCAACGGTCCGTGGTCGCCGCCGTCGTCCAGCGTTCGACGCGGAGGTGACCCAGGTGAAAGCCGTCGTCTACGAAAAGCCCTTCAACGTCACGGTGAGGGACGTCGACGATCCCCAGATCCAGCACCCGAACGATGTGATCGTACGGGTCACGTCCACCGCGATCTGCGGGTCCGACCTGCACATGTACGAGGGCCGCACGGCAGCCAAGTCGGGCATCGTCTTCGGCCACGAGAACCTCGGGGTCGTCGAGGAGACCGGCGACGGCGTGACGTCGCTGTCCCGGGGCGACCGGGTCGTGATGCCGTTCAACGTGGCCTGCGGGTTCTGCAAGAACTGTCTCGCCGGGAAGACCGGGTTCTGCCTCACGGTGAACCCCGGCTTCGCCGGAGGTGCCTACGGATACGTGGCGATGGGCCCCTACACCGGCGGCCAGGCCGAGCGGCTGAGGGTGCCGTTCGCCGACTTCAACTGCCTGAAGCTGCCGCCGGGCGACGAGTTCGAGACGGACTTCGTCCTGCTCGCCGACATCTTCCCGACCGGCTACCACGGCTGCGAACTCGCCCAGGTGAAGCCCGGCGAGTCCGTCGCGGTCTTCGGCGCCGGACCGGTGGGCCTGATGGCCGCCTACTCGGCGCTGCTGCGCGGCGCCTCGAAGGTGTTCACGGTCGACCGGGTGCCCGAGCGGCTCGCCAAGGCGGAGGAGATCGGGGCCATCCCCATCGACTTCACCAGGGGCGACCCGGCCGAGCAGATCAAGGAGCAGACCAACGGCGAGGGCACCGACAAGGGTGTGGACGCCGTCGGCTACCAGGCCCAGTCGCACAAGGACGTCAGCCACGAGGAGCCGGCCGTCGTCCTGAACACGCTCGTCATGACGGTACGGCCCACCGGCATGCTCGGCGTACCGGGTCTGTACGTGCCCTCCGACCCGGGCGGCCCCGACGAGCACGCCAAGCACGGCCAGCTGCTGGTCTCCATCGGCAAGATGTTCGAGAAGGGCCAGCAGATGGGCACCGGCCAGTGCAACGTCAAGCAGTACAACCGGCAGCTCCGCGATCTGATCATCGCCGGGCGCGCCAAGCCCAGCTTCGTGGTCTCCCACGAGCTGCCGCTGGACCAGGCGCCCCAGGCGTACGAGAAGTTCGACAAGCGGATCGAGGGCTACACCAAGGTGGTCCTCCACCCGGGCCACGCACTCGCAGCGTGAACACGGCCTGAGACAGCCGTCATACCCGCCCCGAGCCCCCTCTGGGGTCCGGGGCGGAGCGGCGAGCGCCCCGGGGGGTCCGGGGCGGAGCCGCGTGCCCCCGGGGTCCGGGGCAGAGCCCCGTGGCGGTTCCTGTGAAGCGAGCGAGACGGGCGGGTGGGTGGGCAAAGGAACAAACGGCAGCGGTGCCCTGTTGACCCGGATCAGGAAAGTGAACGGTCAACCAGCTGGAGGCACTCGTGGCGGGCGACGAGATCAGGGGCACCACACAGGGGACCGCCCCGGTCCCCCTGTCCGTACTGGACCTGGTGACCGTGGGCGCGGGCCACACCGCCACCGGCGCGCTGCGCACCAGCGTCGCCCTGTCGAAGACGGCGGAGTCCCGCGGCTACCACCGCTACTGGGTCGCCGAACACCACTCGATGCCGGGCGTCGCCTCCTCCTCCCCGGCCGTGATCCTCGCCCACCTCGCCGCCCACACGGACCGCATCCGGCTCGGCTCCGGCGGCGTCATGCTGCCCAACCACGCCCCGCTGGTCATCGCGGAGCAGTTCGGCACCCTGGAGGCCATGGCCCCCGGCCGGGTGGACCTGGGCCTCGGCCGCGCCCCCGGCACGGACGGCGCCACCGCCGCGGCCCTGCGCCGCACCGACAACCTCGACCGGGGCGTCGACGACTTCCCCCAGCAGCTCGCCGAGCTGATCCGCTTCCTCGACGACGACTTCCCCGACGGCCACCCCTACAGCCGCATCCACGCCGTCCCCGGCCCGGTCCAGGCGACCTCCCCGGGTGGCGTGCAGTCCCCGCACCGCCCGCCGGTCTGGCTGCTCGGCTCCTCCGGCTTCAGCGCCCGCCTGGCCGGCACGCTCGGCCTGCCGTTCGCCTTCGCCCACCACTTCTCCGCGCAGAACACCGTCCCGGCCCTCGACCTCTACCGCGACTCGTTCCGCCCGAGCGCGGTGCTGGACGCCCCGTACGCCCTCATCGGGGTCGCGGCCCTCGCCACCGAGGACGAGCGCGAGGCGCGTCGCCAGGTGCTGGCCGCCGCCCTGAACATGGTCCGGCTGCGCACCGGCCGCCCCGGCCTCGTGCCCACCCCCGAGGAGGCGGAGGCGTACGAATTCAGCCCGATGGAGCGGGAGTTCGTCGGCTCCTGGAACGCCAACGTCGTCCACGGCACCCCCGACGAGGTCCGCTCCGGCCTCGACGACCTGCAAAAGCGCACCGGCGCCGACGAGTTGATGATCACGAGCAACGCGCACAGCGGCGCCGTACGCCTGCGCAGCTACGAACTCATCGCGGACGCCTACGGACTGCCGGCCGACGTCCGTTCCCAGCCCGGCGACTGAGCGGGTTCAGCCGCGCTCGCAGGCGCGGCCGCCCAGCAGCTCGGAGATGCGGTCCGGCGACACCGGCCGGGAGTACAGCCATCCCTGCCCGGTGTCGCAGCCGATCCGGCGCAGCCTGCTCGCCTGGTCGGACGTCTCCACGCACTCGGCGGTGACGGTCAGCCCCAGCCGGTGCGCGAGCTGGATCATCGCCTCCACGATGACCTCGTCCGCGGGGCTCGGCCGGCTCACCGGGCCCTCCGGCTCCTCGTGCTGGAAGCCCCGTACGAAGGAGCCGTCCAGCTTCAGCGCCGACACCGGCAGCCGGCTGAGGTAGGCGAGGTTGGAGTAGCCGGTGCCGAAGTCGTCGATGGCGATGTGCACGCCCATGTCGTTCAGTGAGCGCAGCGCCTCGAGCGGACGGCCGGCCGAGCCCATCACGGCCGACTCGGTCAGCTCCAGCTGGAGCAGGTGCGGCGCGAGACCGGTCTCGGCGAGCACGTCGGCCACGTCCGAGACCAGGTCGGAGTCCCACACCTGGCGGACGGCCACGTTGACGCTGACGAAGATCGGCGGCTCGTCCGGGTGGTCGAGCTGCCAGCGTCGGGCCTGGTGGCAGGCGGTGCCCAGGATCCAGCGGCCCAGCGGGACGATCGAGCCGTCCTCCTCCGCCAGCGCGATGAACCGATTCGGCGTCAGCGTGCCGAACTCGGGGTGCCGCCAGCGGACGAGGGCCTCGACCCCGCGCAGCCGCCCGTCCTCCATGCCGACCAGCGGCTGGTACTCAAGGGCGAACTCGCCGCGTTCCACGGCCGCGCGCAGGGTGGAGACCAGGGCCTGGCGGGTCATGCGGTGCGCGTTGCGCTCGGGGTCGAACAGGGTCCAGCGGGCCTTGCCGTCGGCCTTAGCCCAGTACAGCGTCGTGTCGGCGGCCTGCATCAGCGCGGTGGCCGACGAACCGGCCGCGTGCCGTTCGACCACGCCGATGGACGCCGACACCGACAGGCGCCGCCCGGCGACCTCGAAGGGCTCCTGGAGGGCCGAGAGCACGGACTCGGCCAGTTCCGCGAGCTGCTCGGTGCCGGTCGAGTCCTCGACGAGCAGCGCGAACTCGTCGCCGCCGAGCCTGGCCACCAGTGGCGTGCTGGTCCGGCCGTGCCCGGCCGCGTCCGCGCACCGGGTCAGCCGTTCCGCCACGGCGGCGAGCAGCCGGTCGCCGATGCGGTGGCCGAGGGTGTCGTTGACCGCCTTGAAGCCGTCGAGATCCAGGTAGCACAGGCCGATCCGGCCGCTTCCGCCGCGCTCGTACGACTCCGTCTCCAGGGCGGCCGACAGGCGCTCGAAGAACAGGGTGCGGTTGGGCAGCCGGGTCACCGGGTCGTGGTTCTTCAAGTGCCGCAGCCGGGCCTGGAGTTCGCGCCGGGCGCTGATGTCCGCCACGGACAGCAGCACACCGGGGGAGCCGGGGGTCAGCGGCGCGACCGTCACCTGGACCCACAGCCGGTGGCCGTCCGGGTGCTTGAGCCGGCGGGCGCAGCGCAGCCGGGCCTGCCGGCCGCGCAGCACCTCGGTGTAGGCGTGCCGGGTGCGGGCGTCGGAGGCGAGGTCCACCAGATCCGCTGCGGGCCGGCCGGTCAGCTCGTCGGGGTCGGCGCCGAGGAGCGCGCCGAAGGTCTCGTTGGCGCTGACGACCAGGCCCTCGTGGTCGACGACGGCCATCGCCAACGGCGCCGCGGAGAAGGCGGACCGAAAGGGACTCTCGGCCCCGGCGTCCGGGCCGGGCTCCGGGACGGCGTCGGTGTCGGCGTCCTGGTGGGCATCCGGGACTGATTCCGCTTCCGGGACGGTGCCGGCCGGTGGCGGTGCGGACCCGAGCAGGTCGACGACGGCGGGCGCTGATTCGGCCAGGACGGTGAATCGGGGGGCCGCCGGGGCCGGTTCCGCCATCGGGGTGAGGCCGTGGGCGGGCAGGAACCCGGCCGGACCGGTGCCGGAGGGCGCGGGCGCGGCGGGGGCGACGGCCCGCTCGGCGGCGACGGTCGCGACCGGGTCCGTACCCGGAGGCCTCGCGGCATCACTCTCCGTGACAGTAGGTCGGATGAGGTCTGCCGCGGGCGTCGGCCCTTCGGACGTTCCGCTCACCGCTCGCTCCCGCAGTGCACTCGGTCTTCTTTTCGGTCTCGTCGGGTGGTCCGCCGGATGGCTGACGGCGTCCCGGCCCGTGTCCGCGCAGGAAAGTGCAGGGAAAGTGTGTCGATCATAGATGCCGTCCGTGAACCCCTTCCAGCCACTCGCCTGTCCCGCGCGGCGACCGGCCACTCACCAAGATCGTTTTCGATCACACATGGACGAGTTCTTGGTGCGACTGACCATCTGTGACGTTCCGTGAGCGGTCTGAAGGTGTTCTTTTCCCGGGCCCCTGGCGGACCTTCCTGCCGTGAACTCGCCTCCCTCACCCTTCCGGTGCAGACAAACAGGGCGTATCCCTCCAAACTCCCACAGGCTGGGTTCGGTGTCCCGTGAACCGCCCCCGGAGGTCCCCGTGCCGTGTCAGCTGCCCTTGAAGGCGCCCGGCCGTGACGCCCGCAGGGCCCTGAACCTGGCCGGGGCACGCCCCTGGCTGCGCAGTACCGCGGCCGTGTTCACCACCATGTCGGCGGTCGCCGCCACCTCGATCCTGAGCGGCCCCTCGGTCGCCGAACCGTTCTCTCCCGCGCCCTGCGCCCTGCAACGCACGGACGCCCACCACTCGGAGGGGCTGGACACCTGGAACCCCGCCTACGTACGGCCGACCGGGACGCTGAACGCCGTCCTCGTGTTCCTGTCCTTCCCGGACTCCATCCCGCGGACCACCCCGGCCGAACTCACCGCCGACCACTTCCCGGCCACCAGCCGGTTCTGGGAACAGGCGTCGTACGGCAGGTTCACCCTGCGCCCCCACCCACTGCGGCGCTGGATCCGGATGCCGCGCCCGTCCACCGCGTACGCCGTGCACCGGGACTGGAACGCCCGCGACCGCGCCGCGTATCTGCGGGACGCGCTCGGCGCAGCCGACCCCGAGGTCGACTTCTCGCGCTACGACGTCGTCTACTTCGTCGCCGACCCGGACGCGCCCGGTGTCGACTCGGACGCGACGAAGGTCGTCAACCTGGAAACCCCGCTGGTGGCCGACGGCAAGGAGATCCGGCGGGTGGTGACCGTCTTCGAACGCCACCCGCCGGACCGGCTGGTGCTCGCCCACGAGACCGGGCACGTCTTCGACCTGCCCGACCTGTACCACCGGCCCGCTGACGGCAAGGGCGACTGGGACACCTACGTCGGGGACTGGGACCTGATGGGCAGCCAGTTCGGTCTGTCGCCCGATCTCTTCGCCTGGCACAAGTGGAAGCTCGGCTGGCTCGACCCCCGCCAGGTGACCTGTGTGCGGGGAGGCGGTCCGACCCGGGTGACGCTGGAGCCGGTGGAGGTGGGCCCGGCGGGAGCGAGTGCGCCGGAGGCGGGTCCGCCGGTGCCGGCCGCCGCCGGGTCGCCGCTGTTCGGGCTCGGCGGCGGAACGAAGCTGGTGGTGGTGCGCACCGGGAGCGACAGCGTGCTGGCCATCGAGGCGCGGGCGTCGGTCGGCAACGACGCGACCGGGTGCCGGCAGGGGGTGCTGGTGTACCGGGTGCGCAGCGGGGCGGAGTCCGGCGGCGGCCCGATCGAGGTGATCGACGCCCATCCGCACACCGGGGCCTGCGAGGAGTCCTCGGTCCAGCCCGCGCTCGCCGACGCCCCGATCGACGTGGGGGAGAGCTTCACCGTGCCGGGCGACGGGGTCCGGGTGGAGGTGGAGAACCGTACGGCGTCCGGCGCGTACACCGTCAAGATCAACACGGTGTGACGCCTGTTGTGCGCGGGTCGCACAACATGCAGCGATGGGGTCGCACACATACAGCGATGGCGAGACCGGTTCGCTCTCGCGACCTTGTCTCGCCATCGTCGTCGTGCGCCGCCAGGGACTCGAACCCCGGACCCGCTGATTAAGAGTCAGCTGCTCTAACCAACTGAGCTAGCGGCGCCTGCTGACGTCGTAGACCTTAGCATCCTGGTCGCTGGGAGGAAAAATCGATATCCGCACCGCCGCGCGGGCGGCCCGCACCGCCGCCCAGAGCATGATCTCCGGGCCCGGAAGCCAGGGGTGGCGGGTGTCCGGGGCGACGAGCCAGCGGGAGGCCGGCTGGACGGGGAGAGCCTCGCCGGACAGGGCCGGGAGGGTCACCGCGTCGCCGTTGCCGTGGCACAGCAGGGGCGGGATGCCCTCCTTGCGGCCGTCCTCCCGGCCGCGGGAGCCCCACTCCTCCCACTCCAGCAGCGAGGGCAGCCGGTGTGCGGTCCCGGCCGCGGCGAAGAGCAGCATCCGTCCCCGGTGGACGGCCACCGGGCCCGACCCCGGGCCCTCGTCCCACAGCCGGTCCAGCATCCGGCGGCCGAAGATCGCGGGCACGTTCACCACGTCGAAGACGGTGCCGCAGGGCAGTACGAGCGGTGCGTCCGGCCGCTCCCGCCAGAGCGCGAGCGTGCTGCGGGGATACGCGCCCGCCGAGGCCAGCCAGGCGGCGCCGTCCGCGGTGACGCCCGAGGCGTCGGAGCGGTGGCCTGCCCGCTGGTCGAGGTGGTCGACGAAGGGTTCGTTCCCTGTGCGGCTCATGGCGGATACATCTACCCGCTGTGAGTAGGTGATTCCTCAGGGTTGCGGGAAACCGGGACACGAAACGCTGGGTCGGGGTATCTTGCCCGCCCGGCATATGCCAGAGCCAGGAACGGCGGGCGTGGGGCGCGGGGCGCGGGGGGTCAGACCGGGTCGGCGGGGTTGGCGTGCACGCCGCCCTCGGCTCCGCTCAGCAGGTCCCGGCCGAACTCCACCATCTTCTTGGCGTAGTCCTCGGTCCAGTCCGCCCGCTCGGCGATGGCGGCCGGGGTCAGCCGGTCGAACCGCCGCGGGTCGGCGAGCTGCGCCGCCGCGATCGCCTGGAACTCCACCGCCCGGTCGGCCGCCGCGCGGAACGCGACCGTCAGCTCCGTCGCCCGCGAGAGCAGCGCCCGCGGATCGTCGATCGACTCCAGGTCGAAGAAGTGCTCGGGATCGGCGGCCGCCTCGGCGGGCTCGAAGAGCAGGGGCGCGGGGCGCAGCCGCGGTTCGTCACGACGCGGCGTTGGCTCCGCCATGTCTCGACCTCCTCGTACGGTTCGGATGACACCGCCCTGCGAAAGGGCCACCCTCCATTGTGTCCCGCGAACGCAAGGCCCCGACCCCACCCCACCCACAACTTCTCGGCACCACCTGGGGATCCCGCCGCCCGACGCGCCGGGCAGGGCCCGCCAAGCCACCCCGGTCGCCGTGCCGCAGTGCGGGTCAGGGTCGCCAGGGCACTCGGTGTTCTCGCAGGTGGGCGAGTACCGCGTGGTTCGCCTCCCAGCCGTCCGGGCTGTGTTCGTCTGCCGCCTCCGGCGGCGTGCCGGACGCCGTCCGGCGGGAGGCCGGGTGCGGGTCAGGGTCGCCAGGGCACTCGGTGTTCTCGCAGGTGGGCGAGTACCGCGTGGTTCGCCTCCCAGCCGTCCGGGAACTTCACCGTCACCCCCAGTTGGACCGGTTCCGTGGACGGGTGGTCGTCCAGGAGGTCGGTCACGCCCGCGCGGCAGACCACGACGCAGGCGTGCCGGTGGCGGGAGGCGAGGACGCACAGGCGGCCGGTCTCCAGGTGGAAGGCCGTGGCGTCGGGGCGTCCGGACAGCGGGTGCAGGACGACCGTGACGTCGAACTCACGGCCCTGGAGGCGGTTCGCCGTGTCCACGGTGACATCCGTCACGCCCAGTTCCGCCAGTGCCGCCCGCACGGCGGCCGCCTGGTCGCGGTGCGCCGTGCCGACGGCGATCCGGTCCGCGGTCAGCGGCGCCGGATCCGGCGACCGCTCCGAGACGGCCGCCCCGCCCCGCTCCAGCAGCCGCCGTACGACCGCCGCCACCGCCCGCACCGCCTCCGGATCGGTGCGCGGAGTGTGCCGCGCCGGCAGCTCCAGCAGGCCCCAGCCGGACTCGGCGGCCTCGTCGAGCACCCGGTCGGGCCCGGAGCCGTCCGAGGGGACCGCGAACGTCAGCCGCCGGTCCCCGGCCGACGTGCCGCTGCGGAACGGCGTGTACGGGTAGAACGCGTCGGAGACCAGCGGCGCAGCCGACGCCGGCAGCCGCCAGGACACCGGCAACCGGTGCTGGGGCAGCCGCGGATTGTGGGCCAGCAGCGTCGTCACCGCGGACGCCGACGGGTCGTAGGACAGACCCGCCCATTGCTCGCTGCCGACGATCGCGAACGGGTCGAGCTGACCCGGATCGCCCACGAACAGCGCCCGCTCGAACAGCCCGGCCACCGCGAGCAGGGCGTCCGAGCGCATCTGGTACGCCTCGTCGACGATCGCGTGCCGCCACGGCTCGTCGACCTTCACATGCGCCCACTTCGCGGCGGTCGACAGGACCACGTCGAGTCCCGCGAGGTCGGCGGCCCTGGCCGACTTCCTTACGCTCGGCAGGCCGTCGAGCGCCTTGTCGTACGGGTCGGTGTCGCTGCTGTGCAGCCGGCCCACGGGCAGTTCGGGGTTCTTCTCCGCCAGCCGCAGCACCAGGTCGTCCACCTGGGCGTTGGTCTGCGCGACCACCATCAGCGGCCGTCCGGCGGCGGCCAGCTCCAGCGCCGCGCGCACGACCAGTGTCGACTTCCCGGCGCCGGGAGGGGAGTCGACGACGACCCCGCGGTCCGTGCCGTGCAGCGTGTCGCGGAGGATCGCGTCGGTCGCGCGGGCGGCCGCCGCCCCGGGGTCGAAGGGCGTCCGGAGGGCGGCGGGGCCGACCGCGGGGTCCTGGGCGGGGGCGGTCACAGCAGATCCTCCTCGGTCACCGGGTCCGGGGCCTCCGGCGTGCTCTCCTCGCCCGGCGGGCCGCCGTGCGTCCATGGGGTCTGCTCCGGGTCGGGCAGCTTCGCGCCGCCGCGCTGCTCGTGCTCGAACAGCGTGAAGCACAGGCGGTCGCCCTTGTCCGGCACGGAACCGGCCGCGGGCTCCTTGCCGCGGCCCATCCTGTCCAGGATCCGCAGGACGACGAGCGTTCCCTCGGCGGTGTCCTCCTCGCAGGCGACGAACTCCGCCGACTGCGGCTTGCCGTCCAGCGAGCGGTACACCCTGGCCCGCTCGCCCAGCTGCGGCCGGTCGTCGGTGCGCACGGTGACCAGGGGGCGCGGACTGGGCCGCTTGCCCTCGCTGTAGGCCATGACGACGTCCGTGACCTCGCCCGCGAACGCCTCCCCGGCCAGCCGCCGCCGCGCCATGACCAGCGGGTCGTCCAGCGCCTCCTGCGCTTCCAGACGGGCCTGCTCACGCTCGCGCGTGGCCAGCTTGTTCGCCGCGGTGACGGCGTCGTCGCGGCGCGGCTGCGGCGGTTCGCCGGCCAGCACCCGGTCGCGGTGGCCGGTGAACGACCAGCGGTCGCGCGTCCAGCGCTCCTCGACGTGCGCGCCCTCGGGCAGCGAACGCAGCAGGTCCAGGCCGCGCCAGACGTTGTCCCAGGTGGGGCGGGCGCACTGCTCGACCAGGTCGCGGATGTGCTGCTCGGCCCCGGTGAGGTCGCCGAGCCGTGCGTCGGCCTCCATGCCGTCCTCGGCGGCGGCGAGCGCGGTGCGGGCACGGTCGTAGCGCTCGATCGCGGGCGCCAGCAGCTTGTTGTCGAAGGCCGGGTCGGTGGCGGGCCCCGCGGGCGGGCACTCCAGCTGGCCGTCCGAGGTGCGGGCGAGTTCGGCGCGCAGCGCGGCCTCGGCGCCCGACGCGCCGTCCTGCGGGGCGATCCACGCCAGCAGCGCCCCCAGGTGCTGGTCCTCCAGGCTGGACTGGCCGGTCGTCCAGTGCTGGGCCAGCAGGTCGGTCATCGCCGGCAGCAGCGAGGAACCGGGCACCCGCGCCCGCTCCCCGAAGTGGGTCAGCCACCGCCCGAGCAACGGCACCCGCGGCGGCGCCGGATGCGGGGCCTCCGGGTCCTGCTCGGCGGTGCGGCGGAAGCGCATCGAGCGTCCGAGCAGCCGTACGAAGTCGACGCCCGCGCGGCTGGGCACGATCAGCTGGGGCGCGTCCGCGCACAGCTCCACCTCGACCTTGACCCGCTTGCCGCTCTCCGGGTCGGTCTCGCTCCGCTCGGCGGCCTCGACCGCGTCGGAGAAGGAGTCGATGTACGGCAGGACGACGTCGGCCAGTTCGGCCAGGAACGCGAACCGCAGGTCACGGTCGCGCGGCTGCGGCACGGCCAGCAGCCGCGGCGCGGCACGGTCCGTGCCGACCAGGGCGCCGAGCGGGGCGCCCGCCTCACCGGCGGTGGTGAGCGGCACGAACACCAGCGGCCGATCCGACAGATGCCGGTGCCGGACGGTCGCGGCGGGCTGGGCCCGCCCGGACCGCACGGCCTCCAGACGGCCCAGGGTGGCGATCAGCGACACACCGCCTCCCGCCCGGCCGCCTCCAGCGCCTCGGCCCGCAGCGCGGCGGCCCGGCGCAGCGCCGCCACCGCCGGGTCGTCCGGGTCGCCCGCCTCGCCGTGGGCGGCCGCGAGCACGTCCTCGACCGTCGACAGGCCGCCCAGGTCGGCGCGGACCGAGCGGCCCAGCGCCGTCACCGCGCCCCGCTCACGGGACCGCATACGACAGTGGAAGGCCAGCTCGCACGCGGCCAGGCACTCGGGCGCGTACGTCGCCGGAACCGCCTCCACCGCGGCCGTCAGCTCCTGCGGGGACAGCTCGGGGGAGAAGCACACGCCCTCGGGCAGGGCGTCGGCGATGTCCTCGACACGGGTCAGCCGGGTCAGCTGGCGGGCGGTCACCGCGCGCTGCTTGCGGACGTCGACGGCGGACGCGGTGGGCAGGTTCGAGAAGTCCTTGGGGCACACCAGGAGCACCTGGTGCCGCACACGCGGGGCGGGGTCGAGGCGCCCGGCGACGTCCTCCAGCGCCAGCACGTACACCGCCGACTGGCGGGCGGCCGCCCCCACCTTGGCCGGGTCCGCGGAGCCGTCCAGCATCGGGAAGGACTTGATCTCCACCACCGTCCAGCTCCCGTCCGGGTGCACCACCACCGCGTCCGGCTCCAGGTGGACGGGCGAGCCGGCCACCTCCAGGGCGAGCATCGGGTGGTCGAGGAGCGTCCAGGTGCCCGCCCCCGTGGCCTCGCGCAGCGCCAGCGCCGTACGCGCCGTACGCCCCTCGGGGCCGACGGCGCTCAGGTCGGGCACGCGGCCCTCCCGCGGCGGTTCGGCGCCCGGATCCAGCCTGGTGTGCGCCAGCCTCAGCAGTTCGGCGCCGCCGTCCGCCTTGACCCGCGCCTCGAACGCGTTGCCCCGCATGAAGGCGAACTGGGACTGCCCGAAGGCGGCGGGCGCGCCCAGCGCCTCCGCGAGCGCCGCCTTGTCCACGCCCGCGCCGTCCAGGACCGCGCGCCGTCCGCAGCCGGGGTTCGCGGCGAGCGCGGCCAGGGCACGGGCGTCGAGCGCCCGGGGCGGTACGCCGGGACCGCGCAGCTCAGCGAGCCTTCCCCAAGCTCTCGACTTCGCTCGGTCGGGGGAGGTCAAAGGCTTGAGCGCCGTCTCCCGCGTCCTCGGGGACGGCACCCGGTTCGGCTCCGGGACCGAACCGTGCTTCGCGCTGCCGTGGAATTCGCTCACCCGCCGAAGTCTGGCATCCACCACTGACAATCGGGGACCCCGCGGCACCCGAGCCCTCCGTGACGGCCGTGGCGCCCGGTGTCAGCAGGGCCTTGGCGCGGTCCGCGCCCCGCATCACGAACGGCGCGAGCAGCATGCCGGCCCCCATGACGGCCACGCCCGCGACCGCGTCCAGGAGGTAGTGGTTGGCGGTGCCCATCACGACCAGCGCGGTCAGCAGCGGGTAGGCGACGCCCGCCGCCTTCGCCGTGCGCGTGCCACCGTGGCGCCACAGCATCACCCCGCACCACAGGGCCCAGCCCACGTGCAGGCTCGGCATGGCCGCGTACTGGTTGGTCATACCGCCCAGGCCCCGCGGCGCGCTCGCCTCACCGCCCCACCAGCCGTACGAGCTGTACTGGGCCATCGTGTCCACGAACCCGTGGTCCGGGGAGAGCAGGCGGGGCGGGCAGGTGGGCAGCAGGGTGAAGCCGATCAGTCCTATGAACGTGGACGTCATCAGCCAGGTGCGGGCCGCCCGGTAGTGCGTGGTGCGCGCCTTGAACAGCCACACCAGGATCACGGGGGTGACCAGGTAGTGCAGCGACGCGTACCAGAAGTCGGCGGGCACGCCCAGCCACGGCTCACGGGTGAACAGGCGGTTGAGGGGGTGCTCCGCGTTGAGACGCAGCAGCTTCTCCACGCGCAGGATCGCCAGGCCGTGGTCGACGGCCGTGGTGACGTCGCCGCGGGCCAGCAGCCGGCCCGCCGAGTAGCAGCCGTAGACCAGCAGTATCAGCGGCAGCTCGGTCCACCAGCGCAGCCGGGTGCGCGGGGCCGTCTCGGTGCGCCGTGCCGGTGCCTCGGTCTGCGGCATCCGATGCCCCTCCCCCTCCGTCGCTGCGCTGTCCGGCGGTGCCCGGACGGTCGTGCCACTTTACGGTGTCCGACGCGGCCACCTCGGGGTGCCCCCGGAGCTGATAGACGCAGGGACCGCCCCCCGGGTTGCCGCCCGACGACGTGCGCGATGATGGAGGGATTCCACCCCAGGTTCCGACTTTTCTCCGGAAGGTTCTCCATGGCACCGCGCATCCTGTTGGCCCGCCACGGACAGACCGAGTGGTCGCTGTCCGGCAGGCACACCGGCAGGACCGACGTACCCCTCCTGGAGGAGGGGAGGCTCGGCGCCAAGCTGCTCGGGGAACGGCTCGGGCAGGCGCCCTTCGACGGTCTGCCCGGGGTCGAGGTCCGCACCAGCCCGCTGGCACGCGCGCGTGAGACGTGCGAGCTCGCCGGCTTCGGCGACCGCGCGACGCGCTGGGACACGCTGATGGAATGGGACTACGGCGCCTACGAGGGCCTGACGCCCGGGGAGATCCAGGCCGAGCGGCCCGGCTGGCTGATCTGGCGCGACGGGGTCCCGGGCGGGGAGACGCTCGCCGAGGTGACCTCCCGCGCCGACGAGGTGGTGGCCTGGGCCCGCGCCGAGGACCGCGACGTCCTGGTCTTCGCCCACGGCCACATCCTGCGGTCGATCGGCGCGCGGTGGCTCGGCCTGCCCCTCGACTTCGCGGCCCGCATCCGCCTCAACCCCACATCGCTGTCGGTACTGGGCTGGGCCTACGGAGAACCGGCCCTCGAACACTGGAACGACGTGGGCCACCTCGCCTAGCCGGCCGCCGCGGCGCCCGGTGATCCGGGGCCGTCACACCGGCCGCGGGGCGCCCGTGTGCCTGTCCAGGAAGACGGAGACGCCGGTCGCCCGGCGGTGCGGGAGCAGTACTCGTGCCGTTCCCGCCAGCATCGCCTGGATGCGGGAGGACTGGACCTCGTCCAGCAGGTCCAGCACCCGCAATCCGGCGGCGGCCGCCTCGTCCGGCCGGCCCCCGCGCGCGAGGTCGTCGGCCAGCTCGGCCGTGTAGAGCGCGATGTTCCGCGTGAAGTGGGGATCCTGGAGCTGCGCGGCACGCCGCGCGTACCGGGCCGCCCGCGGCCAGTCGCCCAGCGTGGACCAGCACTGCGCCTCCAGCCCCGCCAGCTCGGCCTCGCCGTAGAAGCTCATCCACTCGGGATCGGCGTCCGAGGCGCCCCGCTCGTACAGGGCGTGCGCCCGCGCGAGCGCCCGCTCGCAGCCGTTGCGGTCGGCGAGCCCGGCCCAGCCGCCCGCCTCGCGCAGCGAGAGCAGCGACATCAGCCGCGCCGAACCCAGGCCGCGCCCGACGCGCTGCGCGGCCTGCGCCGCCCGCACCGCCTCGCGGGGCCGTCCGGCGTCCCGTGCGAGGAAGGCGGTGTTGCAGAAGGCATGCGTCTCCAGGGCCGGGTCACCGGTCATGCGCGCGGTGGCCAGTGCCTCGGCGTAGTGCGAGCGCGCGTCGTCGAAACGCCCGGAGTCGTGGGCCAGCCAGCCCACCGAGATGGCCAGTTCACCCGCGCCCGAGTGCAGCCGGTCGGCGGTGGTCTGCCGGGTCGCGCCGGCGTCGAGCAGCGCGTAGGCGGCGCGCAAGGGAGCGGCCGCGCGCCGGTAGAGACCGTCCGCTCCGTGCCGGTCGTCGAGCAAGCGGATCCTGCGGACGGCCTCTTCGACGGCACCGGCGTCACTCGTGCCGGCGCGGCGCGCGGGGCGGTCCGCGGCCGAGGCGTCGAAGGCGGGTCCCAGGGGGCCCAGCGAGGCTGCGGCCACCGTGGCGCCCCCGCGGGTCATGAATGCGCGACGCAGCACGTCGCTCTCCTCGTGGTTCTCGTGGACTTCGTGCGGGTGGTACGGATCGTGCGGGTCGTACGGGTCCGGCGGATCGGCGGGGCGGTACGGGCCGTCCCCCTCCCGTGCCCCGGGCACGGCGCGCGAGGCGCGTCCCCGAACGGCCGACCGGGGAGCGAACCCCAGGTCGGCCAGGGTGAGGTCCGGGAACATGTGCAAGAACACACGTTCATAGGCGTAGTTGGGGCAACGGATCTCACCCGCCTCCACCCGGCCGATGTAGCGGGCGTCACAGCTGACCCGCTCACCGATCTCGTGGGCGGCCCGCCGTACCGCCGCGGCGAACTCGGCCGGCGAGCGCTGTCCGCGCAGCCGCCGGAAGGCGAGATTCGGCCGTGGCGGGCGGGGGGAGTGAGGCGAGGTCACCGTCGACGACGTCATGGCCGGGCCCTCTCGTGCGAACCGTCGAACCATGCCGGACCCAGGCGAAGTCGCCCGCGTCATCCGGTCGTCCGCGTCACCCGCTGCCCGAGTCGTCCCGGTCGTCCGGGTGACGCCCTGTTTCCGGCGAGCAAGAAAGTACCTGCTGTGTCCGCCCGGACACGCTGTGTTTGGCTACAAACCGGATATCTCCACCGTGATCTGCCATGAAGTGCCACCCTTCCCGGCGGACTTCGCCCGTAGCCGTTGACGCCCTGCCGCGTTGAACCCCATGGGCCGGGAGCCGCCGGGCTTCGGGGCCCGCTCGTTCACGAGGAGGGATTTTCGTGATGGAGGCCGGGATGGAAACCCCGCGCAGTGCCGAACCCTGTACGCCGCCCCCGTGCGACGTGGTCACGGTGCCGGCCCGGCAGGGGCTCGAGGCGGTCGACATCCTGCGCCGCGGACCGGGCGACGCGGTGGGTCCCGTACTGCACGACGACGGGGGCGACACGCTCGGCTTCGTGGTGCCGGCGGGCACGGCCGAGGCCTGGGACGTGCCCGGAAGCACCTGCACCGGGACCGACGGACGGGGACTGAGGCTGGCCCCTCAGCCGCCGGTGGAGGGCTCGGACTGGCTGGTCCCGCCCGACGAGGCCGACCTCGCGACGGACCCCGCGGTGCTACGGCGGGCCCTGGGGGAGGCGGCCCGGATGATCGAGGCGGCGGACAGCTGCCGCTGACCCGGGAGCCCCACCCGCCCGGACGGCCCGCCCACACCTCCCGCCACCCGTGGGTGGCACACCCTGCCGCTTGCGACAATGGGCCCATGGGAAGGACCAGGAGCCCCCGCCGCGGGCGAGGAGCCGTCGAAGCCGTCGCCGAACAGGTCGACGGCGGACTCGCACAGCTCATACCCGACCGGGAGCGGGCACGGGCCTGGACCCTGCTGATCGACGGCGCCCCGCAGTCCTACGTCGACCTCGACGACCCGGCGTACCTCTCCTTCGAGTACCAGCGCCGGCTCGGGCACGTGATCGACCTCGCCGCACCGGCCGGCCGGCCCGTCCACGCGGTGCACCTCGGCGGCGGGGCGTTCACCCTGGCCCGCTACGTCGCCGCCACCCGGCCCCGTTCCACCCAGCAGGTGGTCGAGCGGGACGCGGCCCTCGTCCAACTGGTACGCCGCGAACTGCCCTTGGATCCCGGAGCCCGTCTCCGGGTGCGGTCGGCGGACGCCCGCGAGGGCCTCGCCAGAGTGCCGGACGGCTGGGCCGACCTGGTCATCGCGGACGTGTTCAGCGGCGCCCGTACGCCCGCCCACCTCACCTCGACGGAGTTCCTCGACGGGGTGCGCAGGGTCCTCAAGCCGGGCGGTGTCTACGCCGCCAACCTCGCCGACGGCCCGCCGCTCGCCCACCTGCGCGGGCAGATCGCCACCGCCGCCGCGAGGTTCGCCGAACTCGCGCTGGTCGCCGACCCGACCGTGCTGCGCGGCAAACGCTTCGGCAACGCGGTACTCGTGGCCTGCGACCTCCCGCTGCCGGTCGCCGAACTGACCCGCCGCGCCGCCACCGACCCGCACCCGGGCCGCGTCGAACACGGCCGCGCGCTCACCGACTTCACCGGAGGGGCCGCACCGGTCACCGACACCGCGGCGGTCGCCTCACCGGCCCCACCGCCGGACGCCTTCCGCTGAACCGGCCGGAGCGACCGGCCGATCCGGGCGCACCCAATGCGGCCTGCCGCGGCACTAGTAGGCTGTCGCGGCTAATATTTGGGATAGAGGTGGCGCAGTTTGATGCGTGCATCGTGGGTGGTGAACTGCCAGTCCACCTGACGTTGGTC
>NZ_JBIVJN010000016.1:0-100415 GCF_044750345.1 Streptomyces sp. NPDC088817
CCGCCAGGGGGGCCCCCCCCGGCGCCCCCGCCACGGGCGCAACCGCCCCGCCCGCGGCCCCGGCGGCGGTTGGCCCCGACCCCGGCCGCGCGCGCCCCCCCCCCCCCCCGGGGGGGGCCCCGCGCTCGTTCGTGCGAGGGGGCGTTTCGGGTTCGGCCTCGGCGAGGAGAACGGGCCGTCGCCCCCTCCGCGGTGCCGACCGGGCACGCGCCCTCGGGCCGTACGGCAGGATGTGCTGCATGCCCAGTGCTGAATCGACGCAAGCGAGCGTGCACGAGCCGGACCCGGTGCGGCCGACCAGGGAGGACGAGGTCGCGGCGGCCGGCAGCGAGCTGATCGGCGGCCCCGTCGGGCGGCGTGCCCTGCTCGGAAGGTCCTGGTGGACCCCCGTACGGGTCGTCGCGCTCGTCGCGATCGGCATGTTCGCCCTCGGCCTGGTCCAGAAGGTGCCCTGCTACCACGGCGCCTGGTTCTTCGGTGCGAGCTCCCAGTACACGAAGGCCTGCTACTCGGACATTCCGCACCTCTATCAGGGCCGCGGTTTCGCCGAGGGCCTCGTGCCCTACTTCGACAGGCTCTCCGGCGACATGCCGTACCTGGAGTACCCCGTACTGACCGGGGTCTTCATGGAGGTGGCCTCCTGGCTGACCCCGCACAGCGGCAGCATCCAGCACCAGGAACAGTGGTACTGGATGGTCAACGCCGGGATGCTGATGGTGTGCGCGGCCGTCATCGCCGTCTGCGTGACCCGTACCCACGCCCGGCGGCCGTGGGACGGTCTCCTGGTTGCCCTCGCGCCTGCCTTCGTGCTGACCGCCACCATCAACTGGGACCTGCTGGCGGTCGCCCTGACGGCCGCCGCGATGCTGATGTGGTCCCGAGGGCGCTCGGTCGCCTTCGGCGTCCTGCTGGGCCTCGCCACGGCCGCCAAGCTCTATCCCGTCTTCCTGCTCGGCCCGCTGTTCGTGCTGTGCTGGCGGGCGGGGAAGTGGCGGGACTTCGGCAGGGCCGTGGCGGGCGCCGTCGTCGCCTGGCTGGTGGTGAACCTGCCGGTGATGGCCTTCGCCTCGGAGGGCTGGTGGCAGTTCTACAGGTTCAGCCACGACCGGGGCGTCGACTTCGGCTCCTTCTGGCTCATCTGGGCCCAGAACTCGACCAGTCCGCCGAGCACCGACTTCGTCAACACGACGGCCACCCTGCTGGTGGTGCTGTGCGCCCTCGGCATCGCGGCGCTGACGCTGTACGCCCCGCGCCGTCCGCGCTTCGCCCAGCTCGCCTTCCTGATCGTGGCGGCCTTCATCCTCACCAACAAGGTCTACTCGCCGCAGTACGTCCTGTGGCTGGTCCCGCTGGCCGCACTGGCCCGCCCCAAGTGGCGCGACTTCCTGATCTGGCAGGCCTGCGAGGTGGCGTACTTCCTCGGCATCTGGATGTACCTCGCCTACACGACCAGCGGAGACGCCCACAAGGGACTGCCGACCGACGGCTACCACTGGGCGATCGCCGTGCACCTGCTGGGCACGCTGTACCTCTGCGTGGTCGTCGTGCGCGACATCCTCATGCCGGAGCGGGACGTGGTGCGCCGGGCCGGCGACGACGACCCCTCGGGCGGTGTCCTCGACGGCGCCGAGGACGTCTTCGTCCTGGGCACCCGGGCCCGGCCACCGTACCCGGAGACGGACTCGGGCGGCCCGCACGTGGAGTGGGGCGGCCAGGGTCCGGCCGCACCCCGGAGCGGTTCGCTCTGAGCGAACAGCGCCCTCGGGGGCCATGCGAAAGGCCGTGTCCGGCATCACCGGACACGGCCTTTCGCATGAGAACGGGTCTTGGGACCGCCGCTCAGTGGTCCATGAGCCGGTCGAACTGCGTGGTGGTGTGGCGCAGATGGGCCACCAGCTCGTCACCGACCTTGGGCTCCTGCGCGTCCGAGGGGACGAACAGGATCGACACCTGCATGTGCGGCGGCTCCGCGAACCAGCGCTGCTTGCCGCTCCAGACGAACGGGGAGAGGTTGCGGTTCACCGTGGCGAGACCGGCGCGGGCGACGCCCTTGGCGCGCGGCATGACGCCGTGCAGCGCCTTGGGGGCCTCAAGGCCCACCCCGTGCGACGTACCGCCCGCCACGACCACCAGGAAGCCGTCCGAGGCCGCCTTCTGCTGGCGGTAGCCGAAACGGTCGCCCTTGCTGACCTTGGTGACGTCCAGGACCGCCCCGCGGTACTCGGTGGCGTCGTGGTCCCCCAGCCAGAGCCGGGTGCCGATGCGGGCACGGAAACGCGTCTGCGGGAACTGCTGCTGCAGCCGGGCGAGTTCATCCGCCTTGAGGTGGCTGACGAACATCGTGTGCAGCGGCAGGCGGGCCGCGCGCAGCCGGTCCATCCAGCCGATGACCTCCTCCACCGCGTCCGAGCCGTCCGTGCGGTCCAGCGGCAGGTGGATGGCGAAGCCCTCCAGCCGGACGTTCTCGATGGCGGCGTGCAGCTGCGGCAGATCCTGCTCGCTGATGCCGTGCCGCTTCATCGAGGACATCACCTCGATGACCACGCGGGCCCCGACGAGGCCGTACACCCCGTCGATCGACGACACCGAGCGGACCACGCGGTCGGGCAGCGGCACCGGCTCCTCACCGCGGCGGTACGGCGTCAGCACCAGCAGGTCACCGCTGAAGAAGTCCTTGATGCGGGCGGCTTCGTACGTCGTGCCGACGGCGAGGATGTCGGAGCCCAGCCGCGTGGCCTCCTCCGCCAGCCGCTCGTGCCCGAATCCGTAGCCGTTGCCCTTGCAGACCGGGACCAGCCCCGGGAACTGCTCCTGCACGTGCTTGTGGTGCGCCCGCCAGCGCGCGGTGTCGACGTAGAGCGTGAGCGCCATGGCCGGACCTGGAACCTCTCTCGTGGATGCGGTGTAGCAGAAGTATGGAAGGTGTCGACGGGGGTCGAAACGCGGAGTGTCAGGTCAGCGGCGCGACATGTAGATGTCGAGCGCCTTGTGGAGCAGCTTGTTCAGCGGGAAGTCCCACTCCCCGAGGTACTCGGCGGCCTGGCCGCCGGTGCCGACCTTGAACTGGATCAGACCGAAGAGGTGGTCGGTCTCGTCCAGCGAGTCGGAGATGCCGCGCAGGTCGTAGACCGTGGCGCCGAGCGCGTAGGCGTCGCGCAGCATCCGCCACTGCATCGCGTTCGAGGGCCGGACCTCGCGGCCGATGTTGTCGGAGGCGCCGTAGGAGTACCAGACGTGCCCGCCGACGATCAGCATCGTCGCCGCCGCCAGGTTCACGCCGTTGTGCCGGGCGAAGTACAGCCGCATGCGGTTGGGGTCCTCGGTGTTGAGGGCCGTCCACATGCGCTGGAAGTACGACAGCGGGCGGGGCCGGAAGTGGTCGCGCACGGCCGTGATCTCGTACAGCCGCTGCCATTCCTCGAGGTCCTGGTAGCTGCCCTGGACGACCTCGACGCCGGCCTTCTCGGCCTTCTTGATGTTGCGGCGCCACAGCTGGTTGAAGTTCTTGTGCACCTCTTCCAGGGACCGGTTGGCCAGCGGCACCTGGAAGATGTAGCGGGGCTGCACGTCGCCGAAGCCGGCGCCGCCGTCCTCGCCCTGCTGCCAGCCCATACGGCGCAGCTTGTCGGCGACCTCGAAGGCGCGGGGCTCGATGAAGTCGGCCTCCAGGTCGCGCAGGCGCTTGACGTCCGAGTCCTGGATGCCCTTCTTGATGGTCTCGGCGTTCCAGCGGCGGATGATCACCGGCGGGCCCATCTTCACCGAGAAGGCACCCTGCTGCTTCAGGTGCGCCAGCATCGGCTGGATCCAGTCGTCGAGATTCGGCGCGAACCAGTTGATGACCGGACCCTCGGGCAGGTACGCGAGATACCGCTTGATCTTGGGCAGCTGGCGGTACAGGACGAGACCCGCGCCGACCAGCTCGCCGGTGCGCTCGTCGAACCAGCCCAGGTTCTCCGAGCGCCACTCCGCCTTGACCTCTGCCCATGCCGGGACCTGCATGTGACTCGCCGCGGGCAGGTTCTGGATGTATGCCAGATGCTGCTCTCGACTGATGGTCCTCAGGGTCAGGCTCATTCGGGGCGCTCCTCGGGCTGGCGTGTCCCCATGGGTACAGGGGCTCCGGCTCTCGCGCCGAAGCCTACTGCGCCCCGGGAGCGCCCAGACTGGCCGCACACAACCTTCGGTCCGGCCCGTTCATCGCCGCGGTGCCGGTCGTGCGGTCGTACGGGCGGCGTCCGCGGTCTTGGGCGGACGCCGTCCCCGAGGAGCGGCCGGGCGTGCCCGGTCTCAGCTGAACAGGCCGCCGAACAGGCCGCCGTGCGCCAGGCCGAGATAGAAGCCCACCGCGGAGGCGCCGAGACCGAGCACAAGCCCGAAGCGCTCGCGCGTCGTCACGGAGATCCACTGGCCGTACGCGCCGGTGAGGATCCCCACCAGACCGGCCCAGGAGCTCAGCAGGTGCAGGCTGTGGAAGAGGAGCCCGGTGATGAACGCCAGCACGCCCAGTACCAGGGTCACCACGAGCAGGGTGTCCTGGACCGGGTGGGACTTGCCGTCGGTGGCGAAGAGGCCGCCGCCCGCGGCGGTGTTCGGTCGCATCGTCTGTGCCATGGGGCACCTCCAGCGAAAAGCGGCGCATCATAGCGCCGTGCACACCCGAGGTGTCCAGGTTGACGGGTCCGGCGCCCCGATTTCAACCGGAAGCAGGTGTGCGGGTAGTCTGTACGTTCTGCACGGTGTCTGCCCAGGCTGAGCCACGGCCAATCTGGAGAGTCCGTCAGCCGGCCCTCGTTGTCAGTGGCGGCTGATGTACTGCAAGCACTGTTGCGTACGCATAACAACCCTCCTGCCACGGAACGACCGTGGCCGTTGAGTCCAGAGGAGGTGGGTTCCACATGCGTCACTACGAGGTGATGGTCATCCTCGACCCCGATCTCGAGGAGCGTTCTGTCTCCCCGCTGATCGAGAACTTCCTTTCCGTCGTCCGTGACGGTGGCGGAAAGGTCGAGAAGGTCGACACCTGGGGCCGTCGTCGTCTCTCGTACGAGATCAAGAAGAAGCCCGAGGGCATCTACTCGGTCATCGACCTGCAGGCCGAGCCTGCGGTCGTCAAGGAGCTCGACCGCCAGATGAACCTGAACGAGTCGGTCCTCCGGACCAAGGTCCTCCGCCCCGAGACCCACTGAGCCCTTCGCTCAGCTGATCTCGGGATTCGAGTAGCAAGCAGCCAGAGCAAACCCGCCGAGAGGTTCCCCCATGGCAGGCGAGACCGTCATCACGGTCGTCGGCAATCTTGTCGACGACCCCGAGCTGCGCTTCACCCCGTCCGGTGCGGCGGTCGCGAAGTTCCGCGTCGCGTCCACTCCCCGCACCTTCGACCGTCAGACGAACGAGTGGAAGGACGGCGAGAGCCTCTTCCTGACCTGCTCGGTCTGGCGTCAGGCGGCGGAGAACGTCGCCGAGTCGCTCCAGCGAGGCATGCGCGTCATCGTGCAGGGCCGGCTGAAGCAGCGGTCCTACGAGGACCGTGAGGGCGTCAAGCGCACGGTCTACGAACTGGACGTCGAAGAGGTCGGTGCCAGCCTGCGCAACGCCACGGCCAAGGTCACCAAGACCTCGGGCCGCGGTGGCCAGGGTGGTTACGGCGGCGGTGGCGGCCAGGGCGGCGGCCAGGGTGGCGGCGGCTGGGGCGGTGGCCCCGGTGGCGGCCAGCAGGGCGGCGGCGCTCCCTCCGACGACCCGTGGGCGACCGGTGCTCCCGCCGGTGGCAACCAGGGCGGCGGTGGCGGTGGCTGGGGCGGTGGCTCCGGCGGCGGTGGCGGCTACTCGGACGAGCCCCCCTTCTAGGCGGGCCGTACCCCAACTTCTTGATCACACAGGAGAAACACCATGGCGAAGCCGCCTGTGCGCAAGCCTAAGAAGAAGGTCTGCGCTTTCTGCAAGGACAAGGTCACGTACGTGGACTACAAGGACACGAACATGCTGCGGAAGTTCATTTCCGACCGCGGCAAGATCCGTGCCCGTCGCGTGACCGGCAACTGCACGCAGCACCAGCGTGACGTCGCCACGGCCGTCAAGAACAGCCGTGAGATGGCGCTGCTGCCCTACACCTCCACTGCGCGCTAAGGGAAGGGTGAGCCACACATGAAGATCATCCTTACCCACGAGGTCTCCGGCCTCGGTGCCGCGGGCGACGTCGTGGACGTCAAGGACGGCTACGCTCGCAACTACCTGATCCCGCGGAAGTTCGCCATCCGCTGGACCAAGGGCGGCGAGAAGGACGTCGAGCAGATCCGTCGTGCTCGCAAGATCCACGAGATCCAGACCATCGAGCAGGCCAACCAGATCAAGGCCCAGCTCGAGGGCGTGAAGGTCCGTCTGGCCGTTCGCTCCGGCGACTCCGGCCGCCTGTTCGGTTCCGTCACCCCGGCCGACGTCGCCTCGGCGATCAAGGCTGCCGGCGGTCCCGAGGTCGACAAGCGTCGCATCGAGCTGGGCGCGCCGATCAAGTCCCTGGGCGGTCACGAGACGTCCGTGCGTCTGCACCCCGAGGTTGCCGCCAAGGTCAACATCGAGGTTGTCGCCGCGTAAGGCGCTCCGCTCTGCTTGAGCAGTGAGGAAGGGGCCGCATCCGTCGAGGATGCGGCCCCTTCCGCGTGGCTGAGTCAACGGCCCGGGCAGCGGTGTTTCATGTGAAACCTGGCAGCCCGTGGTGTTTCACGTGAAACAGTCAGCGTGCCACTCCCGTGACGATCCAGCGGCCCGAGCGGGAACGCAGCCACAGCGTCAGCAGCCGCACCGCCATCATCAAGGTCATGGCCGCCCAGAGCGCGGTGAGTCCGCCGCCGAGAACGGGTACGAGCAGCGCCACGGGTGTGAAGACCGCCAAGGTCACCAGCATGGCCCTGGCGAGATACGGTCCGTCTCCCGCACCCATCAGCACCCCGTCCAGGACGAAGACCACGCCGCAGATCGGCTGGGAGAGCGCCACCAGAAGCAGTGCTCCCAGTGCCGTGTCCTTGACGAGGGCGTCACTGGTGAACAGCGGCAGGAAGAGCGGCCGGCTCAGGAAGACCAGAAGTCCGAGGGCGAATCCGACGGCTGTCCCCCACTGCACCATGCGTCGGCAGGCCTCGCGAGCACCCTGGGGATCGTCGGCGCCCAGGTAACGGCCGATGATGGCCTGCCCGGCGATCGCGATGGCGTCGAGGGCGAACGCGAGCAGGCTCCACAGGGACAGGATGATCTGGTGGGCGGCGATGTCCGCGTCACCGAGGCGGGCCGCCACGGCCGTGGCGATCATCAGGATCGCCCGCAGGGAGAGCGTACGGACGAGCAGTGGGGCACCGGCCTGGGCCGATGCCCTGATTCCGGCCCGGTCGGGCCGCAGGGAGGCGTGGTGCCGACGCGCTCCACGGACGACGACACAGAGATAGACCGCCGCCATGCCGCACTGGGCGATGACGGTGCCCCAGGCGGAGCCCGCGATGCCGAGCCCGGCGCCGTAGACGAGCCCAACATTGAGGACACCGTTGGCGACGAACCCGGCGACGGCCACATACAGCGGTGTCCGGGTGTCCTGAAGTCCACGAAGGACTCCGGTCGCGGCCAGCACGACGAGCATGGACGGAATGCCGAGCGAGGAGATGCGCAGATAGGTCGTCGCGTACGGTGCCGCCGTGGACGAGGCGCCGAAGAGGTCCACCAGGGCGGGCGCGGTGGGCAGCACGACCGCGATGACGGCGGCCCCGAGCAGCAGTGCCAGCCAGATGCCGTCCATGCCCTGGCGGATGGCTGCCGGGAGGTCGCCCGCGCCGACACGGCGGGCGACCGCTGCCGTGGTGGCGTAGGCGAGGAAGACGAAGACGCTGACGGCGGTGGTCAGAAGGGCCGAGGCGATGCCGAGCCCGGCGAGTTGCGCCGTGCCGAGATGGCCGACGATCGCGCTGTCGGCCATCACGAAGAGGGGTTCGGCGACGAGCGCGCCGAAGGCCGGGACGGCGAGCGCGACGATCTCTCGGTCGTGCCGACGCCGGGTGGCCGGGCGGCGTGCGGGGGCCTGTGTCATGAGCACCAATGTAATCGTCCACAGGTAAGAGATGCAAAGCTCTTGCAGTCCTTACTAGGGCTTTGGTGGCGTTCGCTTGTGCGTACCGTTCGAGGCGATCTTGGTCCGACTGGGAAAGTTTTTCTTCTGCACAGCCGGTGGACGGGAAAGCGGCAGGTCAAGAGGGGTCTGTGGGTGGCGCCGAGGGCTTTTTCACAGGGCTGTCCACCGGCTCGTGCACAGGTTTCGCCGAGTTCTCCACAGCATCCGGGCCGTCGTCCACATGGCCTGTGGATAACCAGATTGGCTGACGCTGTTCTGGGCCCTACCGTGGTCCGGCGCCCGCTCCGTCCGCCGGCTTCCAAAGCGTCATAAACCTGACGCGCCTGAAGCGGAGTTGGGCCTCTCATTTTGTCAGTGCCGTCCCGTATGAAAGAGGGGCACGGCGAGGTCCGCTCGGCGGACGGGAGGAGGCTGCTCGGTGAGCATTTCCGAGCCCCTGGACGACCCGTGGGCCGACAGCGGCCCAAGTGATCGTCTGCCCGCCTCCCGCCGCCGCCCCGACACGGACCGCGGCCGGGACGACCAGCACGACCGCGGCCGGGAGAACGGCGGGTGGGACGACGGGGGTTCCGCCTTCGAACGCGTTCCCCCACAGGACCTCGACGCCGAACAGTCGGTGCTCGGTGGCATGCTCCTGTCCAAGGACGCCATCGCCGACGTGGTGGAGATCCTCAAGGGCCACGACTTCTACAAGCCGGCCCACGAGACGATCTACCAGGCGATCCTCGACGTCTATGCCAAGGGCGAGCCGGCCGACCCGATCACCATCGCCGCCGAGCTCACCAGACGCGGCGAGATCAACAAGGTCGGCGGTGCCTCGTATCTGCACACGCTCGTGCAGACCGTGCCGACGGCGGCCAACGCCGCGTACTACGCCGAGATCGTCCACGAGCGTGCGATCCTGCGCCGCCTGGTCGAGGCGGGCACGCGTATCACCCAGATGGGATACGCGGCCGACGACGACGTCGACGAGATCGTCAACCGGGCCCAGGCCGAGGTCTACGCGGTCACCGAGCAGCGCACCAGCGAGGACTACCTGCCGTTGGGCGACATCATGGAGGGCGCGCTCGACGAGATCGAGGCGATCGGCTCGCGCAGCGGGGAGATGACCGGTGTGCCCACCGGGTTCACCGACTTCGACTCGCTGACGAACGGTCTGCACCCGGGGCAGATGATCGTCATCGCCGCCCGTCCCGCGATGGGCAAGTCGACGCTCGCGCTGGACTTCGCGCGGGCGGCGTCGATCAAGAACAACCTGCCCAGCGTCATCTTCTCGCTGGAGATGGGGCGCAACGAGATCGCGATGCGTCTGCTGTCCGCCGAGGCGCGGGTCGCCCTGCACCACATGCGTTCGGGCACGATGACCGACGAGGACTGGACGCGGCTGGCCCGCCGGATGCCCGACGTCTCGGCCGCTCCGCTCTACATCGACGACTCCCCGAACCTGTCGATGATGGAGATCCGCGCCAAGTGCCGGCGCCTGAAGCAGCGCAACGACCTCAAGCTGGTCGTGATCGACTACCTCCAGCTGATGCAGTCCGGCGGCTCCAAGCGTGCCGAGAGCCGGCAGCAGGAGGTCTCGGACATGTCCCGTAACCTCAAGCTGCTGGCCAAGGAGCTGGAGATCCCGGTCATCGCGCTCTCCCAGCTCAACCGTGGCCCCGAGCAGCGCACCGACAAGAAGCCGATGGTCTCCGACCTGCGTGAGTCCGGATCCATCGAGCAGGACGCCGACATGGTCATCCTGCTGCACCGCGAGGACGCCTACGAGAAGGAGTCACCGCGTGCCGGCGAGGCCGACCTGATCGTCGCCAAGCACCGTAACGGCCCGACCGCGACCATCACGGTCGCCTTCCAGGGCCACTACTCCCGCTTCGTGGACATGGCACAGACCTGATCCGGCGGCTGTAGGGTCTCGCGTTTCGTGGCGGAATCTCGTGGATCTTGGCGGGGTGGTGGCGGGTACGCCATCGAGCTGAGATTCAGAAGGGGATCGCGACGAAGTTCACTCGTTCGAGGGCGAGATCGTCGATCTTCCGTGATGTGAGGGTGCCCTGCACCGACCGTGTTGCCATCAGGTCGTCAGATCTCTGACGTTGGGGTGGGCACATGGTGGATCAGCTGCAACTCGATCTCTCGGCCGTGACGGTCAGCTTTAGGAGCGACGGCGGGGTCCAGGAAGACGTACGTTGGGCCGCCGTCTCGGGAAACTCGCTCGGGGCGGCTCGCCCGTGGCGTACGTTCCGCTGGTACAAGGGCCAGCAGCACTATTCGGGGACCTACTGGGCGTCAACCAATCGCGATCATGTGATCTACGAGTCGCGCTTGGAGTTGGCACGGCTGTTGTACGCCGATTTCGACGGGGCGGTGCACCGCATCGTCGCCCAGCCCTTCCTCATCAAGGCGAACATTGGCGGGAAGGTCCGCAAGCACATCCCGGACTATCTGCTGTTGAGTGCCGGCGGGTTGGTTGTCGTGGACGTCAAGCCGCTACGGCGGATGTCTGATCCCACGGTTGCATCCACCTTCGCCTGGACGCGTGAGGTCCTTGAATCCCGTGGGTGGCGGTACGAAGCATGGGGCGAGCCACCAGCCACCGAGCTAGAGAACCTGCGGTTTCTGGCTGGCTACCGCAGGTCTTGGTTGATCAACACCGATGTGCTGGACGAACTCCGGGCTCAGGACCTGGACGGCGCGACGGTCGGTGAGGCGGTTCGGTGCCTTCCGAATCACCCGCAGCCTCTGGTCCGCGCCAGCGTCCTTCACTTCCTGTGGACAGGGCAGTTGCGCACGGATCTGACAAGGCCACTGACAGCTAACGGGGTTCTGTGGAGGTCTGTATGAGCGGAGCTGGAGTTCGGGTCGGAGTCGGTGCACGGTTCCGCTACGACGGCGAGACCGTGGAAGTCATCGAGTTCGTGAGCACGCCCGCGGGCAATGAAGTCGTCTTGAAGGACACCCGAGAGAGGCTTCGGCGGCTGTCGTTGAAAGAGCTGCTCGCCTCGGAACGCGCGCAGATCGTCTCCGACGAGCTGGAGTCGGGGACGGCAGCCGATGAGGACACGGAGCTTCTCGGGGTGGTGCTCGGTCAGCTGAGCACAGCTGAGCAGCAGCAGGTTCGCGATCGTGCGCGCCATGTCAGGGAGGTGTTGACCGGCTATCAGTCGGGATGTAGCGAGCTTGCCGCTGAAGGGGAACCTCGCCCCGAGTACTTGCCAGACAGGGCTCTCGCACAGCGCTACCAGGCGAAGGCTCAGGAGCTCGGTGTGGGCTACCGGACAGTCGAGCGCTGGGTCGCAGACTTCCAACGGCAGGGCGAAGCGGGGCTTGCTCCTAGCCGTGCACACGGTTCGGCCAGCCGGACCAAAGCGGATGATCGATGGGTGGAGACCGCCCTGGAGGTGATGGTCGAGCACACCGGCGAGTCGAAACCGTCGCGGACGATGATCATTGAGCGGACGCGAGCACGGGTGATCGCTCGGTTTGGTCCAGACGTGGTGCCGCAGCCGAGCCGGGCGGTTGCGTTTCGGCTGATGTCGGAGCTGGAACGCAGGCATCCGCTGTTCCGGCTCAGCACGAAGCGGAACCGGGACATCGCCGACAGGCCGGAAGGCGCTTACGGCAAGTTGAGGCCGACTCGGCCAGGTGAGTACCTGCTGATGGACTCCACTCGGTTGGACGTGTTCGCGTTCGACCCGCTGACGTTGCGGTGGGTCCAGGCCGAGCTCTCAGTCGGGATGGACTGGTACACCCGCTGCATCACCGGGATCTGCCTCACGCCGGTCTCGACGAAGGCGGTAGACGTCAGCGCAGTGCTCTATCAGTCCTTCCGCCCCCGCCCGGCCGGGCGGGACTGGCCCAGGCACGCGGTCTGGCCCGAGCACGGCATCCCCAGGACGGTGCTGGTGGACATCGACGCGGCCGACGGCCCTGGGCTCGCCTCGCCGGCTCTGGTTCCAGAGACGCTGGTGGTCGATCACGGCAAGGTCTACATCTCGGACCATCTGACCAGCGTCTGCCGTCGGATGGGGATTTCGATCCAGCCCGCTCGGCTGCGGACGGGCCGAGACAAGGGCCCGGTCGAGCGGTTCTTCCGGACTGTTCGCGAGGACCTCCTACAGGCCCTGCCTGGTTACAAGGGGCCCGATATCCACTCCCGGGGCGAGAGGCCGGAGGACGACGCGTTCTTCTTCCTGGACGAGCTGGAGGCGATCATCCGTGAGTGGATCGCGGTGGTCTATCACTCCCGACCCCACTCCGGTCTCCTCGACCCGGGCCTGCCCGGGATGAGGATGTCCCCGGCGAAGATGTTCGAGCACGGCATGGCG
The DNA here is from genome assembly GCF_044750345.1 of Streptomyces sp. NPDC088817. Lineage (NCBI taxonomy): Bacteria > Bacillati > Actinomycetota > Actinomycetes > Kitasatosporales > Streptomycetaceae > Streptomyces > Streptomyces sp. NPDC088817. The sequence continues at coordinate 12,442 of NZ_JBIVJN010000016.1, forward strand.
AGGGCCGGCTACATCGAGGTGCCTCGGGATCCGGACCTCGCTTTCGAGTTCCTGCAGACCAAGTGGCGGACGATTCAGCACTACGGCGTCGAGATCGACCGCCGCCGCTACAACGGACCCGCGCTCAACGCCTACCGCAACGTCAAGAGCCCCTACGGCGGACCGGTCAAGAACGGCTGGCCGTTCCAGTTTGATCCCGATGACGTCACCCGAATCTACTTCCGGGATCCCAACAGCCGGCGCTGGCACGCACTGCTTTGGGAGCATGCCCCATCGATGGACATGCCGCTGAGCGAGGATGCGCTGGCGTTCGCGCGGAAACTGGCTGCGTCGAAGTACCGCTATCCGGACGACCGCCTCGCTGTTGCTGACCTGTTAGAACGCTGGAAGCTTGGGCTGGGTACGACACGGGCCGAGCGGCGCATGGCGCTGAGGCTTGCCCGTGATCAGGCGGCTATTGAATTGCCGGAGACCGAGGCGACGGCGGTCGTCTCGTTGCCGTCCGTTCGTAAGGCCCTGGGGCAAGAGCCAGCCGTGGCAGAGCGCGAGCGACCGGAGCCGATGGAAGTCGGCGATGACGATGAGGCCGACGAGATCGACACAGTGGGACTCGGCGCCGGGGGCCCGGACGACGACTTCTACTCGGACGCCCTGGAGGATGTGTGAGCAGTGAAAGCGTCCACGCACTGTCGCGCAAGGAGGGCTGGAGCGCTTACGTGCAGGCCCCCGACCGGGTACAGCCTGAGCCGCTCACGCGGACCCAGTTCAAGAGCCTCAGCGATGACGCGGCCGTCGACTACCTGAAGCACCTCCGTCAGTGGCACGCCAACATCGGCCCAGTCAAGACTCCGCAGCTCGCAGAACTGCACGAGACGCTGTGGGACATCGTCGACAGCAATGAGCAGGACGGTGACCAGGCCCGAAGCGCGGTCGCTGTCGACGCTTTCCCCGGTCTCGGTAAGAGCACATCCGTCATCGCCTTCGCCCGAGCCCTGCACCGCCGGGAGATTGCCGAGCTTGGGGCGTTGACGGCCGAGGGCCACGAGCGGCTGCCCGTATGCCGAGTAGGCCTCACCGGCAACACCGGCATCAAGGACCTCAACCGCAGCATGCTGGGGTTCTTTGGTCACCCCGGCCGCGTCCGGGGCACCACAACAGAACTGGGACAACGCGCCCTGGACTGCGTCTTGGAGTGCGACGTCCGCATCCTCATCATCGATGATCTGCACTTTCTCAAGTGGGGCAGCTCCAGCGGCATTGAGGTCAGCAACCACCTGAAGTGGATCTCCAACGAATTCCCGGTGACGCTCATCATGATCGGCGTCCGGCTCGCTGAGAAGGGACTGTTCAGCGAGGGCCGCTCGCCCGGCGAAGAAGCACTGGCCCAGACCGGACGCCGCACCACTCTCCTGGACATGCGGCCCTTCGCCATCGACACCGACCGCGGCCGGCGCGAGTGGCGCCAGATGCTCCTAGCCCTGGAACAGCGCCTGGTCCTGCCAGACAAGTACCCGGGGATGCTGGCGGACGACCTGTCCGACTACGTCTTCGCACGTTCCACCGGGCACATCGGTTCGCTGATGACGCTCATCCGCCGTGGTTGTCAGCGCGCTATGCGTACGGAAGAGTTCCGGCTCACCCAGGAACTCCTCGACAAGGTGAGGATCGACGAGGCATCAGAGCGCGCTCGCCAGGAGCTGCAAATGGCGATGGAGCGGGGCAAGCTCACCAGCAAGCCGCGGCAGCGACGAGGGCGCGCGTGACCAGCGCTGAACGAGAGCTTCGTACCTTCCCGCTCCGGTTGGCACCTATCGAGGGAGAGGCTCTCGACTCGTGGTGCGAAGCTTTGGCCGTCCGCTTGAGCACGCCGCTCGGGGATGTCATGAAGGCCCTCAGCGGCCCTGCTGTCGAGTCGGATGCTGACAGCCGGGGCCTACCCGCTTACACCCGGTGGATCATGTCGATGACGGACGCCGAAGTGAAGCGGGTCGCCTACATCACCGGTACGCCACCAGCCACCATCGCCAGGATGCTCCTGAGCCACTACCACGGACGGGCCCTCCTGATGGAGCCTGAGAGCGGGCGGGTCAACCGGCGGGCGCTGTGGGGCCGGGGAAGCCGGTCACGGTATTGCCCGGACTGCCTGGCGGATACCGGCGGCCGGTGGCGGCTGAGCTGGCGGCTCGGTTGGTCCTTTGCCTGCGTCGAACATGAGCGGCTCCTGGCTGACATCTGCCCTGGGTGCACTACACCGCAGAGACAGCGCCACAACGCCATCTCGCAACGCGGCATCCCCGAGTTGGGCAGGTGCGGTAACACCGTCACCGTCGAAGAGCCCCAGAGACGCCAGCGGTGCGGCCACGACCTGACGCGAGCCAGCACGCTCAGTCTGACCGGCTCGCATCCAGCCCTGCAGGTTCAAGAGCTCCTCAACACAGCCATCGAGAGTGACACCGCCGCCTTCGGCCTTTACGCCCTGTCCCCGCAACGCGCAGCACGGATGCTTTCCGACACGCGAGCGCTGGCAGGCGTCATCCTCGATCTTCCCGCGCAGCGGTTCGCTGGCATGCTTCCCCTGGATCTGGTCTCAGCCCACGAGGAGACCAACCGCAGCATGAAGGTCTTGTCGGCAGGGCGTACTCGTGCCGGATTTACCGCTCCTGCGGAAGCAGCCAGCGCGGCGTTCGCGGCTACGACAGCCCTAAAGATCTTGTGTCAGCCCGACGCCGGTGCCGCGGGGAGGCTCCTGCGCCCATTTCTGGAGGAGCTACGTGGCAAGCGCGCCCAGATCAGCGCCACCACGATCGGACGGATGAGCCGGAACAGCAGCCCTGTCCTGGAGGCAGTGGGACTTGCTGCCCTCGGCCCCACGCTGGCAGCCGCGCAGCAAGTCCGCTTCCGTACTGTCAGCGCTTTCCCACGGCTTCCGGCCCCGCACCGAGATCCCAGCCGAGCCCGAAACCGGAAGATCCCGGTCATGGTGTGGCCTTCCTGGGCGCTACGAGTCCGCCCATCCGACGGGATCACGCTGCAGACGTTGCAGCCCGCCCTCGCAGGAATCCTGCTCCTTCCAGGCAGCAGTAAGAACTGGACGCAGACGGCACGGCTCGTGGGATCAGCCACGGACGGGCCGACTCTTTCACGAGTGCTCCAGATCCTGCGGGACACACCGGAGTGGCCGGCGATCCACTGCGCACTGGACCACCTCGCCGCGTTCCTCGACGCAGCTGATGTCCCCATCGACTACACCCGCCGTCGGCGCCTTGACTACCGAGACCTCCTGCCCGAGGACGAGTGGGTGGAAATCGCCCGATCGGTCGACGTGCACCCAGGACAGGGCTGGCGAGTCAAGATTGTCAGAAACGTGCTGTTCCGGCAGGTGAGCGGCCTGTCCTGGCACTTGGCGCCGCCAGCAGCGTGCGAGAACAGCTCCAACTTCACCAACGCCGTCGTTGGCTTCTGGAAGCTCCAAACTCCGGAGCTGGCCCACGCTCTCGACTGTGCAGCACAGTCCTTCCTCGCCCGGCAAGGGATCCGCAACGAGCCGACAAGTTGGCATCCGCCCGCAGAACTTACTCGTGGCCTGGCCCTGCCAGGAGTGGATTCAGGACAAAACGACCTTGCTGAGCTGCACCGCCTCATCCGGGAGGAGGACCGCGCTGTCCCGGCGGCCGCACGCAGGCTCCGCTTAGATCTGGACACTGCCTGCAACCTGCTTCGAGAACATCCCGCACCCGCCCTGCCTCGCCAGAACAGGAGCGCTCCCGGCACCGGATCCGTGATGGAAGCAGCACGACGATCTGTTTCCCCGGTCCGGTTCGAGGAGCTCTACGTGACGCAAGGCCAGCCTCTGGACCAGGTGGCGACAGCGACCGGATTCACGAAGACCACGCTCACCCGCCTGGCAGCCGAGTACGGCATCCCCATGCGTAAGCGGGCTGACTACAAACCGCGAGGGGTTGTCGACCGAGACTGGCTCTTTCGGGAGTACGTCGAGAACCGAAGGACCCTACCCGAGCTAGCGCGGGAGAAGGGGATGAGTGTCATGAACATGAACCGCTGGGCCCACGCACATGGGATCCCGTTGCGGGCCCGCGGGGGAGCGAGCCATCGCGCACGGGTGCACAGAGGTGCAGATTAAGCAGTTAAGTCCATGTCAGCGCAGGCGGAATTGAGCGGCGAGAGAAGGCCGGCGCGACAGCAGCGTCTCCAGATGGCTGTCAGGCCACAGTTCCACGGCAGGCAGGAGACGTTCGCTGGCCTGCTTCTCGGCGATGGCCACCGCATCCTGGGAGAAACGTCCGCTGGTAGCCACGATCAGTTCGTCAATCTTCGGGGGCTCCCAGAGGCGGATGGCCTGCATGCACGCCGACAGGTCTCCTGCGCCGATGGAGCGTTGCTGCCAGTGCTTGCATTGGATGATGACCCGGTAGCGGCGCACTCCGGCCAGCGGGTCGCGCACGACCCGGTATGCCTGGATGTCCCGGCCTCGGTCGGCAGCGTTCGTCCGCATCAGCCAGTTGACGTTCTCGTAGCCGGGTGTGCGCCGGACGAGTTCGAACACCAGATGCTCGAACCCCTCAGCGTCCAGTCGCGACCACTCCAGCCGCGTGCTGACGGATCCGGAGGGACGCGCGCTGACCAGGTCGGCGAGATCCTCTACTGCGACCGGCAGTGGATCGTGCTCGCCATACAGTGCGGACTGCACCTCGGCGCGTACCGACGGCCAGTCCATCGTCGCGATGTCGCTCAAATCTGTGGAATCCCGGAAGGACAAATGCCGGCGCAGCGCGGCCCAGCGGGCGTCGCCCGGCACCTGGCCGCCCACCAGCCGGTCCAGCCGAGACACCAGCGCCGCCAACTCCTCCCAGCGATCTTCCCCCCGCCACTCGCCGAGACCGTCTTCCGCGTCGATGTCCCGCACGACCTCATCGATCACCGCTGTGACTTCAGTGACGTGTCCTCGGACCAGCGCGCTACGGGCCTGGTCGAAGCGGTACCTGTACTCAGCCAATTGCCGCCCAGGCTCCTCCACGGCACGTTCGAAGTCCCGGGGAGACTCGCCGATCTCCCAATAATCAAGTCGGGTTTGGGCGACTACATCCGCCGAAAGGGGCACCTCCTGTACGCGGACCCCATCGATCGCTGGCAGGTGCTCAGTCAGGCGGGTGAACGTGCGTACCAGGTTCTCCCGCTCCGGGGTGTCCAGCCCAAACTCCCGATCCTCAGGCGTCAGCTCCTCGATCCGGCGCCACACAGACTCCAGCTTCTCGATGTTGGCAGCCACACGGTCGAACTGATCGATTGCTGCTGCCATGTCGGCATCCTCGCTCTCGAACCGCACCTGTGCCTCCCCCGGGCCGTCTACATGGAACGGACGCTAGCTGAGGTCCTTGTCGTATTCCGGCGTGGATAAACACGGAGTTACCCCCCTGTGGGGCGTCGCTCACTCCTCACTACCAGCACGATCGACGAGAGGATCGCGCGCTATCGCAGAGGGGAGTCGCTACGAGCCGTGGCCTCTCACACCGGCAGGAGGCGGGCCACAAAGGTTTCGCCTCGCGCGCCACTCACGGGGGCGCGGCTGCTCGGCTGCCAGCCGCTGCAGCGGCTGGCAGCCACCCCTTTGGTACATGCGGCCGGACCGCGCGCCGCCTTCCGCGCTGCTATATAGAACATGTGATCTATTTGTCGTACCGTCCTCTTCCGAGGGGCTCGGCGGAATACACCCACGGCGACAGGGAGCGGTCGGTAGGTTGGCCGCATTGGAGAGGTAGGGGTGGCATGGCTGATCGGACGAGCATCGAGTGGACCGAGGCGACTTGGAATCCAACCACGGGCTGCGACCGCGTCTCTCCGGGCTGCGACCACTGTTACGCCCTCACCCTCGCCAAGCGGCTCAAAGCGATGGGCGCGTCCAAATACCAGGCCGACGGCGATCCTCGCACCTCTGGCCCCGGCTTTGCCCTCACCATCCACCCGGACGCCTTGAAGATCCCCTACGGGTGGCGCGGTCCCCGCACGGTGTTCGTCAACTCGATGTCCGACCTGTTTCACGCCCGTGTGCCGCAGGACTTCGTGCGCCAGGTTTTCGAGGTGATGGCGGACACTCCCCAGCACACGTACCAGGTGCTCACCAAGCGGGCTAGGCGTCTACGACGCCTAGCGGGAAGCCTGGACTGGCCTGCCAATGTCTGGATGGGTGTCTCAGTAGAGAACGAGGAGGCCCTGGGCCGAGTGTCTGACCTGCGGGCCGTCCCAGCTGCTGTCAGGTTCCTCAGCTGCGAGCCCCTCCTCGGGCCACTGGACGGACTCAACCTCGAGGGCATCGACTGGGTGATCGTGGGAGGGGAGTCCGGCCCCGGACACCGCAGGATGGACATCGACTGGGTCTTGGGGGTCAAGGCAGCGTGCGACGAGGCCGGCGTGCCCTTCTTCTTCAAGCAGTGGGGCGGCCACACCCCGAAGGCCGGAGGGCGCGAACTGCTGGGCCGCACCTGGGATGCCATGCCCATGCGGGCTGCGGCCGCCGGAGCCCTGTGAGCCCCTACGGCTCCGTCCCGTCATCCAGCGGATCATAGAACCGGACCCGGCTGCCCGTCGGCCACATGGTGCCGGCCGCAACCGGATGGGTTCGGATAGCCACGCCTTCCTCGGCCAACTGCGTGAGCGCGTGCCGAAGGTGCTTCTCAAGATTTCCCATCTTCATTGCCGTCGCGGCGAGCTCCGTCCAGCTCAGCTCGCGACCGGCCAGCCCGCGCAGGTACTTCTCCAGCGGGCCGACGTACGCCTCCCCGAACAGGTCAGGCTGGACAACACTCGCTGCGGAGGCGCCTTCTCCGGTGTACGCGTCCAGCTTCCACTTAACCGGGTTCCAGCACTTCAGGCCCGCTTCGTGGTGGGTTCCCAGCACGAGGTGGTAGCGGGCGGCGCGGTTGTGCACACGTACGGCGAAGTGACCGCTCAGCAATCGCGATCGACTCAGAGCGCGGCCGTAGGCGTCGGCGAAAGCGCGAGTCCGGCTGGACGCTCCGCGGACGGGGACGGCGTCGGCCCACTCACGGCCACCGAAGTACCGGTTCATCGTCTGGTCGTAGCCGGCCTTCTCACAGAACCTGTGGAGTTCCTCGGTGAACAGGGTGACCAGCACTTCGTCCCGCGGGCGCATCGCGCAGGCCCGCACCAGCTCGTAGGGGATGGACTTGAGGTCGAAAGGGTCCACAATCCACAGGACCGGCCGTTGCTGGTCGGGGCCGTGGGCGATCGCGGTCAGGCGGGGCTGCTCGTCGGCGAAGGCACCGGGCGACTGGATGCGAATCCTCAACCTCGGGTCCCGGGGCAACTTATCGAGCTGACGCCGCAGTTCCTCCACCCGGTCGGCGCGCTCCTCCAGGCAGACCAGATTGAGAACTCCGAAACGCGAACGGTACGTGTGCTCGAGAAATGTCCGGGCGATCACCACTGAGGAGCCCGGAGCGCCGTCCTTGTACACCCCGGGGCCCGCGAAAGCGTCGACGATCGTGGCTTCCCGGAATTTCTGAAGGATCTTGGGCATCCAGCACTGCAGGTAGTGCCGGTACACCAGGTGCTTGACCTGGGTGTGCGCGTCGCTCGGCCACACCGTTTCGCGTAACTCGTCCTTACGGCTCATCGTCCCCCCAACAGGCCAGCCCAGCTCCCCCCGGACAAGCGCCCAATCACCTTGAAGGTTCGCAAGCGCGTTGTCCAGAGGGCGTGCTCTTCCTCCGCCCCTGGTCGGATGCTTCTTCAAACCTCAGGTGTCGCAGCAGCCGGCGACACGGACCCAGGGCCGCAGCAACTGGTTAATGACACCGCTTACGACTACGCCAGTGATCACCCCTGATGGCATGTCCCCTGTGGCAGGGCCATCGGGCAGCGTCATCTGAGATGCGGGAACGTTTCAGCCATCCATTTCGCAATCCCGAAACCCAGTCCCTCTCAGTCCCTGATCTGCCCCGACGTGTCGCTCGGCTCTGGCTTATGAAGCGAGCGCGCGCGACGCCCCTGCACAAGTGTTGACCACCGTCAGCAGTCGGCCAGGGACCAACCGGTCGCCGGTGCCTTCGGGCCTGAGTCACCTTCGGTCCCTGATAAAACCGCACGTCAGGGCAGTGGTCTGCTAGCAACAGGGACTGAAAGGGACTCAGGTTCGGCATATTGGGACAAAAAGTACGCCCGGGTCAGCTTCTCTACACGACCGCGTAGCTGCTGCCTCATCGCGCTCGCGCGGAAGCGTCGCTCACTGCTTTGTATAGGAGGGCCGCTGGGCGACCGCCGCCCTTGCGGGCGGCGGTTTCACCCGCTCAACCGGTCAAAGTGCCCTGGTGGAAGTACATTCGCCAGCCCGTCTCCGTCAGACGCCACAGAGAGCTCCGCCATGCCCGACGGCCCTGGTTGTCGGCGAAGTACGTCAGGTGAACGACGCCAGGTGCGAGGACGACTCCGGACATTTCGCTGACCTTGACCGGAGACTCCGGGGACACCGAGCCACTGCTCGTCACCGTGAGGATCGACTCGGCATCCCACCGGCGCCCAGAAGCCCCGAACTCTGTGAACTCCGGATCTAGAAGCTCCAGGACACGGGCCTGCGAAGCACGCACCTCGGGATCGAGAAGCCGCATCTCCCCATCGATGGCCGCTTGCACGGCCCGCGTACTCTCATCCGTCATGCAGGAACCCTACGGCGCCTGCTTGCCCAGGCACAGCGAATTGATTACTCGACGCGGCGACAGCACGGCAGTGCCGTCAAAACTCGCGAACATCTTCCGATGGGTGATCAACAACTGGCTCCGGAATTCATGCACGAGTGCTGCCGCCAAACGTGAACGAAGCCACCACCGCCAAGTTGCCCAGGCCAGCAGGGTTTCAGGGCCCGGCTGTCAGTGGCCAGTGCGACACTCTCACTCGGAGCCAGTTCAGCGCGTGGCGGGCCCACCTCTGCCACCTTTCCGGAGCGCGGATTCGGCTCTCAACGTCCCCACAGGATGGGTGCGGAAACGGGAGGGAGTGGCGAGACATCGTGGATGCAAGCCGACAGATCGCGGCGCGGATCGAGTTCCTCAGAAGACAACTGGTCGACCGTGAGCCAGGACCGCTTCGTGACGCCTATCTGGCTGTGCCCACCCGTGAACGGCCGGTCCTCCAGGGGACGACCACTCCGGCACTCACCCAGATCTGGCAGCAGCGGCCGAGCGGGCTGATCACCCCGGCGACCGCGGAGACGCAGCCGATCGATCTCATGGCCGTCTATCTGACGTTTGAGGAGATCTTCGGCTTCGCAGCTGACCCCGCCTACCCCGTGAAGCAGCTGCAGGCTCTTCCTCTCAGTTTCGTACTGAAGTTCTGTGCCGAACTGCTCAACGCACTCAGCCGGCCCGGAGCTTCACACTCTGATGTCGACCGAGCCTTCGCGACGCAGTGGCTAAAGGAGCCGATTCGTACGCGGGTCCTCAACGAACTGCGTGATCCGCGACGTGCCCTGGTAGTGCCGCAGGCGCTGATGCTCCTTGCCCGCGCGGCCGTCGAGCATAGCCCCGACTCACTCCCAGACGGAGCCAAGCCGGGCAAATTGATCGGCGCCCTCCTCGCGTTCTCCGACATGATCGGGCTTTCCGGCGCGGGAGGCCCGACGGTGATCGCCGACCAGCCGGGCGACTTGGGCCGTGAGGTGATCGCAAACCAGTACTTCAACAACAACGCCTCCGTCCCGCACACCTTTGCCCGCTACGTGCGAAGGTGGCGCGAACTGCCGCAGCAGTTCGCGGGCAAGGACGGCCTGGTGGATCTTCCCGCCGTGTACGAGCAATGCACTGGCGTCACCCTTGACGACCTCACCGTTGTAGCGGGGGCGCTCTGGACCGCTGCCTGCAACGGGAACGTACTCACGCCTACCGCCGAGCTGGAAACGCTCCTTCCGGCGGGACAGGTGACAAAAGTACTGGCCCTGATCAGCGCAGACCTCGAAACCCTGCGCCAGGCAGTCCAGGACGAGCGCGCTCAGCGTCACACCGAATGGACCTTCGACGCCTTCCAGCAACGACCTGTCATCCGCCTCGGCGCATTCCTCCTGGTCATGGATCAGCGACACCTGATCGACCGCGCCTTCGGATGGCTCCCGATCTTGGACGTCCGCTTCCCTCCGGACACCCACCCGCGGCCCACCAACCACAAAAAGCTCGCCGGGCAGGCGATCCGGACCCTGCGACGGTTCAGCGAGCTTTACGTATCTGAGGTGCTGCACAGCATTACGGGGAAGGGGACAACCCGTCGCGTCTATGACGACGCCGAGCTGAAGGCAGCTTTTCAGGGCGAGGGGCAGAAGATTGCAGACGCCGCGGTCGACTACGGAGACACCTGGATAGTCGTCGAGGTCACCACCAGCCAACTGCAGAGAGACGCCGCGACCGCCGTCCCTGGCAATGCGCAGGTGAAGGACATCGACAAGCTGCTCGAAGAGGTCCAACAGATCGACGCCACGATCCAGGCCCTCCGGAGGGACGAATCCCGCCTCACGGGCGTGAGCAGCCAGATCCGTCGCAGGTATCTACCACTCCTCCTGCTCACCGAAGGCTTCCCCGTCAACCCCGTCAGCATGACCGTGATCAGGGAGCGCGCCCACAAACGCGGCCTCCTCCAGGGCCAGGACGTCATGCCACTCGAGGTCATCGACGTCGAGGAGCTCGAGTGGATTGAAGCACTGCAAGAGCAACAGGGCGTCAGCCTGTTGGAGGTAGTCCAGCGCAAACAGGCCAGCAGCTTGGAGCGCACGGCGATGCGTAGCTTCCTGGCGGACACAATTACGACACCCCTGAGCCATCCGCAGCGTTTTGAGGGGAAGGCAAGCAAGGCTCTCGGTCCGCTCGAGGCGGTCCTGCTGAAGCGCGAACAGCGTGAGCCCTGATGCTCGTGACCTCGGCTGGTTCGCGCCTGTGGCAGTAGCTCCTGTGACGGGTGTACCACTCAACGCGTAGCGGCGTCGGCGAGGATTGCCTGAAGTCGTGCTCGGCATTCGGCGACGAAGGCGGGGAAGGTGTCCCAGTAGTAGGAGATCCCACTGACGCCCACCGCGACCGCCCAGGCGCGGGCGCGGGTCCAGGTCAAATCGTCGAGGCTCAGGGTGTCCCAGTAGGCCTGCCGGGCTTGTGGCGGCAGGTCCCAGACTGTGGAGTGCTCGGCGTCGGGAAAGCCGACCGAGAGTCCTCCGAAGTCGATAACTGCGTGGAGGTTGCCTTCCCGGACCAAGAGGTTGGTCGGCTTGAGGTCGCCGTGGAGCCACACCTGAGACCCCGAGGGCTCGGGCAGTGCGAGCGCGGCTCGCCACAACTGTTCCAGAGTGTCAACGTCGAGCTCAGAACCCACCGTGGTTCGACAGTCGTCGAGACACCCCGTGATCCACTGATCGCACGGCTTCAGGCTGCCTCCGCGGTACCAGCTGAGGCCGTCCGTGCGAGTCGCTCCCATGAGGTCGATGCCGTGGAGCTCCCTCACGACCGCCGCCAGATCGGCTCCGAAGGCGGTCCAGTCCCGGACGGTGTCCGGGCCGGCTTCGTCACCGTCAATCCAGCGGTAGACCGACCAGACCAGTGGGAAGGCATCGGTGGGAGTCCCGGCGTGGACGGGCTCGGGAATCGGACAGGAAAGGAGGGGCGCCAGGCGAGGAAGCCATTCCTGTTCCTTCCGCACGGACTGTCCGTTGCCGGCGGTTCGTGGAAGTCGCACGAGCAGGTCATCGCCCAGCCGATACATGGTGTTGTCCGTGCCGGCACCCGCGGCCGACAGCGATAGGTCAGCCCACTCTGGGCGCTGTGCCTTCAACAGTGACCGGACTAGCGTCTCGTCGACTGGGATCTCATCCTCGTGAAGCGTCACGTCGAAAGTCTCACCTCTGGATGGAACGAGAAGCCAGTGACTTTCGTCAGCCCTGGTCTTGATCCTCGAAGATCTCGGGCTGATGACGCCGAGAGTCGCTCGCCTACCGCGAACCCAACCGCCCGAGCCCGACCGGCGTTCACGTTCGCGTGGACCCGGCAGGCGGTCGAGTCGCGTGACGGGCGCTCAGCGCCTCGTCTCGTACCTGGTCAGGACCACGCCGCCGGGAAACGTCCGCGTCTCCACCAGGTTGAGGTTCACCCAGTTGTCCAGCGCGGTGAAGAACGGCGTGCCGCCGCCCCCCAGGACCGGCGCGGTGGCCAGCACGTACTCGTCAATCAGCCCGGCCCGCATGGCCGCCCCGGCGAGCGTCGCGCCGCCGATGTCCATCGGGCCGCCGTCCTCGGCCTTGAGCCGGGTGATCTCGGCGACCGCGTCGCCGGTGACCAGACGGGTGTTCCAGTCGACCTTGTCGATCGTCGAGGAGAACACCACCTTCGACATGTTCCGCCAGCGGCGCGCGAACTCGATCTCCGCCGGGGTGGCGTTGGGCTGCTGGTCGCCGGTCGGCCAGTAGGAGCTCATCGTCTGCCACAGCTTGCGCCCGTACAGCGACAGGTCGGTCGCCTGCAACTGGTCGGACCAAAACTGGAACAGCTCGTCGCTCGGCACGCTCCAGCCGATGTCGTCGCCGGGCGCGGCGATGTAGCCGTCCAGGGTCAGGTTCATGCCGTAGATCAGTTTCCGCATGGCGCAGCCTTCCGTCCGTGGGTGTCCGGCGTATAGACCAGCGCGGTGCGGGAAACTCATCGGTGCGCGATCTGGGCTCGCCGGTAGTCCTCGTGCTCGGGGCTCAGCGTGGTGTACTCGGCCGACTCGGGCAAGCCGCCTGATCTCGACCTCGCCCTCGCGAGGAAATGCCACGGATTTGAGACTGATCATGGGTGACAAGGCCGTGAGACAGCCAAGAACGCCCAGGTCACGCAAGATCGACATGTCACGAGCGGCGAGACCGGGTGACAGGGCTTCTGGTTCGGCCCGTCGAGGGAAACAGCCTCGTCCCGGAGGAGCGCGATCGTCGGCCCGGACCTCGCGCACTGCACCCGTCGCCGCAGCGCGGAGGCTCCGGCGACGGGTGCCGACACCTCGCACCGAATCTTGGCGTACTGGGAAGGCACAATCGGCGCATGCCTGAGACCTTCGTCGACCTGGGATCCGTCAATGCGCCGTCCGGTGTGCTGGTGCTCGGCATGGCCGGGTGGATCGACCACTGGCGGGAACTGGGTCAGCCCCTGTCCGAGCGCGCCAGGGCGGCGGCGGCGTCGGGAGGAGGCCATCTTCATGAGTGGTTGTGCGAAGCGGTCGCGGTTCCGGCCGCCGACGACCGGCCGCTGAGGGTGAGGGCGAGCACCTCGCCGTCCCCGTTCGACGAGGAACCGACGATCGCGACCCTGGAGATCAGCCTCGGACTCTCATGGCCCGAAACCGCGGACCGATCGGTGCCGGTCCGGCTCGGGGACCTGCCCGTCGACCGGTGCGGCATGGTCATCGGCGACGCTACGGGGCTGGACGCGTGGACGGGAATGGACGACGAGCCTGCCGACGGGCTCGCCGACGTCACCTACTGGGGCCGGCACGAGGACGACGCATACGCGCAGTTCGGCGGTGAGCGGATCGCGCAGTACGGTGTCGACGGACCGCACGGGTGGCTCGACCTCCCGCTGGCCGAGGCAGCCGCACGCACGGCCGAACTCACCGCCTGGCGAGACCGCCTCCACGGCAAGGGCCTCATGGTCTCGATCGACAAGCACACCGACTTCCACCGCTTCCGGCGGGCCGGGCGGCACCATCCCCTCCACGTCGGTGAGGTCGAGGTCGGCGGCTGCCAAGTGCTCGGCATCGAATGGGACCAGGGCGACCACTCGATCAGGCACCACGGTGAGCGGGACGCCGGCCAGGTCTATCCGGTCAAACTCGAAGCCGACGAGGCGGGAGAGATGGTGATGCGATGGACCATCCCGCCTTACGACTTCGAGAGCGAAGACGAGTGACGAGCTCAGCTCTGGAGATCCGCCACTGTCGTGAGATTGATCAACCCCGCCACGTGGTGAGACAGGTTCGAGAGCCCCAGGTCACAGCGGTGGCCTGTGACACGAGCCGTGAGATCCTACACGGCGAGACAGCGGGAAGCCGCTCAGCGCCTCGTCTCGTACCTGGTCAGGACCACGCCGCCGGGAAACGTCCGCGTCTCCACCAGGCTCAGGTTCACCCAGCTGTCCAGCGCGGTGAAGAACGGCGTGCCGCCTCCCACCAGGACCGGATGGGCGGCGATCACGTATTCGTCGATCAGCCCGGCGCGCATGGCCGCCCCGGCAAGCGTCGCGCCGCCGATGTTCATCGGGCCGCCGTCCTCGGCCTTGAGCCGGGTGATCTCGGCGATCGCGTCGCTGGTGATCAGGCGGGTGTTCCAGTCGACCTTGTCGAGCGTCGAGGAGAACACCACCTTCGGCATGTCCCGCCAGTTCCGCGCGAACTCGATCTCCGCCGGGGTGGCGTCGGGCTGCTGGTCGCCGGTCGGCCAGTAGGAACTCATCGTCTCCCACAGCTTGCGCCCGTACAGCGACAGGCCACTCGCCTGCTCGTGGTCGAGCCACCACTGGAACAGTTCGTGGCTCGGCGGTCCGCTCCAGCCGATGTCGTCGCCGGCCGCGGCGACGTAGCCGTCCAGAGTCAGGTTCATGCCGTAGATCAGTTTCCGCATGGCCCAGCCTTCCGTCCGTGGGCGTCCGGTGTATGGACTGGCGCGGCTCGGGAAACTCATCGGTGCGCGATCCGGGCTCGCCGGTGGTCCTCGTGCTCGGGGCTAAGCGTGGTGTACTCGGCCGACACGGGCAAGCCGCCTGATCCCGACCTCGCCCTGGGCCCTGCGCGGAAATGAGCTCGACGTGTGGCCGACTCTCCGGGTGGACTGTGCACATGACGACATTTCAGGATGACCTGCTTCCCGGTACTCGCCGGGCGTTGCTGCACCGGATCGCTGTGGCCCAGGCCGAGGGGCGGGCGCCGTCGCTCGTGGCCGCGGTCCTGCGGGAGGGGCGGACGGTCTGGCACGGTGCGCGGACGTCGGTGGACGGACACGCACCGGATCAGGACACGCAGTACCGCATCGGCTCGATCACCAAGACCTTCACCGCCGTGCTTGTTCTGCGGCTGCGCGACGAGGGACTGCTCGACCTCGGGGATCCGCTGGAGAAGCATCTGCCGGGCACCGGCGTGGGGAAGGCGACCGTAGCCGAACTGCTGGCGCACACGGCCGGGTTGGCCGCCGAGTCGCCGGCGCCGTGGTGGGAGAGGTCGCCGGGGGCCCTGCGGCCCGAACTGGCCGATGTGCTGGGCGAGGAGCCGCTGCGGCACCCGGCCGGCCGACGGTTCCACTACTCGAATCCCGGCTACACCCTGCTGGGCGCGCTCGTCGAGGAGTTGCGGGGCGCTCCCTGGGAGGAGGTCCTTCGGCGGGAAGTGCTCGAACCCCTGGGCCTGCACCGCACGGGTGCCCGTCCCGAGGCACCGCACGCGGGGGGCTGGGCGGTGCACCCCTGGGCCGATGTGCTGCTGCCCGAGCCCGCCGAGGACCTCGGACGGATGGCATCGGCCGGGCAACTGTGGTCCACGACGGGGGACCTGGCGCGCTTCGCCGCCTTCCTGGTCCAGGGGGACGACCGGGTACTGAGCGCCGAGTCGCTTCGGGAGATGAGGACTCCGGCGGCCCCGCCCGAGGCGGCGGATGTGGCGTCCGGGTACGCGTACGGCCTGGGGCTCGAGGTGCGGCGGTGGGGCGAGCGGCTTCTCGTCGGGCACGGCGGGTCGCTCCCGGGCTTTCTGGCCTCGCTTGCCATCGGCGTGGAGGACGACGTGGCCGCGGTGGTGCTGGCGAACTGTACGTCCGGGCCGCTGCTCGCCGCGGTGGCGGCCGACCTCGTGCGGATCGTCGCCGACGCCGAGCCGCGGATTCCGGAGCCCTGGCGGCCGCTGCGGAAGATCGAGCCGTCGCTGCTGGAACTGGCGGGCCCGTGGTACTGGGGGACGTACGGGTTCGGCCTGCGGCTGACTGCCGACGGGCTCGCCTCGCTGGAGCCGCTGTCCGGCAACGGCCGGCGTTCGCGGTTCCGGGCGAACGGTGACGGCACGTGGACGGGGCTGGAGGGCTACTACGCCGGCGAGGTGCTGCGGGTGGTGCGGCGGCCGGACGGCTCCGTGGACCATCTGGACCTCGGGTCATTCGTGTTCACGCGTCAGCCCTACGACGCAGAGGCTTCCGTGCCCGGCGGCGTCGACCCGGAGGGGTGGCGAGGCATCGGATAGGCCCGGAAGTCCCCCACGATCCGAGGGGCGGACGTTTCACGTGAAACGTCCGCCCCTCGGCGGGTTTGTCCTCACGGTGCTCACAGGTGGAGCTTGAAACCCACGTGCGAGGCTTCGAAGCCCAGACGCTCGTAGAAGCGGTGGGCGTCGGTGCGCGTCCGGTCCGAGGTGAGCTGGACCAACTGGCATCCCTCACGCCGTGAGGCGTCGACGGCCCACTCGATGAGCCGCGTGCCCAGCCCGCTGCCGCGCTCGTCCGCGTGGATACGGACGGCTTCGATGATCGATCGGGTGGAGCCGCGCCGGGACAGGCCCGGAATGATGGTGAGCTGGAGTGTGCCGACGATGCGGTCCTCGCGTTCGGCGACCACCAGGTGCTGATGCGGATCGGCGCTGAGCCGCTCCAGCGCGGCCAGGTAGGGTGCGAGGTCGTCCGGGGACTCGCGTCGCGCCCCCAGCGGGTCGTCCGCGAGCATGGCCACGATGGCAGGCACGTCGGCGGCGACTGCGGCTCGTATGGCGAGATCTTCCATGTCCCGCAGCCTATGCGGTGGTCCGGTTCGCGCCGGGGCTATGCCGGGGCGCCGGCGTGCAAGGACTCGACGGCCCGGACCAGTGGTGCCAGCTCCGGGTTCTTCGCGGCTTCGTCGAGTGCCTCGCGCAGGGCCCGGTCGTTGGTCGGCCGGGCCTCCGCCAGGAGCTTGAGCCCGGCTTCGGTGACGTTGGCGCAGATGCCACCACGCGCGTCTCGATCCCGCCGTGCAGCAGGGCGAGTGCGGACCAGCCCTGGGCCAGGGCGGTGAGCGTGGGGTCCGTCGCTGTCATGGGCGTCTCCTCCGTCCCGGAGCGGCTGAGCGCAGGATGGAGCAGCGCAGCAATGGACGGCCTTTACGGGTATAGCGCGTAATCGAGAGTCTTTGTCCCTCAGCCTGCCGCGACGGTGAGCGGAGCGAAGCGGCGGGTCCAGTCCCCGGGCGGCTCCGTGATGCCGTACAGCATGACGTCGTTGCCGGACACCGGGGTCAGCCCGCGCTCCGTCACCCAGGCCAGCAGCTCCTCGTGACGTACGTCGATGTCGGTGCGCAGCCTGCGGTGGGTTCCGGCGGCGAGGGAGGCGATCAGAGCCTTGGCCGTCTCCGTGTCCCGGGCGATCAGGGGGCCCACCACATGGGTGTCCATATTGGGCCAGGCCGCCGCGTAGCCGATGATCCGGCCGCGCTCCTCGGCGACGCGCAACTGGTCGGCGAACGCGGGCAGTCGCGTGATGGCCGGAGTCCGGTCGACACCGAACACCTCCTCGTCGAGCCGGAGGATGCCCGGGAGATCCGCCGCGGTGGCCGCGCGCGTGGCGATGCGGGAGCGCGGTTCATCCGGGCCCGGCCTGAAGTGGCCGACCACCATCTCCGCCCTGCCGGTGACCTTGAAGCCCAGCTCCTCGTAGAGCGGGCGGCCGAACGGTGTCGCATGGAGAGTCAGGGGGGTGCTGCCCATCGTCGAGACGACATGGCGCATCAGCCGCCGTCCGATGCCCTGGCGGGCATGTCGTTCGGCGACCAGGACCATGCCGATGGCGCCGAGATCCGGACGGCCCTGCGGTCCGTACTCGCTCACGACACACGTGGCGACGAGTCCTCCGTCGGGGTCGTCGATGCCGTAACCCGTCCCGGCCGTCAGGAGGAAGCCCCACTTGTGCTCCTCCCGCGGCCATCCCCGGTTCTCGGACAAGTCGGCGCAGGCGGAGAGATCGCGAAGCGTCAGGCGGCGGATGGCGAAACGCGCGGGTGAAGGAGTCGACACGCAGGTCAGGCTGTCCGAAGGACCCCCTCGGCGTCCACCTGCTTGGGACCACACATACGTGCTTTTGGCCACGCCGGAGAGCCCGGCGCCCTCAGCCCAGGTCGGGAGCGTGCATGGCCCGCACGCCCTCGATGTTCCCGTCCAGGTAGTGGCGCAGGGACAGCGGGACGAGGTGGACGGAGGCGATGCCGACCCGTGTGAACGGCACCCGCACGATCTCGTACTCCCCGGCGGGCTGGTCCACCTCGGGCCCATGCCGCTCGGAGAGGTTCATGGACTCCAGCCGGCAGACGAAGAAGTGCTGCACCTTCACTCCGGTCGCACCGCCGTCCTCGCCGATGTGCTCCACGGTGTCCACGAAGCAGGGCACCACGTCGACGATCTTGGCGCCGAGTTCCTCGTGCACCTCGCGGTGCAGGGCGTCGACCACGGTCGCGTCCTCGGGCTCGACCCCGCCCCCGGGAGTGACCCAGTAGGGATCGACACCTGGCTTGGTGCGCTTGATCAGGATCAGGTCGTCACCGTCGAGGAGAACGGCGCGGGCGGTGCGCTTGACCACGGGTCGGACGGTCATGGGAGAAATGTGGCCCGGCTGGTTCCACGTGAAACATCGCACGCCGCTTCGGTCTCACGACGCGCCCTTCCCCCCGCTCAGTGGCCGCGCTCTTCTTCACTCGGTACCGGTTCACTCAGTACCAGGTGGTGGCCGCCCGCAGCAGCCACTCGTGGGCCCGCGCGATGTGCGGCATCGCCAGCGTTCCGGTGCGGACCGCGAGGAAGTAGGTGCGCAGCGGCGGTACCGCGGGCTCGTGCAGGGGTACGATCTCGCCCCGCCCCAGCGCGGCCGCGCACAGATACCGGGGCAGTACCGCGAGCCCCGCGCCGGCGACCACGCAGGTGAGAACCGCGCGCAGATCGGGGACGATCACCGTGCCGGACGTCGCGGGCCGGGCGTCGAACACCGAGCCCCAGTAGCGGGAGGCGAAGGGGAGCGACTCGTGGACCTCGATCACGGGGACGGTCTCCAGGGTGGGCACGACCGTGCGGCGTGGTGTCGCCGGGGCGATCCGCTCGGCCCAGAGCGGAGCGGCGACCAGGACGTGTTCCTCGTCGCACAGCGGAGCCGCGGTGAGCAGCCCGCCGCGGGGCCGGGCGGTGCTGATGGCCAGATCGTGATGTCCGGCGGACAGGCCGTCCAGGGTCTCCTCGGCGGTTCCGAAGGAGGCGCGCAGTGCGAAGCCCTGTCCGTCGTCGCCGGTCAGTCCGGTCAGCGCGGGCAGGGCCCGTTCCGCGACGAACTCCGGTGGCCCGGCCAGGTGCAGCGTGCGCAGGGAGGACTCTTCGTCGAGATCGGACTCGGTGATCTCCACAAGCGCGTCCAAGTGCGGCGCGGCCTTGTGCGCGAGCTCGTCGCCGATGGTCGTGGGCGTCACGCCACGGGCCCGTCGCAGGAACAGGGGGCGTCCCAACTGCCTTTCCAGCGTGCGGATCTGTGAGGTGACGGCCGGCTGGGAGAGGCCGAGGAGCGCCGCGGCGCGGGTGAAGGAGCCCGCGCGGTGCACGGTCACGAACGTGCGCAGCAATGCCAGATCCATGGCACGCCCACCCCTCTTGGTGCCCTTTCCGTACGGCCCCCCCGGCCCCGCCCAACTATAAATATGTCGATAGGTCTCTGTCGCTACCGTGATTGGACACTGACGGAGAGTCAACTAGCCTTGTTCGCGCGGTTCTTGCGCGCGGAACCGAGGACGGTCCGAGCCACGAGGGGGGAGGCTCGGACCGTCCGCCGTGCACGGAGGGAGACGGACCGGAACGGGCGGTGCCCGGAGAGCCTCAGCCGGCCGACTCCGCCGACTCCTCCAGCGCCCGCAGTACATCCGCCACCAGGTCCTCGGGGTCCTCGGCGCCGGCGGACATCCGGATGAAGCCCTCCGGCACCGCGTCGCCGCCCCAGCGTCCGCGCCGCTCGGCGGTGGAGCGCACCCCGCCGAAGCTCGTCGCGGGGTCCACCAGCCGCAGCGCGTCGAGGAAACGCTCGGCACGCGCACGCGTGGGCAGCGTGAAGGACACCACGCACCCATAGCGCCGCATCTGCCGTGCGGCGGTCTCGTGCGAGGGGTCGTCGGGCAGCCCGGGGTAGCGCAGCCCGGTCACCTCGGGCCGTCCGCGCAGTGCCTCGGCGAGAGCGAGGGCGGAGGCGTTCTGCCGGTCGACGCGGAGTTGCAGGGTGGCGATCGAACGGTGGGCGAGCCAGGCCTCCATCGGCCCCGGGATCGCCCCGACGATCTTGCGCCAGCGGCGCACGGCCGCCATGGCCTCGCCGCCGCGGCCGACGACGTATCCGAGCAGGAGGTCGCCGTGCCCGGTGAGCTGCTTGGTGCCGCTGGCCACGGAGAAGTCCGCGCCCAGCGCCAGCGGCCGTTGCCCGAGGGGGGTCGCCAGCGTGTTGTCGACGGCGACCAGGGCGCCACGCGCGTGTGCCGCCTCGACCAGCCGCCGGATGTCGCACACGTCCAGCCCCGGGTTCGACGGGGACTCGATCCACAGCAGCCGTGCCCCGTCCAGCACGTCGAGCTGGGCGTCCCCGCCGGTCGGCGCCGTGCGTACCTCGATCCCGTACTCCTGAAGCTGTTCGCGGACCAGGGGCAGCGCCTGGTAGCCGTCGCTGGGCAGCACCACCGTGTCCCCGGTGCGCAGCTGGGAGAAGAGCACCGACGAGATGGCGGCCATGCCGGAGGCGAACACCAGCGTCTCGGCACTGTCCTCCCCGGGTGCCTCCAGCTCGCCGATCGCGCGCTCCAGCAGTGTCCAGGTCGGGTTCTCGTCGCGGCCGTAGGTGTAGGGGCCCGCGGGATCGCCCGGCAGATGGAAGTGGGCGGCGAACACCGGCCCCGGAAGCGTCGGTTCGTGCTTGACCGGTTCGGGCAGCCCGGCCCGCACCGCACGTGTGCCGTCACCCGCGCCGGTAGGGAAACGGGGCTGCGCCCGCGTGCCGTTCGGGTCGTCCGCAGCGGAATCGTTCATGCCGCCCTGCCTTCCTTCGCCTGCTGTTCGTCCTGCGGTGGGCCGAGCGCGGCCCGCCGCCCACTTCCTGCTCGGGGCGCTTCCTCGGCCCCCCGGGTCAGTCCTTGTCGGGTCAGTCCTCGTCCGGCAGGACCAGGTTCAGCGCCCAGGAGACGATCGAGACGATCAGACCGCCCAGGACGGCCGTCCAGAAGCCGTCGACGTGGAAGCTCAGATGGAGCTTGCCGCACACCCACGACGTCAACAGCAGCATCAGCGCGTTGACCACGAGGGTGATCAAGCCCAGTGTGAGGATGAACAACGGGAAGGTCAGTACCTTCACCACCGGCTTGACCAGGAAGTTCACCAGCCCGAAGATCAGGGCGACGACGATCAGCGTGCCGGCCTTCTTGGCGGTGCTGTCCCCGGTCAGGGTGATCTTGTCGAGCACCCACACGGCGACCGCCAGGGCGCCCGCGTTGGCGATCGTCTTGACTACGAAATTCTTCATGTGTCTGATCGTGGCAGACCAGATCGACTACGAGTACGGGCGAGGACGATGAAGGCATTCCGGCTGGACGAACTGGAGACGGAACGAGCCGCCAACGAGGGCGCCTACCTTCAGTTCCTGCGCGAGCGGAACATGTCGGTCGGCCTGTACGCGCTCGACGCGGGCGCACAGGACCCGCAGAAGCCGCACAACCAGGACGAGGTGTACTTCGTCGTCAGCGGACGCGCCTCCATCACGGTCGGTCTGGAGACGACCGAGGTGGCCCGCGGCAGCGTGGTGTACGTACCGGCCGGAGTGGCCCACAAGTTCCACCACATCAGCGAGGATCTGCGGGTCCTGGTCGTGTTCTCTCCCCCGGAAGCCTGAGACTGCGTCTCGGGGTTCCCTAGGGGACCGGTCAGGGCAGGACAAGGGATGCGAGGGCCCCGCGGGCGCCCTCCCGGCTCTAGCATCGAACGCAGGACACCGGCAGGGTTCGCACCGGGAAGTGCGGGCCGCCGACAGGACCCGGCCCCGAGCCGGCGGAGAGATGAGGACGAGGGCAATGCGAGAGATCTTCGCGGGTCTGCCGTGGTGGGTGAAGTGGATCGCGGTGCCCGTCATCGCTCTGGTCGTCTTCGGCGGCGTGATAGCGAGCGTGATCGGCTTCGTGGTCTGGCTGCTCTTCAAGGTGCTGATCTTCGTAGCCCTGGTCGGCGGGCTGATCTACATCGTGCGGAAGTTCCTGACGGGTTCGTCCTCGCGCAGCGACTGGTGAATGTCAGGGGCAACCGGCGGCCGGTAACGGGAATCGCCGGTTCCCTCGCGGGAGGGAAGTTTCCCGGACAAGCAGTCCGCGCGCGGTGACAGGCGGATAAGGTCCGGAGATCGACGCGGGGGCCGGCCCCCGCGGGCGGCGCACACCCCCCATCGTGTTCCCGCACGGCTGCCCCCTCGCGCTACGGGAGTGACCCCTTGGCCACGGCTGACACCACACCCGCAGAACGGCACGCGCCGCCCGCACCCCGGGGGCCGTCCCGCTCGACAACCCTCCCGGCGCAGCCGCGTTCGTCGGCCCCCGTGGAACGGCCCGGGACCACGGTCCCGGAGCAGCCGCGGCCCCAGCAGCCCCCGACCCTCATCGGGTCCGTGCAGCGCGCGATGCGCCTGCTGGAGACCGTCGCGCGGCACGAGCACGGAGCGCCCGCCAAACAGCTCGCCCGAGAGACGGGCCTGGCCCTGCCCACCGCCTACCATCTGCTGCGCACCCTCGTCCACGAGGGCTATCTGCGCCGCGACCGGGGCCTGTTCTTCCTCGGCGAGGCCGCTGAACGGCTGAGCAGCAACGGAGCGGCGCAGAAACGTCGCAGCACGATCGTCGAGGCCCTCGCCCAGTGGCGGGACTCCATCGGTGCCCCGGTGTACTACGCGATGTACCGCGAGGGCGAGATCGAGCTCATGTGCGTCTCCGCCACCGCGGCCGCCCCGGCGGTCGAGGAATGGGCCGGCTTCCGCGAGACCGGGCACGCGCACGCGATCGGCCAGTGCCTGCTGTCCCAGCTGGACGACAGGGCCCGCCGCGACCATCTCGACCGCTACCCCGTGCAGTCCCTCACCCCGTACACGGTCCGTGACGGTCACTCGGTGCTGCGGCGTCTGGAACGCATCCGGCCGATGGAGCCGGTGACCGAGCGGCAGGAGTACGCGCTGGGGACGGTCTGCGCGGCGATCCCCATCACGGTGGGCACCACGGCGGCCGCGATGGCCCTCTCCCTGCCGGCGCATCAGGCGGACCGGCTGCTGCCCGCCGCGCGCCAGTTGCAACGCGAGGTGGGACGGCGTCTGGGCTCGCTGGCGCTCTCTATCAGTATCTGAAAACTCACTCCTTGTGATCTGATGTGTACGTTCAGCAAGATGCACCAGTCACGGGATGGATTCCCGGCCAGTCGACGGCAAACACCGGGGTAGCGATGCGCGAGTCCGTACAGGCAGAGGTCATGATGAGCTTTCTCGTGTCCGAGGAGCTCTCCTTCCGCATCCCGGTGGAGTTGCGGTACGAGACCTGTGATCCCTATGCCGTACGGCTGACCTTTCATCTGCCCGGAGACGCCCCGGTGACCTGGGCGTTCGGGCGGGAGCTGCTCATCGACGGGGTGGGGACCCCGTGCGGGGACGGTGATGTGCGCATCTCACCGGCCGGCCGCGACTCGCTGAGCGAGGTCCTGATCCGGCTTCAGGTCGGTGGCGACCGGGCGCTGTTCCGCTCCTCGACGGCACCCCTGGTGGCGTTCCTGGACCGCACGGACAAGCTGGTGCCTCTGGGGCAGGAGGGGGCGCTGGCGGACTTCGACGCCCATCTCGACGAAGCCCTCGACCGCATCCTGGCGGAGGAACAGAGCGCGGGCTGAGGCCTCGCGGCAGGGGACACGGGCGCTGCCGTAACGCTTCGCCACGGCCTCAGGGGGTGCAGGAACGCTTCGCCGGGTGCCCAGGAGGCAGAGACGGCCACGGGCCCGGCATCAGCGCCTGCGGCGCCTTCCCCTTCCGCCGCGCGCCGGAGCGGGCAGGGTGGCCGGTTCCGCGGCCTCCGTGGGTCCCGGACGGTCGGCCGAGACCACGAGCGCGGCCAGCGCCGTGGTGACCGGCACCGAGGCGACCAGGCCGATCGAGCCCACCAGCGTGCGCACGATCTCCTCCGCGACGAGCTCACTGGTGGCGACGGTCGTCACACCGCTCTGCGCGATGGAGAACAGCAGCAGCAGAGGGAGCGCCGCACCCGCGTACGCGAGGACGAGGGTGTTGACGACGGAGGCGATATGGTCACGTCCGATGCGGATGCCCGCCCGGTACAGCTCGCGCCGGCCCATCGCGGGATTGGCCTCGTGCAGTTCCCAGACCGCCGAGGTCTGGGTCACCGTCACATCGTCCAGGACGCCGAGCGAGCCGATGATGACACCGGCGAGCAGCAGGCCGCTCATGTCTATCGACGGATACAGGCCGTGGATCAGCCCGGTGCTGTCGTCGGTGTTGCCGGTCAGCGCGGCCCAGCCGATGAACAGGGAGCCCAGAACACCGATCAGCATCAGCGAGACCAGCGTGCCGAGTACCGCGACCGAGGTACGGGCGGACAGGCCGTGGCACATGTACAGCGCGATCAGCATGATGGCGCTGGCCCCCACCACCGCCACGACCAGCGGGTTCGATCCCTGAAGGACCGCGGGCAGGATGAACAGGTTCAGCACCAGGAAACTGATGGCCAGCGCGACCAGCGCCATGACGCCCCGCATCCGCCCGACGACCACGACGGCGAGCGCGAAGATACCGGCCAGCAGCGCCATCGGGAAGCGCCGGTCGACGTCGGTGACCGAGTACTGCAGGTCCTTGGGTGCCGAGGGCTCGTAGGCGACCACGACCTTCTCGCCCTGATGCAGCTGCCGGGACTGGTCGGGCTGCACGATCTCGGTGAAGGTCCGGCCCTTGTCGTTGCCGGTGTCCACCCGGATCGTGGCCTTCTTGCAGGCCCCGGACTGCTGCTGCTGTGCGGAGGAGCCCTCGGCGGTGGAGGTGTCGCCGGTCGGTGCGTCCCCGGAGGCGTTCACCGACCGGCAACTGACCCCGAGCACCTCGACGACGGTCGCCTGCTGCGTCTGCCGGTCGAAGCCGACGCCGGTGCGCTCGTGCGACGGGGCACCGCCCGGCCACAGAATGGCGAGCCCGGCCACCACCAGGACGGCGAACGGAATCAGGATCGCGGCGATCACCTTGCGGAGGTGCTTCGAGACGGGTGCGGCGGGCCCGTGGCTGTGACTGTGCCCGTGTCCGCCACCGCTCCCCGGACCGTGTCCGTGGTCGTTCCCCGGGCCGTGCCCGCCACCGGTCGCGGGACCGTGCCCATGGCCGATACCGGCGCCGTGCCCATGACTCGTACCGGTGGCTTCCTGGCCGTGCCGGAAGTCCTGTTCGCGCCGTGGTTCGGGCGGTGGATGGGGGAACCGCTCTGTCGTGGTCACCGCCCGATCATCGCAAGAACGGGCCGGGCCCACTGTTCACCGCGCCACAATGGACGCTAGCGTGGTGGCACCTTTGCACACGCGGGAGCTCGGAGCACCGGGCTGAGAGGGCGCTGACCTCCGTCTTCGCGATGTTTCACGTGGAACGTGCGATGTTTCACACGGGACGCCGACAGACGGACACCGCTGCGCCGACCGCCGAACCTGTTACCGGGTAATGCCGGCGTAGGGAGTAGGTCTCATGACCAACAAGGACGTACGCACGCCTGCCTCCAAGCAGCTCTCCGGCGACGAGGAGCAGATCGCTTCCGCCGCCTCCGGCGAGGAGGCCGGGAAGTCCATCGGCTGGCACAAGGGCTACGTGGAGGGCTCACGGCCCGATCTGCGGGTGCCGGTCCGTCAGGTGCACCTCACCAACGGGCAGTCGGTCACGCTGTACGACACCTCCGGCCCGTACACCGATCCGCTCGTCGGCACCGATGTCCGCCGGGGCCTGCCGCCGCTGCGGGAGAACTGGATCGTGGCCCGCGGCGACACCGAAGAGTACGCGGGCCGTCCGGTCCGCCCCGAGGACGACGGGATCAAGCACACCTCGCCGCGCGGCGGTCTGCGCAACCTCGACGCGGTGTTTCCCGGACGGCCGCGCCAGCCCCGCCGCGGCCGTGGCGGCCGAGCCGTGACACAGCTCGGGTACGCGCGGCGCGGGGAGATCACCCCGGAGATGGAGTTCGTGGCCATCCGGGAGAACGTCGCCCCCGAGACCGTCCGCGAGGAGATCGCGGCAGGCCGTGCGGTGCTGCCGGCCAACGTCAACCACCCCGAGATCGAACCGATGATCATCGGCAAGCGGTTCCTGGTGAAGGTCAACGCCAACATCGGCAACTCCGCGGTGACCTCCTCCATCGAGGAGGAGGTGGACAAGATGACCTGGGCGACCCGCTGGGGCGCCGACACGGTCATGGACCTCTCCACCGGCCGCAACATCCACACCACCCGGGAGTGGGTGCTGCGCAACTCTCCCGTCCCCATCGGCACGGTCCCGCTCTACCAGGCCCTGGAGAAGGTGGACGGCAGGGCCGAGGAACTGACCTGGGAGATCTACAAGGACACCGTCGTCGAGCAGGCCGAGCAGGGCGTGGACTACATGACCGTGCACGCCGGGGTGCGCCTCGCCCATGTGCCGCTCACCGCGAACCGCAAGACCGGCATCGTCTCGCGCGGCGGCTCGATCATGGCCGCCTGGTGCCTGGCGCACCACAAGGAGTCGTTCCTCTACGAGAACTTCGAGGAGCTCTGCGAGATCCTCGCCGCGTACGACGTCACCTACTCGCTGGGCGACGGCCTCCGGCCCGGCTCGATCGCGGACGCCAACGACGAGGCCCAGTTCGCGGAACTGCGCACGCTCGGGGAACTCGGCCGGATCGCCAGGCGTTTGAACGTACAGACCATGATCGAGGGCCCGGGACACGTCCCGATGCACAAGATCAAGGAGAACATCGACCTTCAGCAGGAGATCTGCGATGAGGCTCCGTTCTATACGCTCGGCCCGCTGACGACGGACGTCGCACCGGCCTACGACCACATCACCTCCGGCATCGGCGCGGCGATGATCGCCTGGTGGGGCACGGCGATGCTCTGCTACGTCACGCCCAAGGAACACCTGGGCCTGCCCAACCGTGACGACGTCAAGACCGGCGTCATCACCTACAAGATCGCCGCCCATGCGGCCGACCTCGCCAAGGGGCACCCGGGCGCCCAGGAGTGGGACGACGCGCTGTCCGACGCCCGCTTCGAGTTCCGGTGGGAGGACCAGTTCAACCTCTCCCTGGACCCGGACACGGCACGGGAGTTCCACGACGAGACCCTCCCGGCGGAGCCCGCCAAGACCGCGCACTTCTGCTCGATGTGCGGCCCGAAGTTCTGCTCGATGAAGATCAGCCACAGCATCACAGAGCAGTTCGGCGGTGCGGCGGCCGAGGGTGCCACGGCGGAGGAGATCGCCGAGGGCATGCTGCAGAAGTCGAAGGAGTTCGCGGAGGCGGGGAACCGGGTGTACCTGCCGATCGCCGACTGAGGCGCAAGGCGGGGCGGTGCTCTCGGCGAGTGGGCAAGGGCACCGCTCCGGTTGCTCCCGGGACGTGCGCCCGGCGCCGGTGGGGGCGAGGACGAGAGGGTGGGCTCAGGGAGAGGCGCTGGTGCTGGTTACTCCGGCTGGTGTTCCGGGCCTCCGAAGTCCGGGCTGCTGAAGTCGGGGCTGGAGAAGCGCGGGCGGCGGGTCGGGGCTCCGTCGTCCGGGCTGCTGAAACCCGGCCGGTCGTAGCCCAGTTGCGGCATACGGCCGGTCGGTGCCGCCGGGCCCGTATACCCCGCGGAGGGGGAGCGGGGATCGGCGAGCGCCTCGTGCAGGAACGGCAGGATGCCCCGTTCGAGCAGGGCCTCCTGCCAGGCATCCCTGGCCTGGGCGACCTCCTCGCCCAGTTCGGCGTAGGTGTCGCTGTGGAGCGAGGGCCGGTTGCGCAGCGCGGTGAGCAGCAGCCCGGCCGCGGCGGCGAGGATCGCGGCCGCCGTCAGGGCGCCGAACACCCAGCCCGCCGTGATCATGGACTGGGCGAACGCCTGGGCCGGGTCCAGCATCCTCAGGATGTAGCCGAGGAGCAGGAAGAGGGCCGCGGCGGTGCCCGCGAGGACGGGGGCGAGCACCGCGACGACGGCGCCCGCGCCCGCGCCGTGGGTCTCGGCGGCCTCGTCCATGGTGGCGGCCAGTCGGACCGGTCCGCCAGGATCCGCGGAGCCGGCCTCGGTGAGGGAGGACGGGACGGCCGGCGCCGGCCGCCGCAGTTCCTCGCGGAGCTTGACGTAGTGGTGGTACTCGGTCGCCGCGGTCGCCGTTATGACCGCGGTGGCGCTCAGCGCCATGGTGCGCAGTTGTTCCGAGTTGAGCCGCTGCCCGGCAGCGGTCGGTTCCAGGTGGTGCGGGGCGGCGCGCAGCGCCTCATCGAGGATCCGCTCGTATTCCTGGCGGTCCTCGCTCAGCAGGTGCTGCGGAACGCTGTTCATGTGCATCCCCCGATGCTCCGTAGGGCTTGGGGCTCGCATGGCGGCGAGCCGTCGGGCAGAAACGGAGGGGAGCCTGCTACGGATAAGCCGATGGTAGAGCCGTGACGGCGCGCGGTGACAGGGGGTTTCCACAAATTGGGTGGCGACCTGCGCGGTCGTCTCCGCTGGGCGGGCTGCCCGGTGAACGGTCAGATGCCGAGGGGCAGTTGTTCGACCAGCAGTTTTCCGGCCATGGTCACGCCGCCGTCCATCGCGATGGCGAGTCCGTCGGCGTAGACGTGCGGTCCCTCCACGACCGGACCGGCGGATTCCTCGCCCTCCTCGGAGCCGACTTCGCCCAGCAGATAGGGAATGGGGCTGTGGCCGTGAACGATTCGGGTGCCGCCGTACGTATCGAGCAGGGAGCGTACGGCGTCGGCGCCGCCCTCGTCGCGGAAGGAGAAGCGCTTGGTGAACTTGCGGAACAGTTCCCAGACTTCGTTCACGTCGTTGCGGGTGAGCGTCTCGCGGACGGTGTCGTTGACCTCTTCGATCGAGGCGCCGTACTCGAGGTAGGAGGTGGTGTCCGAGTGCACGAGCAGGTAGCCGTCGACCGCCTCGACGGCGTCGAGACGCGCCATCCACTGCAGGTGGTGGTCCTGGAGGCGGTCCATGTCGGACTTCTGGCCGCCGTTGAGCAGCCAGGCCGCCTGGAAGGTCGCGGTGCCCGCGCCGGAGTTGACGGGGGTGTCGCCGAACCGCTTGGCGCCGAGCAGCAGCAGCTCGTGGTTGCCCATGAGGGCCTTGCAGTAGCCGCCGGCCGCGGCCGCCTCGGCGGACAGCCGCATCACGAGGTCGATGACGCCGATGCCGTCCGGGCCGCGGTCGGTGAAGTCGCCCAGGAACCACAGCCGCGCGGTGCCCGCGCACCACTGGCCGGCGGAGTCGACGAGTCCCTTGGCCTGGAGCGCGGCGACCAGCTGGTCGAGGTATCCGTGCACGTCACCGACGACGTAGAGCGGGCCCGGGCCGGCGGCGGACTGCCGGGTCGGCGCGGAGGCCGGGTCGACCGCCGCCTGAAGCGTGTCAGCGCGCTTGATGACCGGCAGGTCGCGCTCGGTGGGCGTGTACGCGGCCGAGTAGCCCTCCTTGGGCGCCGCGGGGGCCTTGTCGGCCGGCCGCGCCGTTTCGGCGGGATGCGCGCCATGGGCGTACTGGCCGGTCTCGTTCACGTACGCGGGCACCCGGAAGTCGCGCAGCGTAGCCGTCCGCTCCACCTCGGGTCCCTGACCGGCCCCCTGAGTCATCGACCCCTCCACCATCGCGCCGCCTCTGCACCGCTTCGGACTGCCTGGTCGCAGCGGCCCGCGGTGTCGTGGGCCCATCATAGGAACGCGGATCGCGCCATGTGATGACCCAGGGGTGGTGAATCGGGACTGGACTCCGGTTCACCGTGGCTTTCGCCCCGATTGGGCAGTCTTCGGCTACCCCGCGGCCACCCGAGTCCCGGGCGGCCGAGGGGTCAGTCGTGTCCTAGCGGTCCTCCGACGCGCGGGGCGGGCTGACCGTCCTGCGCTGGGTGCGCCGCTGGGACGAGGTGCGCACGATCAGCTCGGTCGGTATGACCTGCTCGACCGGTTGGTCCGACTCGACCCCTTCGATGGCGTCGATGAGGAGCTGGACGACGGCCGTGCCGATCCGGCGTGGCTTCAGGGAGAGCGTGGTGATGGGCGGCTCGGTGCTGGCGTACACCGTGGACTCGCTGCAGCACACCAGCAGCAGGTCGTCGGGGACGCGCAGGCCGTAGCGGCGGGCGGCGGCGAGCAGGTCGGTGCCGTTCGGGTCGAACAGTCCGTAGACGGCGTCGGGACGGTCGGGGCGGGCCAGCAGCCGGTCGGCGGCGACGGCGCCCGCGCACGGGTCGTGGGCGGGGTAGGCCTCGTACACCGGGTCCTGGCCGACCCGCTTGCACCACTGGAGGTAGGCGGTCGTCGACAGGTGGGTGTAGGTGTCCGTCGTGGTGCCGGTGAGCAGGCCGATGCGGCGGGCGCCGGCCTCGGCGAGGTGGTCGAGGATGCCGAGGACGGCGGCTTCGTGGTCGTTGTCGACCCAGGCGGTGACCGGGAGCGCCCCGGCCGGGCGGCCGTCGCTGACCACCGGTAAGCCCTGCCGCACCAGTTCGCTGACGACGGGGTCCTGGTCGGAGGGGTCGATGACGACCGTGCCGTCCAGGGCGACGTTCGACCACACGTCGTGGCGCGAGGTCGCGGGCAGGATGACGAGGGCGTAGCCGCGGGCGAGCGCGGCGGAGGTGGCCGCCCGGGCCATCTCGGCGAAGTACGCGAACTCGGTGAAGGTGAAAGGTTCATCCCCGTACGTGGTCACGGTCAGACCGATGAGGCCCGACTTGCCGGTACGGAGCGTGCGGGCCGCGGCCGACGGGCGGTACCCCAGCCGGTCGGCGACCTCGCGGACATGGCGCCGGGTGGCGTCGGGGAGCCGTCCCTTGCCGTTGAGGGCGTCGGAGACGGTCGTGATGGAGACTCCGGCGGCGGCGGCCACGTCTCTGATGCCCGCCCGGCCCGGCCGGCTTCCTCGGCGTGAGGTTTCCGCGCGGCTCACCTGGTGCTTCCCTGCTGCTGTCATGGCGAGCCGATAGTAGGGCTCTTGCGGTGGGGTAGTGCGGACGCATATGCACGCGTTGACAGGCACGTTTCTGCATGGTCAATGGGGGGCAAGTGCCTTTGAAACCATGTCAGTTACCCGGTGTCATGTTAGGACGTGACCTGGTGGCACGCATGGGCCTGTCGAGCCCTCGATGTCTCGAAGAGGTCTCAACTCACCTTCACGGGGGATGCGCGCCACGGCGCAAGCCACCGGCGCGTAGATATATGTGTGACGCGCCCCCCAATTCGTACGTGTTCGTACGGGCGTGCCGTCGATGCCGTCGATGTCGGTGTGACGGACGTGGCCCGCCTTCGCGCGAGGTGATGGTCTCCGCCCCATACGCAGCGGCGCCCAATCCTCTTAAGGTGTGCAGTATTGGATGCCGGTGGTGGTCACGAGGAGGACTGCGGTGAGCGAGACAAGCCCGAAGCTGCGTGCCGAGCTGGAGGGTATCCCCACCTACAAGCCGGGGAAGCCCGCCGCGGCCGGCGGCCCGGTGGCGTACAAGCTGTCCTCGAACGAGAACCCCTACCCGCCGCTGCCGGGGGTGATGGAGACGGTGACGACGGCCGCCGCCGCCTTCAACCGCTACCCGGACATGGCGTGCACGGGCCTGACCAACGAACTGGCCGAGCGCTTCGGCGTGCCGGCCTCGCACGTGGCCACGGGCACCGGTTCCGTCGGTGTCGCCCAGCAGCTGATCCAGGCCACCAGCGGACCCGGCGACGAGGTCATGTACGCCTGGCGGTCCTTCGAGGCGTACCCGATCATCACGCAGATCAGCGGGGCGACCTCGGTGCAGGTCCCGCTGACGCCCGGTGACGTGCACGACCTGGACGCGATGGCGGACGCGATCACCGAACGCACGCGTCTGATCTTCGTCTGCAACCCGAACAACCCGACCGGCACGGTGGTGCGGCGGGCCGAGCTGGAACGGTTCCTCGACCGCGTGCCCTCCGACGTGCTGGTGGTCCTGGACGAGGCCTACCGTGAGTTCATCCGCGACGCCGAGGTGCCGGACGGCGTGACGCTCTACCGCGACCGGCCGAACGTCTGCGTGCTGCGCACGTTCTCGAAGGCGTACGGCCTCGCCGGGCTGCGTGTCGGCTTCGCCATCGCCCACGAGCCGGTGGCGGCGGCGCTGCGCAAGACGGCCGTGCCGTTCGGCGTGAGCCAGCTCGCGCAGGAGGCGGCGATCGCGTCGCTGCGCGCCGAGGACGAGCTGCTGGGCCGGGTCGGCTCGCTGGTCTGCGAGCGCACCCGGGTGGTCGACACGCTGCGCGCACAGGGCTGGACGGTGCCCGAGACGCACGCCAACTTCGTGTGGCTGCGGCTGGGGGAGCGGACGGTCCCCTTCGCCGAGGCCTGCGAGCGGGCCGGCGTGGTGGTCCGGCCGTTCGCGGGTGAGGGCGTGCGGGTGACCGTCGGGGAGACCGAGGCGAACGACATCTTCCTGAAGACGGCGGAGGCGTTCCGCAAGGAGATCTGATCCGGCCATGCCCGATCGAGCCATGTCCGATTCGGCCACGACTGATCAGGTTGCGTCTGATCCGGGTCGGGCCTGATCCGGCCGGACACGAGCCGGTCCTCGGTCGGCCGAAGGCGACGCGGGAGCGCGCGAGGAGCGCGGCGAGAAGGGGGTCCCCCGGGTTCCGGGGGACCCCCTTCCTCGTCTGAAAGTCGGTGGGTCATAATTGCTTGTGAATGTGAACGCGTTCACAAGTGAGTCCGATTGTTGCCTGTTGTGCAGGTCACATCGGGATCAACCGCCGTGATCGCGGTGACGTAAGGAGAGTGACGACGTGAACCTGGCTTTGGCGCCGGAGACACTGGCGCGCTGGCAGTTCGGCATCACGACCGTCTACCACTTCCTGTTCGTTCCCCTGACGATCTCGCTGGCCGCCCTGACGGCCGGACTGCAGACCGCCTGGGTGCGCACGGAGAAGGAGAAGTACCTCAGGGCCACCAAGTTCTGGGGCAAGCTCTTCCTGATCAACATCGCCATGGGTGTGGTCACCGGCATCGTGCAGGAGTTCCAGTTCGGCATGAACTGGTCGGACTACTCACGCTTCGTCGGTGACATCTTCGGTGCCCCGCTCGCCTTCGAGGCACTGATCGCGTTCTTCTTCGAGTCCACGTTCATCGGACTGTGGATCTTCGGCTGGGACAAGCTGCCCAAGAAGATCCACCTGGCCTGCATGTGGATGGTGTCGCTCGGCACGATCCTGTCGGCGTACTTCATCCTCGCGGCCAACTCCTGGATGCAGCACCCCGTCGGCTACCGGATCAACAAGGCCAAGGGGCGCGCCGAACTCACCGACTTCTGGGCGGTGCTGACCCAGAACACGGCACTCAGCCAGGCCTTCCACACGCTCGCGGCCGCCTTCCTGACCGGTGGCGCCTTCATGGTCGGCATAGCCGCCTACCACCTCGCCCGCAAGAAGCACGTGCGCGAGATGAAGACCTCGCTGCGGCTCGGCCTGGTCACGGTCGTCATCGCCGGCCTGCTCACCGCGGTCAGCGGTGACGTCCTCGGCAAGGTCATGTTCAAGCAGCAGCCGATGAAGATGGCCGCGGCCGAGGCGCTGTGGGACGGACAGGCACCGGCGCCGTTCTCGGTCTTCGCCTACGGCGACGTGGACAAGGGTCACAACACGGTGGCCATCGAGATACCCGGCCTGCTCTCCTTCCTGGCCAACGACGACTTCACCTCCCACGTCCCCGGCATCAACGACGTCAACAAGGCCGAGCAGAAGCAGTTCGGGCCCGGCGACTACCGGCCCAACATCCCCGTCGCCTACTGGGGATTCCGCTGGATGATCGGGTTCGGCATGGCGTCCTTCGCCATCGGCCTCGCCGGACTGTGGCTGACCCGCAAGAAGTTCCTGCTGCCACGGCATCTGCGGGTCGGCGACGACGAGGTGCCCCATCTGGTGCTGCTGCCGAACAAGAAGCTCAGCCCGAAGCTGACCACCTGGTACTGGCGCATCGCGATCTGGACGCTGGCCTTCCCGCTGATCGCCAACTCCTGGGGCTGGATCTTCACCGAGATGGGCCGCCAGCCGTGGGTCGTCTACGGCGTGCTGCAGACCCGGCACGCGGTCTCCCCCGGCGTCTCCCAGGGCGAGGTCCTCACCTCGATGACCGTCTTCACGCTGCTCTACGCCGTCCTCGCCGTGATCGAGGTCAAGCTGCTGGCGAAGTACGTGAAGGCCGGCCCGCCCGAGCTGACGGAGGCCGACCTCAACCCGCCCACGAAGATCGGCGGCGACGAGCGTGACGCCGACAAGCCGATGGCCTTCTCGTACTAGGCCGAGGGAGCTGCACAGCCATGGAACTGCACGACGTCTGGTTCGTTCTCATCGCCGTCCTGTGGACCGGCTACTTCTTCCTGGAGGGCTTCGACTTCGGGGTCGGTGTTCTCACCAAGCTGCTGGCCCGGAACCGGCCCGAGAAGCGGGTGCTGATCAACACCATCGGCCCGGTCTGGGACGGCAACGAGGTCTGGCTGCTCACGGCGGGCGGCGCCACCTTCGCCGCCTTCCCGGAGTGGTACGCCACCCTCTTCTCCGGCTTCTACCTGCCGCTGCTGGTGATCCTGGTCTGCCTGATCGTGCGCGGAGTCGCCTTCGAGTACCGGGCCAAGCGGCCCGAGGAGAGCTGGCAGCGCAACTGGGAGAACGCGATCTTCTGGTGTTCTCTGATCCCCGCCTTCCTGTGGGGCGTGGCCTTCGGCAACATCGTGCACGGGGTGAAGATCGACCGGAACCTCGAGTACGTCGGCGGGGTCGGCGACCTGCTCAACCCCTACGCGCTCCTCGGCGGCCTGGTCACCCTGACGCTGTTCACCTTCCACGGCACGGTGTTCACGGCTCTGAAGACCGTCGGTGACATCCGCGAGCGAGCGCGGAAGCTGGCCCTGCGCGTGGGGCTGCTGACGGCCGTGGCGGCACTGGCCTTCCTGCTGTGGACGCAGGCTCATACGGGCAACGGCAGGAGCCTGGTGGCGCTCGTCGTGGCGGTGGTCACCCTGGTGTCCGCGATGGTGGCGAACCAGGCGAGGCGCGAGGGCTGGGCGTTCGCGCTGTCGGGCGTCACCATCGTGGCCGCCGTGGCGATGCTGTTCCTGTCGCTCTTCCCGAACGTCATGCCGTCCACGCTCAACGCGGACTGGAGCCTGACGGTCACCAACGCATCGTCCAGCCCGTACACCCTGAAGATCATGACCTGGTGCGCGGGGATCGCCACGCCGATCGTCCTGCTCTACCAGGGGTGGACCTACTGGATGTTCCGCAAGCGGATCGGCACGCAGCACCTCGCCGAACCCGCGCACTGAGTCCGATGAGGGTGTGTTTCACGTGAAACACACCCTCGGGGCCGAAGGGCATGTTCTCGATGAAACCGATTGATCCGCGACTTCTGCGTCACGCCCGTGCCACCCGGCTCTTCCTGGTGGCCGTCGTGGGACTGGGCGCCATCGGGGCATGCCTGGTCATCGCTCAGGCGATGCTCATCGCCGAGGTGGTGGTGGGCGCCTTCCAGCACCGGATGCCGGTCGCCGAACTCCGCACCCCCCTTCTGCTGTTGGTCCTTGTCGCCTGCGGCCGTGCGCTGGTCGCCTGGCTGACCGAGCTCGCCGCGCACCGGGCGAGTGCGGCGGTGAAGTCCGAGCTGCGCGGGCGGCTGCTGGAGCGTGCGGCGGCGCTCGGCCCCGGCTGGCTGAGCGGGCAGCGCACGGGTTCGCTCGTGGCCCTGGCGACGCGGGGTGTCGACGCCCTGGACGACTACTTCTCGCGCTATCTGCCGCAGTTGGGGCTGGCCGTGGCCGTCCCGGTGGCGGTGCTCGCCCGGATCGTCACCGAGGACTGGGTCTCGGCGGCCATCATCGTCGCCACCCTGCCCCTCATCCCCGTCTTCATGATGCTGATCGGCTGGGCCACGCAGTCCCGCATGGACCGCCAGTGGCGGCTGCTGTCCCAGCTGTCGGGCCACTTCCTGGACGTCGTCGCCGGACTGCCGACCCTGAAGGTGTTCGGCCGGGCCAAGGCACAGGCGGAGTCGATCCGGCGGATCACCGGGGAGTACCGGCGGGCGACCATGCGCACGCTGCGGATCGCCTTTCTGTCCTCCTTCGCCCTGGAACTGCTCGCCACGCTGTCGGTGGCGCTGGTCGCCGTGACGATCGGCATGCGGCTCGTGAGCGGCGACGTGGACCTCTACACCGGGCTGGTCATCCTGGTGCTCGCACCCGAGGCGTACCTGCCGCTGCGACAGGTGGGCGCGCAGTACCACGCGGCGGCGGAGGGAATGGCGGCCGCCGAGGAGATCTTCGCCGTGCTGGAGACCCCGGTGCCCGAGTCCGGCACCGGGGCCGTGCCCACCGGCGCCCTGACCTTCGAGGACGTCAGCGTCCGCTATCCCGGGCGGTCCGCGGACGCGGTGACGGATGTGTCCTTCTTCGTACGGCCGGGGGAGACGGTCGCGCTCGTCGGACCGAGCGGCGCGGGCAAGTCGACCCTGCTGAACGTCCTGCTGGGGTTCGCGAGGCCCAGCGCGGGCCAGGTGCGCGTCGCGGAGGCCGATCTCGCCGACATCGACCTGGAGCAGTGGCGCTCGCGCATCGCCTGGGTCCCACAGCGGCCGCACCTGTACGCGGGAACGATCGCCGAGAACGTACGGCTGGCCCGGCCCGACGCCGACGACACCGCCGTGCGCGGAGCGCTCGCCGACGCCGGTGCCCTGGAGTTCGTGGACGCGCTGCCGGAGGGAACGGACACCCGGCTCGGAGAGGACGGGTCCGGACTCTCCGCCGGGCAGCGGCAGCGGCTCGCACTCGCCCGGGCGTTCCTCGCCGACCGGCCCGTCCTGCTGCTCGACGAGCCGACGGCCGCCCTGGACGGAGCGACCGAGGCGGAGGTCGTGGACGCGGTACGGCGGCTGTCCTCGGGCCGGACGGTGCTGCTCGTGGTGCACCGGCCCGCACTGCTGGACGTGGCGGACCGGGTCGTACGTCTCGACGGGACCGAGTCGGCCGGGCCGACGCCGGCCCGCACCGCCCGGACGCACGCCGCCGAGACACGCTCCGTGCGAACGGCGGAGACCGACCCGGCCTCCGCCCCGGCCGAATACACGGCCGAGGCCACCACCGCCGCGCGAGGCGCCCTCGCCCGGGTGCGGGCCATGTCCGGCCCCCGGCGCGGCCGGCTCGCCCTCGCGCTGCTGCTGGGCAGCCTGGCGCTCGGCAGCGCGGTCGGGCTGATGGCCACCTCCGGGTGGCTCATCTCCCGGGCGTCCCAGCAACCGCCCGTGCTCTACCTGATGGTGGCCGTCACGGCGACCAGGGCCTTCGGCATCGGGCGTGCGGTCTTCCGGTACGCGGAGCGGCTGGTTTCGCACGACGCGGTGCTGCGGATGCTCGCCGACACACGGGTGGCCGTCCACCGGAGGCTGGAGCGGCTGGCGCCCGCGGGGCTGCGCCGGATGCGCCGCGGCGACCTGCTGACGCGACTCGTCGCCGACGTGGACGCGCTCCAGGACTACTGGCTGCGCTGGCTGCTGCCCGCCGGTGCCGCGCTGACCGTGTCCGCCGCCACCGTCGCCTTCACGGCCTGGCTGCTGCCGGAGGCCGGGGCGGTGCTCGCGGCCGGTCTGCTCGCCGCAGGGGCGGGCGTCCCGGTGATCACCGCGGCCGTGGCCCGGCGCGCCGAGCACCGGCTCGCCCCGGCGCGCGGCGCCCTGGCCACCCGCGTGACCGAACTGCTCACCGGAACCGCCGAACTGACCGTCGCCGGCGCCCTGCCCGCCCGCACCGCCGAAACCCGGCGGGCCGACCGGCTGCTCACCCGGATCGCCTCGCGCGCCGCCACCGCCACGGCGCTCGGCGACGGGCTCACCGCGCTGATCTCCGGACTGACCGTCGCGGCGGCCGCCCTGGTCGGCGTCCAGGCGGTCGCCGACGGGCGGCTCGGCGGCGTGGCCATGGCCGTCGTCGTCCTCACCCCGCTCGCCGCCTTCGAAGCGGTCCTCGGCATGCCGCTCGCCGTACGCCACCGGCACCAGGTACGCCGCAGCGCGGAGCGGGTCCACGAAGTCCTGGACGCCCCCGAGCCCGTCCGCGAACCGGAGCTGCCCCTGCCGGCGCCCGCCTCGCCGTTCCCGCTCACCGTCAGCGACCTGACGGCGCGGTACGCGGGGCAGGACCGGGCAGCGCTCACCGGAGTCGACCTGACGCTCCAGGAGGGCCGCAGGGTCGCCGTGGTCGGGCCGTCCGGCTCCGGCAAGACGACGCTCGCCCAGGTGCTGCTGCGCTTCCTCGACGCGGAGGCGGGCACGTACACCGTCGGCGGCGTCGACGCCCGCGCCCTGGCCGGCGACGACGTACGGCGGCTGGTCGGGCTGTGCGCCCAGGACGCGCACCTCTTCGACAGCTCGGTCCGCGAGAACCTGCTGCTCGCGAGGAAGGACGCGACCGAGGCCGACCTGCGGGACGCCCTCGCCCGGGCCCGGCTGCTCGGCTGGGTCGACGCGCTTCCCGACGGGCTGGACACGCTCGTCGGCGAGCACGGTGCCCGGCTGTCGGGCGGACAGCGTCAGCGGCTGGCCCTGGCCCGCGCGCTGCTCGCCGACTTCCCGGTGCTGGTGCTCGACGAACCCGCCGAACACCTCGACCTGGCGACCGCCGACGCGCTCACCGCCGATCTGCTGGCCGCCACCGAGGGCCGTACGACGCTGCTCATCACCCACCGCCTGGCCGGGCTGGAGGCCGTGGACGAGGTGATCGTCCTCGACGAGGGGCGCGTCGTCCAGC
This sequence comes from Streptomyces sp. NPDC088817, assembly GCF_044750345.1. Classification (NCBI taxonomy): domain Bacteria; kingdom Bacillati; phylum Actinomycetota; class Actinomycetes; order Kitasatosporales; family Streptomycetaceae; genus Streptomyces; species Streptomyces sp. NPDC088817. The sequence goes on from NZ_JBIVJN010000016.1 coordinate 51,503, forward strand.
GGGGACCGTACGCGGAACTGGCCGCGCTGCCGGGGCTGCTGCGGCGGATGGTCGAACGCGAGACCCAGACGGAGCTGCTGGTGGGCGTGGGGTAGCGGCCCGCTCGCGGGCCGCCCCCGGCGGGCGGCCCGCCCGCTACGGCCGCTCGCCCAGCAACCGCTCGATGACGACCGCGACGCCGTCCTCGTCGTTGGCGACCGTCCGTCCGGACGCCGCGGCGATCGCGGCGGGGTGCGCGTTGCCCATGGCGTAGGACCGGCCGGCCCAGGTGAGCATCTCGACGTCGTTCGGCATGTCGCCGAAGGCGACGACCTCCTCCTGGGAGATGCCGCGCTCGGCACAGCACAGGGCCAGCGTGCTCGCCTTGGAGACGTCCGGACCGCTGATCTCCAGCAGGGCGCTGGGGCTGGACCGGGTGATGGAGACGTGCGCCCCGGCGGCGAGGCGGGCGAGGGCGAGGAAGGCGTCGGGAGCCAGCGTGGGGTGGTGGGCGAGGATCTTCAGGATCGGCTGCTCTGAACCGACTCCGCCCGGCGCCAGCAGCTCCTCGGCCGGCGCGAGGACGTCGGGTACCTCCATGTGCAGCTTCGGATAGGCCGGCTCCTGATGGAAGCCGTAGGTCTGCTCGACCGCGAACATCGTGCCCGGAGCCGCCTCGCGCACCAGCCGCACGGCTTCCAGCGCGTTCTCCCGGGCCAGCTCGCGCACCTTCACGAAACGGTGGGTGCCGGGACCGCCGTGCAGGTCGACCACGGCGGCGCCGTTGCCGCAGATCGCCAGACCGTGGCCGTGGACGTGGTCGCTGACCACGTCCATCCAGCGGGCCGGGCGGCCGGTGACGAAGAAGACCTCGATGCCCGCCTCCTCGGCCGCCGCCAGGGCGGCGATCGTGCGCGGGGAGACCGACTTGTCGTCGCGCAGCAGGGTGCCGTCGAGATCGGTGGCGATCAGCCGAGGCGGAACGCCGGGGGTGCCCCCCGGCTCGAACGAGGTCGAGAGCTGGGATGAGGCCGGGGTCTCTGGCTGTCGAGTCGCTGAGGTCACCGCGTCATTGTCGCCTATATGTCCGCACGATCGTGCGAGAGTTCGCACATTTGAGGGGTTGCCTCGGTCACGTCAGCTGGGAGGGTGCTTCCATGGCGATTCGCTCGAAGACCTTCTGGTCCGCGGCGAAGTCCGAGTCGGGGATCGGCCAGTGGATCACGATCTCGGTGAAGCCCAGCTCCCGGTGGCGGCCCGCGAAGTCGACGAACGCGTCGAGGGACTCGAGGGGACGACCGCGGTCGGGGGTGAATCCGGTGAGCAGGACCTTGTCGAGCGCGGAGGCGTCACGGCCCGCGGCGGCACAGGCGTCCGCGAGCTTCTCGGTCTGGGCGCGAAGGGCCTGGACGGACTGCTCCGGCGTGCCGTTCTCGTAGAGCTTCGGGTCACCCGTGGTCACCCAGGCCTGCCCGTACCGTGCGGCGAGCCGCAGCCCGCGGGGCCCGGTCGCGGCCACGGCGAAGGGCAGCCGGGGCCGCTGCGCACAGCCGGGGATGTTGCGCGCCTCGTGCGCCGCGTAGAAGTTGCCCTCGTACGACACCGCGTCCTCGGTCAGCAGCCGGTCGAGCAGCGCCACGAACTCGGCGAAGCGGTTGGCCCGCTCCCGCGGCGTCCAGGGCTCCTGCCCGAGAGCTGTGGCATCGAAGCCGGTGCCGCCGGCGCCGATGCCGAGCGTGATGCGGCCCCCGGAGATGTCGTCGAGGGAGATCAGCTCCTTGGCGAGAGTGACCGGGTGCCGGAAGTTCGGCGAGGTCACCAGGGTACCCAAACGCACACTCTGTGTAGCTGTCGCCGCAGCAGTCAACGTGGGAGCCGCCCCGAACCAGGGTTCCTCCCGGAAGGTCCGCCACGACAGGTGGTCGTAGGTGTACGCGGCGTGGAACCCGAGGTCCTCGGCCCGCCGCCAGATCTTCTGTCCTTCGTCCCATCGGTGGATGGGAAGGATCACCGTGCTCAGACGCATGACCGTGACCCTACGTCGTCCGAGTTGCCATCTGGTGGCCCGCGGCACCGGCCAACACCGACCCCGGAGGTGGGATACCAGCGGTGCCATGGCCACCCGGTGTCACCCCGAGGGTCGCTAGTGTTGTCCCATGAGCGTGTTGGACACGGCAGAGCTTGAGGCCATGATCGAAGAAGTGACGGTCGACGCCTACAACGAGGACGAGCAGCTGACCGGTCTGTTCACCATGCTTGAGGAGCACCTCGACCTGCCCTTCACCACCGCGGTTCTCGGCGTCGAGGTAACCGTGCGCGGCGTTGACCTCACGCCGGAAGGCAGGATCGTCGCCTTGTGCTCTCGCGGCGGCGCGCGGCAGTCGATCGGAATCCTGGAGCTGCCGTTGCCCAGCCCGGCGCCCGATGGTGCGGAGTGGATCGAGGCGTACCGTCACTGGGCCGGTTGAGTGCGGGCACCTCACACCCCACACGGAACTGGCTCGTATGGAAGGGCTGAACGTGGCTGACGCCGTACAGGGCGCGAATCAAGGTGCCGGCGAACCGTCGCTGACCGACCTCATCGAGCGCAGCGCCGAGTTGAAGGGGCAGTTGGTCACCTTCGGGCAGAGCGCCCGCTTCGACCAGTGGTTGACGCCCCTTCTGCTGGAGGCCGCAGGGCCTGAGCGGCAGTTGGACGAGGGCGAGGCGATCCGGAACATCGACCACTTCATCCTGCGGTACCGCCTGCCGACCTGCCGGTTGCCTTGAGGATCACGAGGGACGAGAGCATGGGCTCAAGCCCTTGGCTGTCCCGGCGGCAGGCGTCACCCAGTAGGAGGCTGATGATCGGGCCGCGGTAGTGGACGTTGTGCCCCTTCGCCTTCAGTTCTTTACTGAGGGACTTGTACCAGCCGTCGGTGCGGCCTTCTCGCGCCCAGCGCCGAAGGATCTCCATCGTCTCGTCCAGCGCGGACAGGTACGCGGCATCGCCCTGCTTCATCCGAACCCCACCCCGTCTCGGCAATGCCCCCACACTGTCCGGGACATGCGCATCGACGACGCCGATTACCGTGCACGCCGAGGCCACCCGACCGCCGCGGCTGCGGTCCATGGGGCGGAGGAGCCGCAGACCAGAAGGACCCGAGCGTGCGCATACCGCAGTATGCTCAAGGCATGGCGGAAACGACGCGGATTACAGTGACACTGCCGACCGACCAGGTCACCGAACTGAGAAAGCTCACTGACAACGTCTCCGGATATGTCGCCGAGGCGGTGGCCCGTCAGCTACGGCATCAGTTGCTCGGCGCCGACCTGCTGCATCACCAGGAGGAACACGGGGCGTTCACCGAGGAGGAGCTGGCCGAGGCCCGCTCCAAGATCTTCGGCGCTGCGGGCAGCGACGGGTCGGCGAGCGCGGCGTGATCGAACACGTCGAGACCGTCGTCCTGGACTCCCAGGGGCTCTCCGCCTGGATCGCTCAGGACCGCAAGATCCTCGCAATGTTCCAGGTGTTCCACACCATGGGTGCCGATTTCGTCATCGGGGCCAACACCATCGTGGAGGTCAGTCATGCGAGGGTGAACATGCCCCGACTGCAGTGGGTACTCTCCCGCGTCAAGGTCGAGCCGGTGACCGAGAGCGCGGCGAAGGCGTCTGCGGGACTGCTCAAGGCTGCCGGTCTGCACGGCCACAAGTACGCCATCGACGCCACCGTGGCCGAGGTCGCACTGCGCCAGCCGGCCCCGGTGGCCATGCTGACCTCCGATGTCGACGACATGGCCCGCCTGTGCGGCGACCGCGTCCGGCTCATCGGCATCTGACCGGGCCACTGCGCTCGCCGACCGAATGGAATCTTCGCAGCTCAGGATGTGATAGGCGAAAGAGGCTTGACTGAGGTCACCAGGGTGCCCAGCCGCATCCGCTCCGTCACGGCCGCGGCGGCGGTCAGTGTCGGCACGGCCCCGAACCACGGGCCGTCGCGGAAGCTGCGCCAGGACAGGTGGTCGTAGGTGTAGGCGGCGTGGAAGCCGAGCTGTTCGGCACGTGTCCATGTCGAACGGCCGCCCTCGTGCCAGCGGCGATACGGAAGGATCACGGTGCTCAGGCGCAGACTCATGGACCCGAGCCTAGACACTCGCGGGTGTTTCACGTGAAACGGTCACCGCGGGGGGCCGTCGGCCGAGGGCTGAGATCGTCAGCGGGTCTCGGAAAACCGCAGGTACCGGGGCGGCACGGTCTGAGTCAGCCACACCCCGTTGGCGCTGACATGGAAGACATGGCCGTCGCGGTGCATGGCGCTGGCGTCCACCGCGAGGACGACCGGGCGACCACGGCGGGCGCCGACACGTGTCGCGGTCTCGCGGTCGGGCGAGAGGTGTACGTCATGCCGGTCCATCGACCGAAGCCCCTCGCTGCGGATCGCCTCCAGCCTGGCGGCCACGGTCCCGTGGTAGAGGTACGGCGGCGGCGTCGCGGCCGGCAGCCCGAGGTCGACGTCGATGGTGTGGCCCTGACTGGCGCGGATGCGGCTGCCCTCGATCGCGAAGCGCCGCTTGTCGTTGGTGGCGACCACATGGTCCAGTTCCTCGCGGGTGAACCGGAAGCCGTGCGCGGCCGCCGCCGTGATCAGTGCGTCGATTTCGACCCAGCCGCCCTCGTCGAGTGTGAGCCCGATCCTCTCGGGCTGGTGGCGAAGGTGTTTGGCGAGGTACTTCGACACCTTCACGGTGCGTCTTTCGTCCATGCCCCCAGCATGCTGGGGGAGACGCGGATCACGCAGGTCAATTTCGCCCGCGAGGTTTGATCCACAGCAAAGTGATGTTGTCCACAGGCTGGGGACCCGTATCTGTGGACAACTGGCCGCCGATTCAGGCGCGTTGGCCCGGATCCGTGGTACCCAGCGGTGGTTTCGCCCGCGCCAGCCGGCGTCGCGCCCCCGGGCTGAAGCGGGACATCGCGCGCAGGAGGCGGGCCTCCGGGGTCACCGCCACCACCGCCTCGTCGCGCACCACCGCGCGCAGGATCGCGTCGGCCACCTTCTCCGGCGGGTAGCCACGCAATCCGTAGAGGCGGGCCGCGCGCTGCCTGCGGCGCCGCTGCTCCTCCATGTCGACGCCCACGAAGTGCGCCGTGGACGTGATGGCGGTATCGACGAAGCCGGGACAGACCGCCGTGACGCCGATCCCCCGCCCAGCCAGTTCCGCGCGCAGGCACTCGCTCAGCATCAGCACCGCCGCCTTGGAGGTGCTGTAGGCGGACAGGGCCTTCGACGGCTGGTACGCCGCCGCGGACGCGGTGTTGACGATGTGGCCGCCCTGGCCCCGCTCGGCCATGGGCCTCCCGAACAGGCGGCAGCCGTGGATCACTCCCCACAGATTGACGTCGAGGACCTTCCGCCAGTCCTCTGGGGTGTGGTCGAAGAACGAGCCGGACAGGCCGATGCCCGCGTTGTTCACCAGGACGTCCACCACTCCGTACTCGGCATGGACCTTCCCGGCCAGCTCCTCCATGGCCTGCCCGTCGGAGACGTCCACCGTCTCGGTCCAGGCGGCCGGAGCCCCGAGCTGCCGGGACCGCTCGGCGGTGCGGGCCGCGGCCTCTGCGTCCCGGTCGACTGCCACCACGCGCGCACCTGCCCGGGCGAAGGCGTATGTTGTGGCCCGTCCGATGCCGCTGCCCGCGCCGGTGACCAGCACGAGCTGCCCGGCGAAGCGGTCGGTGTACTTCCCGGTGGCGGCCGGCTGCGGTTGCCCGCCCTCGGTGGCCGTGACGAACTGGGCGATCCAGGTGGCCAGCTGGTCGGGCCGGGTGCGCGGGACCCAGTGCCCGGCGGGCAGCGTGCGGCGCACCAGCCCGGGAGCCCACTGCTCCAGGTCGTCGTACAGGCACTCCGAGAGGAAGGCGTCGTCGAGCGGGGTGACGAGCTGCACCGGCGCGTGCGCGTGGGCGTCGGCCCGTGGTTCACGCAGCCGGGCCCGCACGTTGTCCCGGTACAGCCAGGCGCCGTGCGCCGCGTCCCGGGGCAGCGACGAGGTCGGGTAGTCGTCGCCGGGGATCTTCTCGACGCGCCTCAGAACGGCCGGCCAGCGCTTGCCGAGCGGGCCGCGCCAGGCCAGCTCGGGCAGCCTGGGCGTGTGGAGCAGGTACACGTACCAGGACTTGGCGCCCTGGCCGAGGAGCTGGACCACCCGGCGCGGGGTCGGGCGCCTGACACGCCCGGCGATCCAGTGGCCGAAGTGGTCGAGGGACGGCCCGGACACCGAGGTGAAGGAGGCGATCCGGCCCTCGGTGCGCCGGACGCTGACGAACTCCCAGGCCTGCACCGAGCCCCAGTCGTGTCCCACCAGGTGCACCGGCCTGCCGGGACTCACCGCGTCGGTGACCGCCAGGAAGTCGTCGGTCAGCTTCTCCAGGGTGAAGCCCCCGCGCAGGGGTCGCGGCGCGGTGGAGCGGCCGTGTCCGCGGACGTCGTAGAGCACGACGTGGAAGCGGCCGGCGAGGCGCTCGGCGACCTCGGACCAGACCTCCTTGCTGTCCGGATAGCCGTGCACCAGGACGACCGTCGGCTGCCCGGCATCGCCCAGTTCGGCCACGCACAGCTCGATCCCGCCCGTGCGCACCCGGCGCTCCCGCGCGTCCTTCAGCGTCGTCACTTCGCCTCCGCCCGGGTCGGATCCGACTGCCGTACGTGCCTGTGCTGTGCCTGTGCCGTGGTCCTGGCGACTCTGGCACTTGTTAGACCAGCCGTCAACAATGCGGTCCTGGTGCCGGAACTCCGTGGGCCGCCCGGCCCCCAGGGCCCACCCCCTAGGGTCCCCGTAATACTCGAGGGGGACCCCAAGACGGCTCTGGGGTCTGACGACCGGCGTGGTCCGGATCACTACCGTCGAAGACGTGACTGTGATCGCGACCGAAAGCCTGAGCAAGCGGTTCCCACGGGTGACCGCGCTTGACCGGCTTACCGTGGACGTCGGGCCGGGTGTGACCGGACTCGTCGGCGCCAACGGAGCCGGCAAGTCCACACTCATCAAGATCCTGCTGGGTCTGTCCCCCGCCACCGAGGGGCGCGCCGAGGTCCTCGGCCTCGACGTCGCCACCGAGGGCGCCGCCATCCGTGAGCGCGTCGGCTACATGCCGGAGCACGACTGCCTGCCGCCCGACGTCTCGGCCACCGAGTTCGTCGTCCACATGGCGCGCATGTCCGGCCTGCCCCCGACCGCCGCGCGCGAGCGCACCGCGGACACCCTGCGCCACGTCGGCCTGTACGAGGAGCGCTACCGCCCCATCGGCGGCTACTCCACGGGCATGAAGCAGCGCGTGAAGCTCGCCCAGGCCCTGGTGCACGACCCGCAGCTGGTCTTCCTCGACGAGCCGACCAACGGCCTCGACCCGGTCGGCCGCGACGACATGCTCGGTCTGATCCGCCGCATCCACACCGACTTCGGCATCTCGGTCCTGGTCACCTCCCACCTCCTGGGCGAACTGGAGCGCACCTGCGACCACGTGGTCGTCGTCGACGGCGGCAAGCTCCTGCGCTCCAGCTCCACCACCGACTTCACCCAGACCACGACGACCCTCGCCATCGAGGTCACCGACAGCGACGAGCACCCGGACGGCACCCGCGCGGTACGCGAAGCGCTCCAGGCGCGCGGCGTGGAGACCCAGGACGGCACCGGCCTGCCGGGCGCGGGACACGTCCTGCTGCTCACCGCCCAGGGCGAGGACACCTACGACCTGGTGCGGGACGTGATCGTGGACCTCGGACTCGGCCTCGTGCGCATGGAGCAGCGACGCCACCACATCTCGGAGGTCTTCCGGGACAGCGACGAACAGCACGACGCACAGGGGAAGAACGACGCACAGGGGAAGGAGGCGGTCGGCCATGGCGGTTGAGCACACCGCGGCAGCGCCCACGGGTGACCAGACCCGCATCCACAACATCGGCTACCGCAGCTACGACGGCCCCCGCCTCGGCCGCGCCTACGCCCGCCGCTCGCTGTACTCGCAGTCCCTGCGCGGCGCCTACGGCCTCGGCCGCTCGGTGAAGTCCAAGGTGCTGCCGATGCTGCTGTTCGTGGTGATGTGCGTGCCCGCGGCCATCATCGTCGCCGTCGCGGTCGCCACCAAGGCCAAGGACCTGCCCATCGAGTACACGCGCTACGCCATCATCATGCAGGGCGTCATCAGCCTGTACGTCGCCTCGCAGGCACCCCAGTCCGTCTCGCGCGACCTGCGCTTCAAGACCGTGCCGCTGTACTTCTCACGCCCCATCGAGACCGCCGACTACGTGCGCGCCAAGTACGCGGCGCTGGCCTCCGCGCTGTTCATCCTGACCGCCGCCCCGCTGCTCGTGCTCTACGTGGGCGCGCTGCTGGCCAAGATGGACTTCGCCGACCAGACCAAGGGATTCGCCCAGGGAGTCGTCTCCGTGGCACTGCTCTCACTGCTCTTCGCCGGCATCGCCCTCGTCATCGCCGCCGTCACACCCCGGCGCGGCTTCGGCATCGCCGCCGTGATCGCCGTGCTGGTCATATCCTACGGCGCCGTCTCCACCCTCCAGGCCATCGCGGAGGTCCGGAGCAACTCCGGCGCCATCCCCTGGATCGGCCTGTTCTCACCGGTCACCCTGATCGACGGCGTGCAGACCGCCTTCCTGGGCGCGACCTCCTCGGCACCCGGCGGTGTCGGCCCGGGCAGCGGACAGGGCGTCGTCGACGTCCTCGTCGCCCTGGGCGTCATCGCCGCCGCGTACGGCCTCCTGCTGCGCCGCTACAAGAAGGTGGGACTGTGACGACCCTCAGCATCGACCACGTCTCCCGCTGGTTCGGCAACGTGGTCGCCGTCAACGACATCACCATGACGATCGGCCCCGGCGTCACCGGACTGCTCGGCCCCAACGGCGCCGGAAAGTCCACGCTGATCAACATGATGGCCGGCTTCCTCGCCCCCTCCACCGGCACGGTCACCCTCGACGGCCAGGCGGTGTGGCGCAACGAGAAGATCTACCGGCACATCGGCATCGTCCCCGAGCGGGAGGCGATGTACGACTTCCTCACCGGCCGCGAGTTCGTCGTCGCCAACGCCGAACTGCACGGCCTGGGCGCCAAGGCCGCCCAGAAGGCCCTCGCCACCGTGGAGATGGAGTACGCGCAGGACCGGAAGATCTCCACCTACTCCAAGGGCATGCGCCAGCGCGTGAAGATGGCCTCCGCGCTGGTCCACGACCCCTCGTTGCTCCTGCTCGACGAGCCGTTCAACGGCATGGACCCGCGCCAGCGCATGCAGTTGATGGACCTGCTGCGGCGCATGGGCGACGAGGGCCGCACCGTGCTGTTCTCCTCCCACATCCTGGAGGAGGTCGAACAACTCGCCTGGCACATCGAGGTCGTGGTCGCCGGACGGCACGCCGCCAGCGGCGACTTCCGCAGGATCCGCCGCCTGATGACCGACCGGCCGCACCGCTACCTCGTGCGTTCCAGCGACGACCGGGCACTGGCGGCCGCGCTGATCGCCGACCCGTCGACGTCCGGCATCGAGGTCGACCTCGCCGAGGGCGCGCTGCGCGTCCAGGCCGTCGACTTCGGCCGGTTCACGACCCTGCTGCCGAGGGTCGCCCGGGACCACGGCATCCGGTTGCACACGGTCTCGCCCTCAGACGAGTCCCTCGAGTCCGTCTTCTCGTATCTGGTCGCGGCGTAGGAGGCCGAAGATGTACGACCCCACAGTCGCCCGGCTCACCTACCGGGCCCTGCTCGGCCGTCGCCGGGCCCTCATCCTCGGCGCGCTGCCGCTGCTGCTGATCGTGATCGCCACGGCCGTCCGCGCCCTCGCCGGAGCCGACGACCAGACCACGGTGAACGTCCTGGGCGGGTTCGCGCTCGCCACCATGGTGCCGATCATCGGCGTCATCGCCGGCACCGGGGCGATCGGACCGGAGATCGACGACGGCTCGGTGGTGTACCTGCTGTCCAAGCCGCTCAAGCGGTCGACGATCATCTTCACCAAGCTGATCGTGGCGATCGCGGTGACCATGGTCTTCTCCGCGGTGCCGACCCTGGTCGCCGGGCTGATCCTCAACGGCAACGGACAGCAGATCGCCGTCGCCTACACGGTGGCCGCGCTGGTCGCCTCCATCGCCTACGCGGCCCTCTTCCTCCTGCTGGGCACGGTCTCCCGGCACGCGGTGGTCTTCGGGCTCGTCTACGCGCTGGTCTGGGAGGCGCTGTTCGGCTCCCTGGTGGCCGGGGCGCGCACGCTGAGCGTCCAGCAGTGGGCGCTGGCCGTGGCGCACAAGGTCTCCGGCGGGGACATGGTCACCTCCGACGTCGGGCTGCCGACGGCGACCGTGCTGCTGGTGGCGGTGACCGTCCTGGCCACCTGGTACGCCGGACAGAAACTGCGGTCGCTGACCCTCGCGGGCGAGGAGTAGTGAGGCATCCGCTCGGGGCCGGGCGCTCCTGCCCGGCCTTGACGGAGGCTTCACCTTCACCCGGGCACACTGGGCAAAGCGGATGAAGCGGCAGGAGGATGTGATGGCGGGCGACGTGCCGGAGAGCGAGGGCCGGGGGGCGAGCGGGGACACGTGGGACGACGTCGTCCTGGACGCCGACTTCATACGTGGCGCCGGGACCACCGAGCCCTCGGCCCGGGCGCGGATGCTCGCCGCACGCTGGCGGCGCGAGGAGCCCGAGCCCCAGCCGTGGCGTTCCGACGAGCCGCCCGCCGGATGGTTCTTCAGCAAGGCCCGCCGGCGTCGGTGGCGGCGCAGGTGAAGAGGCCCTGGGCGCCCGGTAATTCGGTGGCGCCCAGGCCGTCGTAACGGCACAGTGGTGGTGTTCACCGCGCCGGATCGTGCCGGCGCCACGTTCTGGGAGAGGAGCTGGGTCATGCCGATGCACGGCAGTACGCCGAGCTCCCGACAGGGCAGCCCGCGGCGGGCTCCGGAGTAACTACCGGCTCCGTCGAGCCCGCCTCGCACGGGGAGCTGCCCGGGGCGGCCGCTTCGAGCACGCGAATCCCTTCGCGTGGGCCGCCCACCCGGAGGATTGGCCGAGTGGCAAGGCACCGGCTTGGTTCAAGCCGCGGTCGGGGTCATCCCCGCGCACGTTCGATCCGTGCATCCTCCGCCGAGACCGAAGATTCAGCCCGCCAGCTTCTCCAGCAGCACCGCGATACCGTCCTCGTCGTTCGAGGCCGTCACCTCGTCCGCGACCGCCTTCAGTTCCTCGTGCGCGTTGGCCATCGCCACGCCCCGCGACGCCCAGGCGAACATCGGGACGTCGTTGGGCATGTCGCCGAAGGCGATGGCGTCCGCCGCCTTCAGACCCAGCCGCCGCGCGGCCAGCGAAAGCCCCGTCGCCTTGGACAGGCCCAGTGGCAGCAGTTCGACGATGCCCTCGCCGGCCATGGTGACCGAGACGAAACCGCCCGCGATCCGGCGGGCCACGTCGGCCAGTTCGTCGTCCGTGAGGTCAGGGTGCTGGACGTAGACCTTGTTGAGGGGCGCGCTCCACAGATCCGCGACGTCCGTGAACGGCGTCGCCGGCAGCGGGCCCGCGACCGCGTAGCCGGGACCGACCAGCACCTCGCCGTCCAGGCCGTCGCGGCTCGCCGCCAGATACAGCGGACCGACCTCCGCCTCGATCTTGGCCAGGGCCACCGCCGCCAGTTGCCGGTCCAGGGTCACCGAGGTCAGCAGACGGTGCTCCCCGGCGTCGTACACCTGGGCGCCCTGGCCGCAGACGGCGAGGCCCCGGTAGCCGAGGTCGTCCAGGACGTGCCGGGTCCAGGGCACCGCGCGGCCCGTGACGACCAAGTGCGCGGCACCTGCCGCGGTGGCCGCGGCGAGCGTCTCACGGGTGCGTCGCGAGACCGACCCGTCGGAGCGCAGAAGCGTCCCGTCGAGGTCGGTCGCGATCAGCTTGTAGGGGAACGGCCCGGCGACGGGTCTCACTTGGCCACCGGTTCCAGGACCTCCCGGCCGCCGAGGTAGGGACGCAGCACCTCCGGCACCCGCACGGAGCCGTCGGCCTGCTGGTGGTTCTCCAGGATCGCGACGATCGTGCGCGGGACGGCGCACAGCGTGCCGTTGAGCGTCGCCAGCGGGCGGACCGCCTTGCCGTCACGGAAGCGGATCTGGAGCCGGCGGGACTGGAACTCGGTGCAGTCCGAGGTCGAGGTCAGCTCGCGGTACTTGCCCTGGGTCGGAATCCACGCCTCGCAGTCGAACTTGCGCGAGGCCGAGGCGCCCAGGTCGCCCGAGGCGACGTCGATCACACGGAACGGCAGCTCCAGCGAGGTCAGCCACTGCTTCTCCCACTCCAGCAACCGCCGGTGCTCCTCCTGCGAGTCCTCGGGGTGGACGTAGGTGAACATCTCGACCTTGTCGAACTGGTGGACACGGAAGATGCCCTTGGTGTCCTTGCCGTGCGAGCCGGCCTCGCGGCGGAAGCACGGCGAGAACCCGGCGTACCGCAGCGGCAGGCGCTCGGCGTCGATGATCTCGTCCATGTGGTACGCCGCCAGTGGCACCTCGGAGGTGCCGACCAGGTACAGGTCGTCCTTGTCGAGGTGGTAGACGTCCTGGGCCGCCTGCCCGAGGAAGCCCGTGCCCGCCATCGACTGGGGGCGGACCAGCGCGGGGGTCAGCATCGGCGTGAAGCCGGCCGCGGTGGCCTGGGCGATCGCCGCGTTCACCAGCGCCAGCTCCAGCAGGGCGCCGACACCGGTGAGGAAGTAGAAGCGCGAGCCGGAGACCTTCGCGCCGCGCTCCACGTCGATCGCGCCGAGGACCTGGCCGAGCTCCAGGTGGTCCCTGGGCTCGAACCCCTCGGCGGCGAAGTCGCGGATCGTGCCGTGCGTCTCCAGCGTGACGAAGTCCTCCTCGCCGCCGACGGGCACGTCGGGGTGGATGAGGTTGCCGAGCTGGAGGAGGAGCTCCTGGGTCTCGGCGTCGGCCGCGTCGCGCTCGGCGTCGGCGGTCTTGACGTCGGCGGCGAGCCCGCTCGCCCGCTTCAGCAGCTCGGCCTTCTCGTCACCCGAGGCCTTGGGGATGAGCTTGCCCAGCGCCTTCTGCTCGGCGCGCAGCTCGTCGAAGCGGACGCCGGACGACCTGCGCCGCTCGTCGGCAGACAGGAGGGAGTCGACGAGCGCGACGTCCTCTCCACGGGCACGCTGCGAGGCGCGCACACGGTCGGGGTCCTCACGGAGCAGACGAAGGTCAATCACGCGGTCAAGGCTACCGGTGCGACGTTCCACCCCACGACCCAGTATTCCGAACCACGCCTTACGTACCGTTATGGGGGAATTGCTTCCCGTGTCAATAATGGAGGCCCGGCTCCCTGGAACGAGGCAGGTGGCGGGCGCCGGGTTGACCTGATTCCCTTGTACGGAAAGGGACTTGGGGTCGAGTTGTCCACAGGGATCCACAGTCGGCGGAGAGTTTTCCACAGGCTGTGTGGAAGATCTGTGGATTTCGGAATTGATCACTCCGGAAGCGTGGCACGGAGGGAGGAATTCCCGTCTCGATGTGTCAGGACGCCCACTTTCGGGTGGAAAGGGGTCGCCCCAAAAGATGAACCAAAGGAGACAGGTGGACGAAGGGTGACCTGTGGTCCCCCGACCGCTCTTGGGTGCTGAAGGGCGATTTGTCGACCGAGTCCCCATTGGATGTCGACTTGTCCCCAGGTCGAGAGGGCCGAGGGCGAGAGGGTGTGGATAACTTCTGTGGACAACGAGCGTCCGCAGGCAGCACCGGCCGGAATCGGCGCGACCGGCTAGAAACGACCGTCCTGGCAGCGTGCCACCCAGTCCGCCGCCGCCACGAACTCCGCGTCCGAGGTCCCGGTCAGCAGAGGCCGCAGGTCCGCCGTGTCGGCGTCCGCCCGCGGATACGAGCCCAGGAAGCGGACCTGGAGGCAGATCCGCTTGAGCCCCATCAGGGCCTCCGCCATCCGACGGTCGGTGATGTGGCCCTCGGCGTCGACGCAGAAGCAGTAGTTGCCGATACCGGCGCCGGTCGGGCGGGACTGGAGCAGCATCAGGTTGATACCGCGGGTGCTGAATTCGCCGAGCAGGTCGCGCAGCCCGCCGGGATGGTCGTCGCGCTGCCACAGCACCACGGACGTCTTGTCCGTACCGCTCGGCGCGGCGGGTCGCGCGGGCCGGCCGACCAGCACGAACCGTGTCTGCGCGTTCTCCGCGTCGTGGATGTTCGTCTCCAGGGGCACGAGCCCGTAGCGCTCGGCGGCGAACTCACCGGCGAACGCGGCGTCGTAGCGGCCCTCCTGGACCAGGCGGGCGCCGTCCGCGTTCGAGGCGGCCGACTCCCAGACGGCGTCCGGCAGGTTCGCCGAGAGCCAGTTGCGCACCTGCGGCTGGGCGGCCGGGTGAGCGGTGACCGTCTTGATGTCCGACAGTGTCGTACCGGGCCTGACCAGCAGCGCGAAGGTGATCGACAGCAGCACCTCGCGGTAGATCATCAGCGGCTGGCCCGCGACCAGCTCGTCCAGCGTGGTGGTGATGCCGCCCTCGACGGAGTTCTCGATCGGCACGAAAGCGGCCTCGGCCTCGCCGGCCCGGACGGCGTCCAGTGCGGACTGCACGGACACGTACGGGACGAGTTCCCGGGTGGCCGTCTCGGGGAGAGTGCGCAGGGCGACTTCGGTGAAGGTGCCCTCGGGGCCGAGATACGCGTAGCTCGCTGGCATGACCTCACCCTAATGGCCGCGGCCGGACCCGGCTCGCGTGTCTCACGGACGCCCCTCCCGCGGGTGAACCGGGTGTGACGGGTGTGCTCCCGCCACCTCCCGCCGCCCCCGCGGTACTCACCCCTCCAGCAGCCGCTGCCCCACGTACTCGCCCTTCGCCGCCCCGCCCGGGACCGCGAAGAGACCGCTCGCCTCGTGCCGGACGTACGCCGACAGGGCGTCGCCGCGGTCCAGCTTGCGCTGCACCGGCACGAAGCCGCGCAGCGGGTCCGCCTGCCAGCAGATGAACAGCAGGCCCGCGTCCGGGGCGCCGTCGGCGCCGAAGCCGTCGTGGTAGGAGAAGGGGCGCCGGAGCATGGCCGCGCCCCCGTTCTGGTCGGGCCGGGTGATCCGGGCGTGGGCGTTGACCGGGACGACGTAGGTGCCGTCCTTGCCGGTCTTCTCCAGGTCCATGGCGGTCGTCTCGGAGCCGCCGCTGAGCGGCGCCCCGTCGGACTTGCGGCGCCCGATGACGTTCTCCTGCTGGGTGAGCGACAGCTTCTCCCAGTCGTCCAGGAGCATCCGGATACGGCGTACGACGACGTAGGAGCCGTTCGCCATCCAGGCGGGCTCGCCGTCCGCGGGCACGAAGAGGCGCTGGTCGAAGTCCGGGTCGGCGGGCTTCGGGTTGCGGGTACCGTCGATCTGCCCCATCAGGTTGCGGGCCGTCATGGGACGCGCGGTGGCTCCGGGGGAGCGGTTGAAGCCGTTCATCTGCCAGCGGACGCGGGCGGCGCCGCCCGCGTCCTTCTGAAGGGCGCGCAGGGCGTGGAAGGCGACCAGCGCGTCGTTGGCGCCGATCTGCACCCACAGATCGCCGTTGCTGCGTGCTCGGTCGAGCCGGTCGGAGGAGAAGTCGGGCAGCGGGTCGAGAGCGCCGGGCCGCTGCCGGGCCAGGTCCGTCCGGTCGAAGAAGGAGTGGCCGAAGCCGAAAGTGACCGTCAGCGCCGAGGGCCCCGCGTCCTGTGCCACGTCGGTGTCGTCGTGCGGGGCCGGTTCACCCGCCATCAGCCGCTCGGCCGTCGCCGACCAGCGGCGCAGCAGCGCGGCGGCCTCCTTGCGGCCCGCTCCGGGCACGAGATCGAAGGCGATGAGATGGCCGCGGGCCTGGAGGGCGTCGGTGATGCCGGGCTGATGTTTCCCGTGAAACATCGCCCGGTCGGCGCCGAGCGAGGTGAGCGGGGTGGCACCGGCGGGCGCCGCGGTGTAGCCGAGAGCGGCGCCTGCCGCGCCGAGGACGAGTCCGGTGGCTCCGGCGGTGCCGAGCAGCCGCCGTCGCGACACGCCGGTTCCGGCTCCTGCCGCGGTGCCGGCCCGCGCGGGCGTGGTCGCCGCGCGCGCGGAGTCGGGGGAGGTGGCCTCCGGGGTGGACTGGTCGGTCATGGTGCGGTTCAGCCGATCTGCGCGTTCTTGGTGACGGACACCTGGTCGATGTCGGAGGTCCGCACGATCGCGTCGACCTTCCAGTCGCCCGCCATGGGGATCTGCACTCCGCTCGCCACCCAGTGTCCGGTGGTGACATGCTCCGGGTTCACCGGGAGCGGTCCGATGTTCTTCGTGGCCAGGGTGAAGGTGATCTTGAGCTCGGCGACGTCGCGGAGGCGCCCGTTGGGCCCGAGGGCGAAGATGTGCAGCTCGTTGCCGCCCACGCGCGCGGGGTCGATGTCGATCCGTACGACGCCCTTGCCGTTCTTGCCGCCGGTGTCGAACGGCATGTCGAGCGTGACGGCGCCCGTCGCGGAGGACGAGGACGAGGAGGACGACGTGGCGGCCTTGGCCTCCGTCTCCGTGCGTCCCGGCTCGGTCTGGGTCAGCACGGTGGTGACGACGAGCAGCACGACGGCGACCCCGGCTTCCATCAGGACGGAACGGCGCAGCCCGAAGCGGTGGGGATCGGCGTCCCGCAGCCGCTTCTGCCGTGCGGTGTCCACAGCGGCCTGCTGCCGGGCGAGCTGGGCGGCCCGCCGCGTGGCCTCGCCCTTCGCCGCCTTCCCACCGGGCTGAGCCTTGCCGCCGGCCTTCCCCTCGGCCGCGTCCTTCCCACCGGCGCCCGCCTTCCCGGCGCCCGCTTTCCCGGCCTCGGCCTTACCAGCCGCTTTCCCGGCTCCGTCTTTCCCGGCTCCGTCCTTCCCGGCCCCGGTCTTCGAGGCGGCGTCGGCCCCGGTCGTCGCGCCTGAACCGGACTTCCCGCCCGCGGCCGCCGCGACCTTCGCGCGGGCCTTGGCCTGCGCCTTCGTGGTGGCCGTCTCCGCCAGCCGGCCCGTCCAGCGGCGCGATGTGGCGGCGATGCCGACCATCAGCAGCACCAGGGCGATCTTGGCGAGGAGCAACTGCCCGTAGCGCGTGTCGGTGAGCGCCGACCAGGAGCCGACCTGGCGCCAGGACTGATAGGTGCCGGTCGCGACCAGCGCGAGCACGGAGCCGAAGGCGAGGCGGGAGAAACGGCGTACGGCCGCGGGCTCGATCGGGGTGTCGGCGGGCGCCCGGTACAGCGCGACCAGGAGCGCGGCGAGCCCGCCGAGCCAGGCGGCCACGGCGAGCAGGTGGACGACGTCGACCGGCATCGCGATGCCCGGCTGGAGACCGGTCGAGGCGTGCTCGGCCATGGCCCAGCTGGCGGCGAGGCCGACGGCGACCACGGTGCCGCCGATCGCGAGCCCGAAGGTCAGATCGCGCTTCTCGTCGGCCGCGCGCTTCTGGTACTCCCCGAAGAGCACCGCGACGAACAGCGCCGCCGCGGCGAGCAGCAGCAGCCGGGAGACGAGGGCCGCCCCGGTCTTGGTCTGGAGCACCTGCCCGAGGAGCGTCAGGTCGAAGACGTCCCCGATCTTTCCGGACGTGGTGTAGGAGCCGCGCAGGAGCAGCAGTGCGAGCGTGGCCGCGGTGAGCGCGACCCAGCCGGAGACGACGAGCCGCTGCACCGCCCGCACGCCCGAGCCACGCTGCCAGCAGGCCAGTACGAAGGCGGCGCCGCCGGCCAGGACGATGAAGCCGGCGTACGACACGTACCGCCCGACCCCGTAGAGCGCGCCGACGGTCCCGCCGCCCACCGTCTGGGCGCCGACCGCGGCGGACGTCTTGGAGGGGGCGCCGATGGAGAAGGTGTAGGCACCGCCGACGGGGTGGCTGTCGGCGGAGACCACCTGGTAGGCGACGGTGTAGGTGCCGTCCGGCAGTCCGCTGTGCAGGCGCACGGCGTACGTCGTCCCGCTGACGTTGGCGGGCTTCCCGGTGTCGACACGGTTGCCCTTGGGGTCGAGGACGCGCAGCGAGTCGTCGTTCATCGCGACCTGCTCGGAGAACGTCAGCGACACCTGGGAGGGCGCCTTGTCGACCACCACCCCCTGCTGCGGATCGCTGCCGGTCAGCGCGGCGTGCGCGGAGGCCGGGGCGGCTCCGGCGAGGAGCACGCCGGCGACGGCCAGGAGCAGCAGCGTCAGGGCCCGGAAGCGTGGGGCGATGGTCTGCGACAAGGTGGTCCCTCCCTCAGTGTCCGGTCGCGGGGTTGTACGTGGCCGACTTCACCGGCATCTCGATCTTGACGGTGCCGGATTCGGCGAAGTGCAGTTCGACGGGGACCGTCTGGCCCTGCCGGGGGGCGCGCTTCAACTGGTCGAACATCAGGTGGTTGCCGCCGCTCTTGAACACGAGGCGGCCATGGGCGGGCACGGTCAGGGGGCCGGCTTCCGTCATGACCCCGCCGGCCGTCTGGTGCACGGTGACGTCCCCGGCCTCGGCGCTGGTGACCGAGGTGAGTTCGTCCTTGGCGCCGCCCTTGTTCTCTATGGTCAGGAAGCCGGCCGCCATGGAGGCCGAGACCGGCTGGGGCATGTAGGCGGAGTGGACGGAGAGTTCGGCCTTCGCATTGCCGGTGTCCGAGGACGCGCCGCAGCCGGTCAGCAGGGCGGTGCCGGTCAGGGCCGCGGCCACGAGCGCGGCCGCCGCCGCGGGCCGCCTCACGGGTTCTCCCCCTTGACGATCTTGGGGAGATCCTTGGTGTAGTCGTCGACGGTGGCGTCCTCGCCGTAGAGGACGTACCCGGCGTCGGTCTTCGGGGAGAAGGCGAGCACCTGGGTGCCGTGCATCGAGACGAGCTTGCCGTTCTTGTCCTTCGTGGTCGGCTCGATGGAGATGCCGAGCGTGCGCGCGCCGGCCTGGATGGTGGAGAAGTCGCCGGTCAGTCCTATGAACTGCGGGTCGATCCCCTTGAGCCACTTGCCGAGTTCGGCCGGGGTGTCGCGGTCCGGGTCGGTCGTGACGAAGACCACGCGCAGGTCGTTCTGCTGGGCCTTGGGCAGCGCCTTCTTGGCGACCGCGATGTTGCTCATGGTCAGCGGGCAGGCGTCGGGGCAGTGGGTGTAGCCGAAGTAGACCAGCGTCGGGTGGCCGGCGGTCTCCTTGCGGAGGTCGTACTTCTTTCCCTGGGTGTCCGTGAGGACCAGGTCCGGCTTCTCGAACGGCTTGTCGAGGACGGTCGCGGCCTTCTGCGCGGTGTCCTCGGAGACGACGGCGACGGGCTTCCTGCCGTCGTTCCCGCTGTCGCAGGCGGAGAGGGTCATGGTGGCCGCGGCGAGCAGCGCGGCCGCGACGAAGGTCTTGCTGTGCATAGAGAAATGTCCCAGATGTGAGAACTCCGGCGCGCACCGGGGACCGTACGTGGGAGCCGGACGGCCCCCGGAGCGCGTGACGGACGTGCCGCGGATCAGGCAGTGGTGCGCCTGCGGCCGGCGAACACGCCGTAGGCCACGCCGGCCGCGCCGACGAGGATGCCGACGATGCCGAGGACGCGGGCGGTGGTGTCGCTGCCGCTCTTGGCGGAGTCGGCGGCGGTGGTCTCGGCGGCGGGCTTGGTGTCGGCGGTGGCGTCCTTGGCCGACGCGTCGTGTCCGTCACCCTCCGAGGCCGCGGTCAGCTGGAGCACCGGCGCCGGGTTGTCCGGCTCCTCCTGGCCCTTCTGCGGCACCTCGATCCAGCGCACGACCTCCTTGTTGGAGTACGTCTGGATCGCCTTGAAGACGAGCTGGTCGGCGTCCTCCGGCAGCGTGCCGACGGAGACGGGGAACTTCTGGAAGAAGCCGGGCTCGATGCCCTTGCCGTCGGCGGTCCAGGTGACCTTGGTGACGGCCTCGGAGATCTTCTTGCCGTGCATCTCCAGCGGCTTGTCCAGCTGGGACTTGGTGACGTCGACCTTCCAGCCCGGCACCGGCTGCGGCATCACGGAGGCCAGCGGGTGGTCGGTCGGGAAGTTGACCTCGAGCTTGGTGGTGGAGGCGTTGTCGCGCTCGTTGGGCACCTTGAAGTCGACGACGGCGTAGCCGCCCTTGGCGGCGGCGCCCTCGGGCTGCACGGTGACGTGTGCGAACGCGGGGACGGACAGGGCGAGGACGGCCGAGCCGGCGAGGGCGGCGGTGGCGACGAGTCGGGAAGCCTTCATAAGGGGTGCACTCCGCTTCGAGTGGGTTCCGGTGTGTGGGGGTGCGCGTGCGGAGCGGGACCAGTGGTGTTCCCGCCGGACAGGCACACGCGCGCATGCCGCACGACGGCGGCCGCTCCCCCGGCGGAAGCCCGCTCGGTGGGGTGGTGGTCGCGTCGCGTCAGGCAGCGAGGGCGAGTGCGGCGGCCGGCGGGCCGCGTCGGATCACCGTGTGCTGGAGTGCGGTGGTGTGGGGCGTGAGGGGCGCGGAGTCGGCGGTGCGCGGCAGGCGCGGGCCGGTACCGGCCGCCGTGGGCAGCCCGGCGCACAGGGCGCGCACCAGGGCGAGCGCCCCGCGCAGGGACCGTACGAGCGCGGTCTCGGCGACTCCGTGCGCCGACAGTTCGATCAGCCGCAGCAGGGCCAGGTCGCCCCGTCGCAGCACCCAGCCCGTGGCGAGGGCGGCCAGGACGTGGACGAGCAGCATCGGCAGGGACGGCAGCAGGGCGGCCACGCCCGTCGGGAACGGGGAGGCCGCCGGGTGGTGCGGGGCGTTCAGGTCCGCGCCGGCGCCGGCGTAGGCGTGTGCGTCGACGAGTATGCGGTAGGCCTGGGCCGGGCTGATCGCGGCGGCGGTGGCCCCGCAGACGTACCGGGCGGCCTGCTGGACGAGCTCGGCGTCGGACAGCACGGGCGCGGAGCCCGTCGGTCCCGCGGAGCCCATGGCCATGGCGCCCATGCCGCTCTGTCCCATGCCGAACAGGGCGTGCAGCACGCTCTGGCCGACCACCAGCAGCGCCGCGATCCCCGGCAGGGAACGCGCGCGTCCGGCGAGCGGTGCCACCATGACCAGCGCCCCCAGGAACCCGGCGCCGAGCGTCCACAGTGGCACCGTGGCGCAGGACGCCAGCGAGTGCCCGGCCGCGGCCAGCACGACGCAGACCGCGGCGAACACCGCGGCCCTGAGGGTCCGTAGACCGCGTCCGGCGGGTGCCGTGCGCGGGTGGGGGGAAGACATGGCGGCCTCATCATCCCACTGGACCCGGGACCGCCGTACGGCAGGTCCACAAGATGCGGTACATCCGGAAGGTCATGGTCTGATGACGTCGGCCCGCACATACACCGATTCCCCGTCCCGCCGCGTCCGCCGATTGTGCGGTGTCGCGTCGACACGGTGCTTATGGGCGGGCACTCGGGGCAATACGTAACGGTATGTCGAGCCGCGGCCGGGAGGCTGGAGCATGAGCATCTGGTGGTCACTCCATCTGCGGCGCGACGCCGCGAGCGTGCCGCTCGCCCGTCGGCTGCTGCTCGGCACGATGGAGACCGCGGGCGTCGACCCGGAGATCTCCTACGACCTGTCGGTGGCCCTGAGCGAGGCCTGCGCGAACGCGGTGGAGCACGGCGGGGACACCGGGTCCTGCGACGCGTTCCGGGTCACCGCCTTCCTCGACGGGCAGAAGTGCCGCATCGAGGTGGCCGACACGGGCCCCGGCTTTCCGCCGGCGGGCCGCCGGCGCCCGGTCCGTGCCGTGCGCGCCGAGGCCGAGCACGGCCGCGGCCTGTACCTCATCCAGGAACTCGCCGACCACGTCCACATCCGCAACAGGCCGGGCCGCGGCGGCGCGGTGGTGATCTTCGACAAGATCCTCAAGTGGCGCGAGGACGCCCCGCTGGTGGCGGTGTAGCCCCACGCGGGACGGCCGGGCACCCCGCGGGTGCCCGGCCGTCCCTCCGTGTCAGCTCTTCAGCGACGCCATCCAGGCCTCGACCTCGTCGGAGCGGCGCGGCAGGCCCGCGGAGAGATTGCGGTTGCCGTCCTCGGTGACGAGGATGTCGTCCTCGATGCGGACGCCGATGCCGCGGTACTCCTCCGGGACGGTCAGGTCGTCGGCCTGGAAGTACAGGCCGGGCTCGACGGTGAGGACCATGCCCGGCTCCAGCGTGCCGTCGACGTACGTCTCGGTCCGGGCGGCGGCGCAGTCGTGGACGTCCATGCCGAGCATGTGACCGGTGCCGTGCAGCGTCCAGCGGCGCTGCAGGCCCAGCTCCAGGACCCGCTCGACCGGGCCCTCGACCAGGCCCCACTCGACGAGCTTCTCCGCGAGCACGCGCTGGGCGGCGTCGTGGAAGTCGCGGTACTTGGCGCCCGGCTTCACGGCCGCGATGCCGGCCTCCTGGGACTCGTACACCGCGTCGTAGATCTTCCTCTGGATCTCGTCGTACGTGCCGTTGACCGGCAGCGTGCGCGTGACGTCGGCGGTGTAGAGGGTGTGCGTCTCCACGCCCGCGTCCAGCAGGAGCAGGTCGCCGGAGCGGACCGGGCCGTCGTTGCGCACCCAGTGCAGCGTGCAGGCGTGCGGGCCGGCCGCGCAGATGGAGCCGTAGCCGATGTCGTTGCCCTCGACGCGCGCGCGGAGGAAGAACGTTCCCTCGATGTAGCGCTCGCTGGTCGCCTCGGCCTTGTCGAGGACCTTCACCACGTCCTCGAAGCCGCGCACGGTCGAGTCGACGGCCTTCTGCAGCTCGCCGATCTCGAAGTCGTCCTTGACCAGGCGGGCCTCGGAGAGGAAGGCGCGCAGCTGCTCGTCGCGCTCGGCGGTGACCTTGTCGGTCAGCGCCTCTTCGATGCCGGCGTCGTAGCCGCGCACGACGCGGACCGGGCCGGTGGCCTCGCGCAGCTTGTCCGCCAGTTCGCGCACGTCGGAGGTCGGGATGCCGTAGAGCGTCCCGGCCTCGGTCAGGGAGTGGCGGCGGCCGACCCACAGCTCGCCCTGGCCGGAGAGCCAGAACTCGCCGTTCTCACGGTCGGAGCGCGGCAGGAGGTAGAGCGTCCCGCGGTGGCCGTCCGCGGTGGGCTCCAGGACCAGGACGCCGTCCTCGGTCTGGTTGCCGGTGAGGTAGGCGTACTCGACCGAGGAGCGGAAGGCGTACTCCGTGTCGTTCGAGCGGGTCTTCAGGTTGCCCGCGGGAATGACCAGGCGCTCGCCGGGGAAGCGTGCGGACAGCGCGGCGCGGCGGCGCGCGGTGTGCTCGGCCTGGGCGACCGGTTCGAGGTCGTGCAGCTCGGTGTCGGCCCAGCCGGACTTCATGTTCTCGGCGAGCTCGTCGGACACGCCCGGGTACAGGCCGTTCTTCCGCTGCTTGATCGGTTCTTCTTCGGCGGTCTCCGGGGTCTCCGGCAGCTCCTGCGCCACGGTCTTCCTCCTCGATACAGCCACTGGGCCATCCCCCATCGTACGGTCGTGCGGGAAGGGGGCCAGAGGCGGAAGTGCCTGTTACCGGGCGGCCTACTCGAAGCGCGCCGCCAGCAGCGCCACGTCCTCCGCGCCGTCGGTCACGTCAAGTCCGTTCGGCAGGACCGTGTGCAGGACGTGGTCGGCGACGGCCGCCGGGTCGTGGCGCAGCGTGCGCGGGACACCCGCCGCGGCCGTGTGCAGCCGGGCGAAGGCGCGGTCGACGGAGTCGCCGGTGCGGTGCAGCAGCCCGTCGGTGTACAGCAGCACCGTCTCGCCCGCACCGACCTGGAACTCCACGCTCGGCGCCTCCCAGCAGGCGAGCATGCCGAGCGGCGCGGACACGGACGTCTCCACGAACTCCGTGCGCCGTTCGCCGAGCACCAGCGGGGGGCAGTGCCCGGCGCCCGCCAGGGTGATCCGGCGCAGCGCGGGCTCGCAGTAGGCGAACAGGGCCGTGGCGGAGCGGGCGGGCTCGGTCAGCCGCAGGAGCAGTTCGAGGTCGGACAGGACGGCGACGGGATCCTCGCCCTCCATCACCGCGTACGCCCGCAGGGACGCCCGCAGCCGGCCCATCGCGGCGATCGCGCCCGGCCCGGCGCCGGTGACCGAGCCGACCGCGAGGCCGAGCGCGGCGTCGGGCAGCGGCAGCGCGTCGTACCAGTCGCCGCCGCCGCGCGGGCCGGTGCGGTGCCGGGAGGCGAGCTGGACGCCGGGGACGCGGGGCAGCCGGGAGGGCAGCAACTCCTCGTAGACCGTCGCCATGCAGGCGCGCGTGCGCTCGGTGTCGAGCAGGCGTGCCAGGTGCTCGGTGGCGAAGCGGAGATAGAGGCCGACGAGGTGGCGTCGCCGCTCGGCCGGTTCGGCGGGCTCGTCGTAGAACCAGACGGCGGCACCGAGCCGGCCGGCGGCCTCGGTGGACAGCGGCAGCGCGTAACTGGCGGCGTAGCCGAGGCGTCCGGCCACCTCGCGGTGGCGCGGATCGAGGCCGTCCTCGGCGAACAGGTCGGGGCGCACGTCCTCGCCGTCGCCGCCCGGCAGGCCGGCCGCGGTGTCGAGGAGCGTCCCGTACGGCATGGCGCTGCGCGGCACGGTCTCGATGTGGCCGAGATCGGCCCGTGCCAGGCCGAGGCCGATGGTGGTGTCGGGGCCGAGTCCGTCGTCCGGTTCGAGGACGGCGAGGCCGCGCCGGGCGCCGACGAGGGCGGCTCCGGCGCGCAGCAGCTCCTTCAGGGCGGCGTCGAGTCCGTTCGTACGGGCCAGCCGTTCGGTGAGCTCGTTCAGGGTGGTGAGGTCGGAGACCCAGCCGGCGAGCCGGTCCTGCAGGAGGGCGCCGGCCGGGCGGGGGGCGTGCGGGCCGGACGGGCCGCTCGGGGAGGCGTCCGGGGCGGCGAGTGAGGGCGCGACAGTGTGTGCGGGTGCGGGGACCGTCGAATCGATTCCAGCCACTTTCGGGGGGTGGGGGGCGTTCATGGCGCTCGGCCTTCCGACCGGTGCGTATTGCTAAAAAGCATCGCAAACCCCCATGTCATTCTGCGCCGCCAGCAGTGTCTCCACATGTACACGCACTCGTGAGGGGATGTCCAGCATTGTCCTGCCGGGTTTCCTGGTGTCAGAGGGCTTCTCGGTGTCTTCTTCCCAACCTCTTGCTAAAAAAGGAAGTTGGCTTGAAACTGCCTCGGGTGACGGCCTGTTGCGGTCGACTGGGCTCGCTCGACAGAGCGTCACAGCGGTCGTGATGGGTACGTACTCGGAGAAGGCCAGGGGTGGTTGGGGGCTACCCGGAACCTGGCGACGGACCCGGGCGTCTTAACCACCGACGACCGTGCCCCATCCTTGCGCGACGGCGGCGGAGAGCAGAAGACAAGTCGGCATAACGCCATGCTCCGCCACCCCGCGCCACGCCCATGCTCCTGGTAGACGCAGTATGGACGGGGCTGCCGTGGAAGCAGCCGATGTTCGGCCCATAGGGGTTCCCCGTGCCTGAAGGCAGGGGTGTGATGCGCCAACAGGTACGCACAGTCAGTGATCGACACATGATGTGAGTGGTCCACGGTGTTGCCAGCGGTGCAACGGAAAGGAACGAGCGCTCATGCGCGAGATCCCCGGAAGGCGACGCGGGCTCCTGTCCCAGCGCAGCGACGAGAGGCCTGAGCCGATCAGCGCGGCCCTGAACTTCGCGACCCGGTGGCAGTGGCCCGTGCTGCCGGGCGTGGCTCTGGATCCGCGGCGGCACGACCGCTGCGGCTGCCCCGACCCGGAGTGCACGGTGCCCGGCGCGCACCCCTTCGAACCCGGTCTCCTGGCGGCCACCACCGACGCCCGCATGGTGCGCTGGTGGTGGACCAACCGGCCCACCGCGCCGATCGTCCTGGCCACCGGCGGCACGGCCCCCTGCGCGGTGAGCCTGCCGGCCCTCCCGGCCGCGCGCGCCCTCACCGCGCTCGACCGCGTCGGCATGCGGCTCGGCCCGGTCGTCGCCTCGTCCAAGCGGTGGGCGATCCTCGTCAAGCCGTACTCCATGGAGCAGTTGGGCGAGCTGCTCTACGCCAAGGACTTCGTCCCCGGCTCGCTCCGCTTCCACAGCGAGGGCGGCTATCTTGCCCTGCCGCCCTCCGAGACCGGCGACGGCCCGATCCGCTGGGAGCGGGCTCCGCTGCCCGGCTCCGCCTCGCCCTGGGTGCCCGATGTGGAGGCCGTGGTCGACGCGGTGGTGGAGGCCCTCACTCGTACGGGTGTGAGCGCCCCCGAGTTGTAGGGGTGTCGCGGCCGCGGCGGGCGAAGTGCCCGCCCCGGGCCGTTATCGTCCCCCTCATGCTGCGTCACCCCGCCGGACCCGGAAACCGAGTGCCGGGCGGCGGCCACGATCCCCGGCGCCTCCGTCTGCTCGCCCTCCTGGGCGTCGTCGGCTGCGTCGTCGTCCTGTCGCCGGCCGGGGCGTCCGCCGGCCAGGCGGGCGACCGGAGCGGCCAGGACGCCCGGTCCGCGGTGCGCGTCCTGCCGGGCGGCGACGACAAGATGCCCTCCGCCGTGCGCGCCCCTTCCAGGCGGGTGCTCGGCCTGGGGCTCGCCACCGCCACGCGCTGCGGCCCCGAGGTCACCTCGCCCGGCGGCGTGAGGGCGCAGACCTGTGTGCTCACCCAGGGCGCGGACACCTGGGCACGCACCTACTACCGCAACACGACCGGACGGCCCCTGGACGCCGGCCTGACCCTCATGGGGCCGGGCGAGCGCACCGTGCGGGCGCAGTGCGCGCCTGCCGGGGGCCAGGAGCCGGAGACCTGTGAGACGCCGCGGGAGCACAGCCGGGGGACGGTGGCGGCGTACAGCGCCGTCGCGGAGTTCGCCGAGCGGGGCGCGCGGGCCGCGCTGCTGCTGCGATCGGGAAGCAACTCACCGATGACAACGGGCCGTTGACGGGCTGCTGCGCTGGGTGAACGGCTGCGGACACGCAAGCGCCCGGTTGCTGGCGACGGGGGATGCACCAGCAACCGGGCTACTGGAACGGTAACAAGAGATCGGCAGTTCGCAAATTCGATCCCGGCTTTCCAGTCACCGGGTGCATGGCCTTTTAGGTCACCGACTCGACTGCGCCGCCCGCCGGTTGTGACGGGCGTCACTCGCCCCGTCCGGGTGGAATGGCCACTCGGAGGGTGACCGGGCGACTGGCCGGACGGCCGACGCGGCGACCGGCCGGCTCAGTGAGTGGGCGGCCGGCCCAGCGGCTGACCGGGCGGCCGGTCGAAGGTCCGGCCGCCCGCTCGTCGCTCAGCTCAGCGTGACCTGCCGGTTGGTCAGACCGCCGCGGGCCCGGCGCTCGTCGCCGGTCAGCGGCGCCTCGCTGGCCAGCGCCGCGGCGAGCTGCTCGGCGAACTCGGCGGCCGGCTTCTCCACGTCCTGGGCGCCCATCTCGCTCGGCAGGTCCCACACGGGCACGATCAGGCCGTGCGCCCGGAAGGAGCCCACGAGACGGGTGCCCTCACCGAGGTTCGAACGGCCCGCCGCGTGCAGCCGCGCGAGAGCGTCCAGAAGCTGCTCCTCCGGGTGCGGCATGACCCAGCGCAGGTGGTTCTTCTCCGGCGTCCGGCACCAGTACGCCGCCTCGACGCTCTCCAGGCGCACGGTCGGGATGGCCGCCGCGTTGGCCCGCTCCAGGGAGGCGGTGACCTCCGGCGTCGCGTTGTCCGCGTCCGGCACCCAGAACTCGAAGCCCTCGTGCACCACAGGTGCGAAGGAGGCCTTCAGGTCGAGCAGGTCCTGGAGGCGCGGGCCGTCGGCCGGGGCGCGGCGGCCCTGCACCGGGGTGCCGGGCTCGGCCTCCAGGGCGCACAGCAGGGTGTCGGCGAGGTCGCGGCTGATGTCGCCGGACGCCGTGTCGTTCTGCAGGCCGAGCAGCACCGAGCCGTCGTCGCGGCGCAGCGCGGGCCAGGCCATCGGCAGGACCGTGGCGAGTGTGACGGCCGGGACGCCGTCGGGCATGCCGTCACGCAGGGCCAGCCCGGCCGTGGCGGCGGGCACCAGCTCGCGCAGGGCCACCCAGTCGCACTCACCGGGCAGCCCCTCGAAGGGCCGCTGCACCAGCTCGGTCACCGCGTGCGCGGCGGCCCGGCCGTGGCAGGCCTTGTACCGCCGACCGCTGCCGCACGGGCAGGGCTCGCGCGCACCGACGACCGGGACCTCTCCATCCGTGAGCTGCGGGCGCTTGGCCTTCGTCTGGGGTCGCTTCTTGGCCATCTGGGTGTCTCCCGGTTACGGCTCGTCTCGTACGGGCGCGAGCCTAGCCGTTCACGCCGTCAACGACGGGACCCTGTGGACGCGGCGGGAAATGTGGACAACCGGGCGGCCCGCGCCTCCGTATCCGGGACGGAGTACCTCGACGGACCCGAGGCCTCCCGCTCGCCGGTCCCGCGCGCACGCGCCCGTGCCCGGAACAGGTCCGGCGAGCGGTGCACGGGAAGCGTCGGTTCGGCGCCCGCGCCCGCGGGTCCGGGGTCGGGCGCACGCGCCTGCGGGTCCGGCTCCTACGCACGCGTGCGAGTCCGGCTCGGACGCACGCGTACGAGACCGGCCCGGGCGGTGCCCGGGCGCGGACCCGCGGGCGCGGGGTCAGTCCAAGTCGCCGAAGGCGTCCGTGAAGCCCAGGTCGGGCACCGCCGCCACCGGCGGTGCGGTGATCCGGGAGGCGAAGTCGTCTCGGCGGTGACCGGCGTCCGGGTCGTGCACGTCCTCGTGGACGACCACCCACACCGTGACCTCGCCGCCGACGCTGTCCCGTACGCCCCAGTCGTCGCAGAGCGCGCTGATGATGTTCAGCCCGCGGCCGCCGTGAGCGGTGACCGAGGGGGTGGCCGGGGACGGGCGGGTCGGGCCGCCGCCGTCGGTCACCTCGATGATCAGCCTGCCGCTCGCGTCCACCCGCCACGCGGCCCGGACGTCGCCGTCGCCGGCCAGGGCACCGCGCAGCGGCCGGCCGTGCTTGCAGGCATTGCTCAAGAGTTCGGAAAGGATCAATACGGCGTCGTCGACGACCGATTCCGCCACGCCGCCGCCGCGCAGTTGATCACGCATCCGGCGCCTTGCTTCCCCCACGCCCGCAGGGCCATGGGGTACGGCCATGCTCGACGACGTGGGCACCTCCTGTGCCACCACCAACGCCACCCCCGAGACCTCCTTCGCCCCACGCCACGGTGTGGATGCCCCACCGGCCTGGACCGGAAACCGGCCGAATCGCGTCCGGCGATGCATTTGGAACGTCCGATCACTCACCGAACGCGCCGGAGCACTCCCTGTCATCGTGGCTGGACGGGCGGCAGGTCACGCGGCCGGACCGGCGGCGGTCAGCGGCCGAGCCGGTGCAGTACCGCGCGCGGGCGGTTGGTGATGATGGCGTCCACCCCGAGGTCCACGCAGAGGTCGACGTCCTCGGGCTCGTTCACGGTCCACACGTGCACCCGGTGTCCCGCCTGCTTGAGCCGCTCCACGTACGCCGGCTGGTTGCGCACGATGCGGATCGAGGGGCCGGCGATCCCGACTCCCGCCGGCAGCCGGCCGTCCCGCAGCCGCGGTGTGACGAACTGCACCAGGTAGACCGTCGGCAGTGTCGGCGAGGCCGTCCGCACCCGGTGCAGCGAACGTGCCGAGAAGCTCATCACGCGCACCGGCGACTTCGCGGGCGAGGCGGGGGCGTCCAGTCCGAACCGCTTCAGGAGCGTCAGCAGCCGTTCCTCGACCTGCCCCGCCCATCGCGTGGGGTGCTTGGTCTCGATGGCCAGCTCCACCGGCCGCCCGGCGTCGGCGACGAGTTCGAGCAGCCGCTCCAGGGTCAGCACGGAGGTGTCCTCGGGGTCCTCGGGCCGCACCTCCCAGTCCGGCTCCTCGATCCGGCCGCGCCAGGACGCGCGCGTGCGCCACGATCCGAAGTCCAGTGCGGCGAGGTCGGCGAGTTCCAGGGCGGACACCGCTCCCCGGCCGTTCGACGTACGGTTGACGCGGCGGTCGTGCACGCAGACGAGATGACCGTCCGCGGTCAGGCGCACATCGCACTCGAGGGCGTCCGCGCCGTCCTCGATGGCCTTCCGGTAGGCGGCCAGCGTGTGCTCCGGGGCGGCCTCGGAGGCTCCGCGGTGGGCGACGACCTGGATGTGGTGCTGCCGTGCGTGGGTCACCGCGTCATGGTGCCACCGCGGCGGAATGGGCGGGACGGCGGAGAGCCGTCGATAATGTGTCTGTTTCATGTGAAATGACCCATATAAAGAATGCGCCCGGACCCACAGCATCGGCTTATGGTGCTCTGACGGCCCGTGGGAAAAGCTGACTACGTACATCCGCAGCACCTGCACAGCTGGAGCGCGCCGGGTCGCCGGCGGGCATGACGAGCGTGACCGAGTGCGACCGACAACAACAGCCGTGGACCAAGGAGAAGAGCTGTGAGCACCGAGAACGAGGGCAACACGGTACCGCCGGCGCCGTCCGCACCTCCCGTGCCGGTGGAGACTCCCGCTGCTTCCCCGCACCCGGCCGCCCCCCAGGGCGGTCCTGCCGCGCCCCCGCCCCCGGACGTGCCCCCGTACGTCCCGGGAGCCCACGGCGCGCCCGCGCCGCAGGACCCCGGCGCGCCCGTCGACGGCTCCTGGCCGCCCCCGTCGCCCGCCGCGCCCGCCTACATGGACGGCGGCGCGGGAGGCTCCGGCTGGGGCGCCGCGTACCAGCAGCACCAGCCCGCGCCCAAGCCCGGCGCCCGGCGCGGCGGCCTGGTCGCCGCGGTCCTGGTGGCCGCGCTGGTCGCCGGCGGCCTGGGCGGCGGCCTCGGCTACACCCTGGCCAGGAACGACGACAGCAGCTCCACCACGGTCTCCGCCTCCGACACCG
This sequence comes from Streptomyces sp. NPDC088817, assembly GCF_044750345.1. Lineage (NCBI taxonomy): Bacteria > Bacillati > Actinomycetota > Actinomycetes > Kitasatosporales > Streptomycetaceae > Streptomyces > Streptomyces sp. NPDC088817. The sequence goes on from NZ_JBIVJN010000016.1 coordinate 82,246, forward strand.
GCGCCTCGCAGATCAAGCGCGACCCGAACTCGGTCGCGGGCGTGGCCGCCAGGGCTCTGCCGAGCACGGTCACCATCGAGGCCGAGGGGACCGGCGGCCGGGGCGGCACCGGCACCGGCTTCGTCTTCGACACCCAGGGCCACATCGTCACCAACAACCACGTGGTGGCCGACGCCGTCGACGGCGGCAAGCTCAGCGCCACCTTCCCCGACGGCAGGAAGTACGACGCCGAGGTCGTCGGCCACGCCCAGGGCTACGACGTCGCGGTCATCCGGCTCAAGAACGCCCCCTCCGACCTCAAGCCGCTCGCCCTCGGCGACTCCGACAAGGTGGCCGTCGGCGACGAGACGATCGCCATCGGCGCGCCCTTCGGCCTGTCGAACACGGTGACGACCGGCATCATCAGTGCGAAGAACCGTCCCGTCGCCTCCAGCGACGGCGCCTCCGACAGCAAGGCCTCCTACATGAGCGCCCTGCAGACGGACGCCTCCATCAACCCGGGCAACTCCGGCGGCCCGCTCCTCGACGCCCGCGGCGCGGTCATCGGCATCAACTCCGCCATCCAGTCCGCGAGCAGCGGCGGCCTCGGCAGCTCCGGCCAGTCCGGCTCGATCGGCCTGGGCTTCGCCATCCCGATCAACCAGGCCAAGTACGTCGCCCAGCAGCTGATCAAGTCCGGCAAGCCCGTCTACGCCAAGATCGGCGCGTCGGTGTCCCTGGAGGACACGACCAACGGCGCCAAGATCACCGACCAGGGCGTCAGCGGCTCCGCCCCGGTCGAGTCGGGCGGCCCCGCCGCCGAGGCCGGCCTCAAGCCCGGCGACGTCATCACCAAGCTCGACAACCGCGTCATCGACTCCGGCCCGACCCTCATCGGCGAGATCTGGACCCACAAGCCCGGCGACAAGGTCACCGTCACCTACAAGCGCGGCGGCAAGGAGCACACGGCACAACTGACCCTCGGCTCCCGCATCGGCGACAGCTGATCCCACGCGCGCCCGCCAACCCGTTAGTCTTGTCCCCGCGCCGCCACACACGAGCGGCGCGGGGTGGGTTGCCCGAGCGGCCTAAGGGAACGGTCTTGAAAACCGTCGTGGCGCGAGTCACCGTGGGTTCAAATCCCACACCCACCGCGTAGCAGGTCAGAAGCTTGCAGGTCAGAAGGGGGGCCACTCTCCGGAGCGGCACCCCTTCCGCATGCACCCTGTCTCACCCCGTACCGCCCCCATCCCGGGTTTGATCAGGGCGTGCGGCCAACCTGTGGCCAGGTTTTCAGGGGCTACTCGGCACTCAGGGCCTTGTCGATGAGCCCGTTCGAGACCTCTTGCTGACCACGCAGGATCTTGGCGTAGAACTTCCAGAGCACCGCCGGACTGTGGCCGGCCCGCCGCGCCACTTCCACGGGGTCAACTCCCGCCTTGATCCAGAGCGATACGCACGCGTGCCGCAACGAGTAGGGCACTTCTGCCAGGGGTGTTCCCACGTCCTCCGCCGGCAGCGCCTTCTTCCGGGCGTTCTTCCAGGCGTCCGCGTACTCCGTCGACCGGATGCGCCCGCCCATGGCCGCGGTGAAGAGACGGCCGTCCTTCCCGGTGCCGTACTCCGCGAGGTGGCGACGCAGGATCGCCACCAGGACGGGCGGAATCGGCACCGGGCGCGTGGCCTTCCTCGCGCGCCGCTTCAGCCCGCGTTCCTCGTAGGACTTCCCGTCATCCGTCCAGCCGGACCCCACCTCCGGACGGGAGCGCGACAGGATCAACTCGCCCCAACCGTCCTCTGGGAGCCGGCACGCTCGCCGGGTCAGAGACGCGACCTCAGACGGTCGCATGGCCGCGTAGTACATGCAGGCGAAGAACGCCGACAGGTACGGGCCGCGCTCGCCGGCGCCGCGCACGGCTTCCAGCAGGGCGTGCGCCAGCACCGGGCCTGGAACGTAGCGGAAATCCACCTCATCATCCGTATCCGGCGTCTTCCAGTCGATACGGCTCAGCGGGTTCGCGGTCAGGATCTCCCGCTCCACGGCGTACCGCAGAGCGTTGCTGAGCACAGAGTGCTTCCGCCGAACGGTGTTGTCGGCCGCCACCTTCCCGTCCAGCCGACGCGAGAGCACGGTGAGGACGTCTCGCAGACGGGCCGAGTCGGTCATGTCCGCCACCTTGACGGAGTGCTCCGACACCCAGGTCAGCGCGGCGGCCACATCGGCGGGAACGTCCTCGGCGTCCTTCCGGGGAACGTACTTCTCCACGTTGTCGTCGCGCACCGCGCGGAACGCCCATTCCCGGAGCGCGCGGCGCAGCACCTTCTTGTCGGGAGCCCCACGGTTCGACGTCACCAGGGTCATCGTGACGGCCGTCAGGGCTTCCGCGATGCCGACCCGGTGCTTTGCCGCGGCACCGGGCCACTTCATGGCGGCGTAGGCACAGGCGTGGTCGTACCAGGTGGGGGACGCCGCCGCGCGGTGCTCGCTCATGGGCAAGCCACTGTCGACGTCGAACGCCTCACCGTCCCGGGTGGCGGTGAGCAACTGGGCCCGGCGGGCGTCCGCGAGCGTCTTGGTGGCGAACGGCGTTTGATGGACCTGACCGGCGACCGACCAGCGAAGCTGATACGGCGCCTTCTTGCTGTTGCGGGCTCGGATGCCCCAAATCCGCACGTCGTAGCTCTTCACGCGTCTCCTCACGAGCGAGGGGCCCGCTTAGAGCGGGCCCCTCGGGTTGCTGCTGTCGGGTTGCTGCTGTCGGTTTGCGGTCAGGCGGCGTGGTCCTCGTAGCGGTTCAGCCACGAGTCCAGATCGGAGCGGCGGACGCGGATCTGTCCGTTGGGGAGCTTGACGAGACGCGGGGCGTTGCCCCGGGCGCGCATCCGGTAGAAGGCGGCGCGGCTCATCTGGATCTCTTCGAGGACTTCGGGGAGCTTGAGCATCTTGGGGGCAGGCAAGACGGGACTCCTTTGCGGCGTTCAGGGGCGGGTGCGTGTGTGTCCGAGGTGGGGATTTCTGCGTCACTGCGTCATCCACGTCATTCGCGGCGCTGACCTGCGGGTTTGTGTGACGCGGGACGTTCGGGGCACGTCACCGTGTGACACAGACGTCCGTCACGGCATGACGCAGGTGACGCGGGATGACGCAGGGATCAGCCGTCTGCGTCACCCGTCTTCCGGCAGGTCACCCGGCGTTTTCGGGGTGCGGGTGACGCAGGTGACGCAGCGTCTCTCTACTTCGGACAAGGAGGGGGTGGTGTCTGTTGTGGTGCGCGGCTCAGAGAGTGAAGAAGGAGCCGCTTCGCGGCGCGACCATCGCAGGGCGGCGGCGCCGCCGAACAGCAAGAGGAGCACGCGGCCCGTGCTCCTCTTGCTTGAGCGCGGCCCGGTGTGGCCGGTCAGAATGCCGGTTCCTGCTGGTTCGGGGGTGCGGGGGCCGGGGGCCGGGCCATTTCGATGTAGCGGGCGGCGCTGGTGCGTCCCCAGTCGATGAGCACGCCCCGGGCGGCGAGGGTGGGCTGAAGCCGCTTGAGGCGGTCTGAGAGCACCTTGCCGGTGGTCGGCCATCCTTTGGGAAGGGGGCGGCATTCCTCGCCCGTGTAGAGGCCGGTGAGGCAGTGCAGCCACTCGGCGGACGTCATCCGCTGTTCCGCTCCCGCGTCGATGTCGGCCGCGTGCTTCAGCACCGTCTGCGCCAGCAGGTCGCCCTCGATGACGTCGTCGTTGAGGTCGTCCAGGCTGGCCCGGTAGGCGGCCAGAGCTCCCAGACCGGTGGCAGCGTCGAGCTGCGCGCACAGGTGCGCGAAGTCGGCCATGCGTAGATCGGTTGGGATGTCCGCCTCGGCCGCCCGCACCTGCACGGTGAGATCCAGGAGCGATCCCAGGATGATGGGCAGCACTTCGGCGAAGTCGGACCACAGTTCCGCTTCGGTGCGGCGGACGTGGGGCCGTTCCAGGCGCAGGGGCAGGAGCCGTTCGGCGAGGTCGGGCCGGATCACCCCGACGTCGATGCCGGTCAGCAGCAGCGGCCGGCGGTAGCCGACGCGGAAGACGTCCCCGTCGGTGAACAGGGCCCGCTTGACGTTCTCGGCGCCGGTCACGATGCAGCACATGGCGTCGGACAGGTCCGGGGTCATGTGGGACAGGTTGTCCAGGGCGGTGACCCATCCGGCTGCCACCGCTGCGATCAGGTTCTCTTCGTCCTTCGGGGCGCGGCGCAGGTCGCCGCTCATGCCTTCGATGATCCGTACGAGCATCCGGCCGCCGGTGGACTTGCCGGCGCCCTGCGGGCCGGTGAGGAACGGGGCGGGGACGGGTGCGTGTGGCCCGAGGCAGCCGACCAGCCACGCGATGGCCAGGCATTCGGTCTCCGCGGTGGCGAAGTTGCACAACCTCAGCAGCAGGTCGATGCCCTTGCCGTCGGTGTCCCTGGCCGGCATCGGGAGTTCCCCGGTGAGCTGCGTGCGCCGCCAGCACACCTCCCGCGGGTCGGGGGTGCGGACGTCCCAGCCGGTGGGGTGGATACGAACCGACTGTCCGTCGTCGCGCCCTAGGTCCAGCCAGGTCGCCCCGTCGAACCCCGGGGCGACGCGGATGTGGACGGGCTGCACGTCCTCGGTCAGCGCCAACGCTTCGATCAGGTCGAGCGCTTCCTTCATGGCGGTGCCGTTGAACACGCCGATGCCGTCCCTGAAGAGTCCGACCATGAGTTCCTGGCGGTGGCTGCCGGTGGTGCCCTGGGAGCGGATCGGGCGGGCCACGGGGTGGCCGTTCCTCTGCGCGTACACGGTGCCGTCGGCGGTGCGGAAGTAGCGAAAGTGGGCCTGCGCGTAGTCGGTGATGATCTCGCGGGCCGGGGTCTTCTCGTCGTCGGACATGGTCACATCCCCAGCGCTGTCAGGGCGTTGGCCCACGCCTCGGTGCAGTGCCGCGGCGACTCGCCTTTGGCCTGCGCGGCGGCGAACAGCCGGGCGACGTGAGTGTCGGTGAGGCAGCCGCACCGGCCGTGCGTGGACAGCACGGCCAGGAAGGTGCGGTACACGGTGTTGTGGACCGCGCTGGACGCCGCGGTGATGCGCTGCTCGGCCATCGCAATGCCGCGGTCCAGGAAGCGGGGCGTGCGGTGGGGGCACGTTCCCTCCCTGGCCGTCACGGACACGGTGACAGGGTGCGGAGCTGTGGGGGCCGGGGACGGCTTCTTCACGGCCAGCGCGCGGACGGCGTCCGGCAGGTCGGTCATGGCGCCGGTGCCGGGGCCGAGGTAGCGGGCGTAGGACATGGTCGACTTGATGTCGACGCCGGGGCGCACCGCGTTGCGGGACGCCATGGTGCCTCGGTAGATCCAGTGCAGTCCGCGCGTCGTCGGTACGGTCCGGGTGGCGGGTAGGGCGGTGCGGGCCCAGGCGATGGCGTCCGCGTCGTCCAGGTCGACGATGGTCAGGCCGGCGCCGCCGGGGTGGTAGCCGACGCACACCGCTCGCCGCCACGCCGCGGCCCACTCGGGCGAGACGATGACGGCCGGCTCGGTGGTGGCGGCGGCCCAGGCGTGGCAGACGCCGGGGCACCGGCACGGGCCCGGGGTCTTCATGATCGGCCGGCCGCCGCACGCGTTGTCCGCGCACCTCGTGCAGTTGCCGAACGGGACCTTGCCCCGACGCAGGGGCAACACCGGGACGCCGGACGCGGCGAGGCTCAGCGCGGTGTGCAGGGGGTAGGGCGTCTGGCTCATGCCGCGCTCCCGTCGGTGAGCATCAACTGGTGCTGGGTGGGGATGGCTCGGATGACGCGCTCGCGCCACTTCAGGGCATAGTCGATGCAGTTCGCGCAGTTCTTGTGCGTGTGGCCCGGCAGCGGCGGCCGGCGGCGCGCGTGAGCACTCCAGGCAGCCGAGTCAGCCGAAGCGAGCAAGTGACCGACGCGCTCCAGGCCGAGGATTTTGAAGCCGAAGCCGTGCAGGTTGAAGCCGTGCGCCGCCATGGCGGTGACGATCGCGGCGCCCTGGCGGGTGGACTGCAACCGGCACACCGACCCCAGCCCGACCACGGGTTCGGCCCGCAGGTCAACACCAGCCCGCTCGTACAACTCCACACAGCGTTCGTAGGCCGGCACGCTGTCACCCTGAATGACGGGGGCGATCCGCAGATCGGGAGCGAGCGATCGCAGTTCCAGGAAGTTGGCGACGGTATGCCGCTGGTGTTCTTCCACGCTCAGGTGGGTGCCGACGAAGTACAGTCCGCCGAACCAGCCGCCTTGGATGATGGCTTCCTCGCACATCCAGTCCTGCGGGGCGGCCCAGTCGTAGGGGCCGACGCATTCCCAAATGCGTCGCAGGTCGCTGACGTACTGGCGCGGGGTGCGGGTCCAGGTTCCTTTGTCCTTGAGCTCCGAGAAGCCGCCGGAGTCGACCGCGTACGGTCCGCGGGCAGGGTAGAGCTTGGCGGCGGCCGCGAAGTGTTCGGACTTCAGGAACAGCGGTACGTCGGTGAGCTTGATCCAGTGGCGTTTGTGGGTGGTCAGGTAGAACCGCATCGCGCCGGGAGCTCCCAGCGAGGGAGCGGGCGGGGCGGGTTGTAAGGCTCGCAGGATGGGGGCGGGTTGGGTCATGCTGGATGTCTCCAGTTCGGTGTAAGCGTGCTGGATGGTCAGGGCGGCCCCGGACTTTGGTGAGACGGGGGCCGCCCTTGGCGTTGCTAGTGGTTGGTGGTGCGGGCGATCAGTCCGCGCGTGTGGGTGGTGGTGTTCTCCTGGCGGACCGGGCCGGCGTAGTGGTGGTGGTGTTCGGTGTGGGCGGCCTTGAGGGTCCGCAGGGCCGATCCGATGGCGGCGGCGACGGCGGCCACGGCGGCGATGGGCAGGGTGACGAACAGGACGGAGGCGAGGGAGATGGCGGCGAATCCCTGGCAGGCGAGCCAGACACCGCACCCGACGCCGACGCACGCCGCTCCGACGCCGATGCCGGCGACGGCGGTGCCGGCGGCCCAGGCGGGAACGATCCGGTGGTCCGGCTGGGCGACCGGCGGGGTGCTGCCGTAGGCGGGCAGGGGGCTGGTGTCGCGGTACGAGGTCGGCACCTCGGGTGCGGGCCGGTACGCGTCGGCGATGATCCGCCGTGCTTCGGCCGCGGCCTGGTCGTCGGTCATCCGGGCGTCCGCCCGGGCCGGGCTGGGGGTGGTCTCGGGGGTCATGCGGAATCCCTTCCGTTGCTCGGTGAGGGAGGCGGAACCACCCCCTTGCGGGGTGGCTGTGGAGGGGGGTTTCGGGGGTCTGACCTGCGTGCCTCCCTGACTCCCTGATGGATCATTTGTGCTGGTCAGGGCCAGGGAGGCGGGTCAGGGAGGCGCTCAGGGAGTTCTCCCTGCCTCCCTGACCCGTTGGGGGTCGCCTCCCTGTCACTCGGAGGCAGAAGCGGAACCGTCCTCACTCCGGTTGGCGAGGGCGCGGGCGACCCGGTCGCGGCCGACGACCATGCGGCCGTCGGACTTGTACGGCTCGGCGCCGGCGTCCTCCAGGACGCGCTTGAGGTCTCCGGGCGTCCACCGGCCGTAGGCGTCCGAGTTGAGCGCGGAGAGCCGCTTGAGGACGTCCGCGGTGAGTACGCGCGGCGCGTCCCCGAGGACCGCGAAGATGTCGGCGAGCGGGTCGCGTTCCTCGCCCCGCTCGATGACGTGCAGGGTGGTCACCCCGTCGCGCAGTGCCCTGGCGCGGTCGGCGATCTCGGTCGCGGTGTCGGTGTCGATGTAGTGGGTGCGGACGGTGATGGATGCCTGGCCGGCGGGGATGGTGATGCCGTCGGAGGCGACGACGACCGTGCCCTTGTCCAGACCGGGCCGCAGCAGGTTCGGTGCGGCCCCGCCGTCCACGGCCTTGTCCCCGAGCGCCATGCGGGCCTGCGACTCGGTGCCGAGGGCGAGGGAGGCGCGGGTGTGGGCCCCCTCGCGGACGAGCTTGGGGAGGTTCTGGTCGGTGGGGTCCTGCGTGCCCTGCCACAGCAGCACGTTGACCGCGCGGCCCTGGTTGTGGATCTTCCGCGCGGCGGTGAAGTACCGGGACGTGGCCTTGCTGCCCCCGTAGGGCCGCCTGTCCTCGTCCTTGGCCGGGCACATGAACGCCACCTGCGCCTCGTCGACCAGCAGGATCAGCGGCGGGAAGGCGGCCCCGTCCGCAGCCTGCAAGCGGCGCTCCATCTCCGCCACGCCGCCTTCGAGCATCTCGGTCGCCTCGATGACGTGGTCATCGGTCGGGCCCTGGATCAGGATGGTGGCGAGCCCGATGAACATGGCCCAGTCGCCTGCCCCCTTGAGGTCGGCGATGCGGAACTCCACCGACCGGTCGAGGGTGAGCCACAGGGCGAGCGCCCTCAGCGCGGCCGTCTTGCCCTGGTTGGACAGGCCCGTGATGAGCAGGTGCCGCTGATACAGGCTCAGTGCGGCAGCGTCGCCGCGCAGGTCCTGGCCCCAGGGGGCGCGGCCCTTCCCATAGTCGGCGGTCAGGGTGTCGTCGGTGGCCAGTGGGGACGGGCCGATCGGCTCGTCCAGAGCCCCGGAGTCGGCGATCCACAGCCGCACGGTGCGGGCGGCTTCGGGGAGGGTGATGAACACCTCGTGCTCGTGCCTAGTGAGGTTCTCCGCGAGCTTCCGGCGCCGGTTCTGCACCTCGTTCGTCGACACTCCAGAGGGGAGGGTGACGTCGACTTCCACGCCGCATCCGGCGATCCGGATAGGTCCGAGCATGGAGGCGCCGGCGTCGCCCATCTCCTTGATGGCGTTGCGCAGCGCGGGCACGCCGAGGTCGCGCAGGGCCTTGACCACGATCGAGGGGGTGATGGGTTCCCCTGCCGTGTCGCGGACGGTCGCGGGGAGCGCCCAGGCGGGTGCGGCTTGCTGGTGGCTGCCCACGGCCCACAGGGCGAGCAGGGCGAGGAACGGGCCGATCGAGACGAGCGGCCCCCATACCACCTGAACGATCGTGATCAACAGGCGGATGAACTCCACCACGGCCATCAGTGGGGTGACGACGTCGGTGGCGTCCTTGTTGGCGATGGCCAGGACGACGCCGAGGGCGACCAGGGAGCCGATGCCCATACCGGTGCCGACCAGCACCCCCTTCGCGGCGTCCATCGGGGAGTGGAGCAGGTCCATGCGGCGGCGGTGCCGGGCCTCGCGGAAGCGCTGCCCGCGCTCCTCCCACTCCGCGGCGGCCTCGTAGTTCCCGGCCGCCTCCGCGGCGCGGAGCATGCGCTCGTAGCGGGCGGCGGTCCGGCCGTCCCAGGTGCGGCGGGCCACGATCCGCGCGCCCCCGAACACGTAGAGGCCATGGCGGGCGGCGCCGCGCGCGACCGTCCTGGTCGTCTCGTGCGTGACCACCGTGCGGATAGCGTGGCCGGACCGGACCCACAGCGGTACGACCGGGGCGGCCGGCTCGGGGACGACGGTGAGGGCCGGGCGGGTGTCGACGGCGGGCGGGTCGGTGTGCTTGTGCAGGTGAACGACGTTGCCGCTCATGACGGAGACACTCCTGACTGCCCCGGCAGGGGCGGGAAGTTGAGGGGGCCGTCGAGCCAGCAGAACGGGCGGATGCCGGCGGCGGCCTGGAACACACGGAGCGCGGCGCCCTGCGGGGCGTCAGGCAGGGCGTAGACGCGCCCTCCGTCCAGGGACGCCAGGAGCCGGGCGGCGTGGTGCTCGCAGCCGTCGGCCCCGGCGTTGAAGGCGTCCAGCACGGTCACGGCGACCGGGCCGACACAGAGGGTCAGGTCGTCCGGGTGGGCGGCGGGACAGCGGCGAGTCATGGTCACCACCAACCGGATGACTTCTTGGCGGACTTGGCCGCGGCGGCCTCGGTGACGATGCGCTGCCGCTCGGTCTGCAAGGCGGTGATCTCCGCGATCAGCCGCGTCTCGGCCGACAGCCACGCGGACTCCAGGCGGCGCTCGGCCCGGTCGGTGCCACGGCCGCGCATGACCCCGTAGGAGCCGCCGGCCATGGCCGCGACGATCGCGCGCCGCTCGCGGCCATCCAGCGGCCACATCTCCCGCTCGCGGACCGCCTCCAACTTCCGGTTCGTCTTCTGGATCTCGCGGTCCAGACGGCGGGTGTCGGGCTTGCCCACGTCAGCCCCTCCTCGGGGTGTCATCGAGCGAACGGGTAGAGGTGTTGGGGAAGGCACAGGGCACGCACGCGCCGAGCGAGCCGGGGATGACGTATCCGGCGTCGCGGCGGCACTGCGGGCAGACGCGACGGGCGGTGTTGGCCTTGGCCAAGGCCGCCCGCTTGGCGTCCGTCATGGGCCGGACCGGCTTGGCCAGGTCGACCCGGTAGAGGTAGGCGACCAGCGGGCCCCGGCGGCGGCGTGGCCGTTCGAGCTGAGCGGCCACGTCCTGACCGCCGGGCCGCAGTCCGCGGGCGCGGAGTTGGCGGCGGGTGGCGTAGCCGTCCGGGGCCAGGCGCCACCGGAACACCGGCAGCGCCCCCATCACGCGACGCGCTTCCATGAGGCCCGCAACCGGACCTCGGAGGCGGAGTGCCCGGCGGCCCGGAAGCGGGCCGCCATCTCACGGTAGGACAGGGCCGGGGTCTCGCTGTGACGGATCTGGTCGACCAGCGCGTCAAGCGCGTCGTCGGTGAGCGCGGGCGCGGCTTCCAGCGCGGGCGCCCCGGTCGGCTCGCTCGGACCCCAGACGGGGAGCTCCCAGCGAGGCGTGACGCCGGGCGTGACGGGGGTCGTCACGCTGGTCAGCGCCCTTCCGGTCTCCTCGCCCTTCCGGGCCGTCTCCAGCGTCGACCAGGCCCGAGACAGCGTCTTGGCGGTCTCGGCCTGGACGTGCGCGACGCGTGCCCCGGCGTGCGTCACGGCCGTCAGCCGGGTCTCCTCGCTGGCGGCCTCGGCCCGCAACCGGGCACGCGCCACGGCCGCCTCGTCGCGCGCCTCCTGCTGGATACCGCGGATCGCCCCGAGCGCGGTCGGGGTGAGCGCGGTGCGCTCCCACAGCCCATGCACCAGCCACAGGGCCTTGGCCGCGACCGGCAGCCACGCCACGGCCAGCCACGCGCCCGTGGAACCCTCGGCCGTGACCGCGTGGGCGACCAGGACACCGGTCGCGATCAGGCCGAACGACCAGCCGACGCCGGTCACCACGGGGCTGTGGTCGCCCTGTGCCGCGAGGCGGCGTTCGTAGGCGAGGGTGGCCAGCCATCCGCCGTCGATGCCGAGACCGACGACCAGGGCGACCGGCCACGGCATCGCCGTACCCAGCCACATCACGACCACGGCCAGGGTGAGCACCATGGACACGGCCGTCATCGCGACGGCCGGCAGAACGGTCTTCGCGCTCACGCCGCGGCCCCTTCCTGCTCGCGCACGTCCACGGCCGCGATCAGAACAACCGGGGTGCTGTCGTCGCTGTAGATCCGGCTGTCCTCGATCCAGGACCACTGAGCGCCCGGCGCCACCTCGTAGCCGAGACCGGCCAGCACCGCCCGCCGCTCCGCCACGGTCGGCACCGGTGCGGACCGCTCCCACCGGAAGGTGGGCCACTCGCTCTCACCGAACAGCACGACGTACAGGCGCCAGGGTCCGCCGTCGCTCGCCATCTGCGCCGTCAGCGCCGTCACAGCGCACCCCCGGCGGTGAGCAGGGCGGCGAGGATGAGCAGGGCCCCGCCGGTGTAGGTGAGGTCGACCGCGCGGCGCAGGCAGGTGAACTTGGCGACGGCCAGCCGGGACAGGCCGGCGACGTCCGCCGCGAGATCCCCGCCGTTGACGGTGGTGGTGATCTCGTCGGGGGTGAGGGTGGCCCACAGCGGGAAGCCGAAGCGCTCGCGCCGGCTGCCCAGGTTCGGGCGCACCGAGCGCAGCAGCATCCCGGCCGCGGCGACCAGCACCGCCAGGCCGCCCCCGCCGACGATGGCGGCCGACAGGGTCAGGGGGAGGTCGCGGGCGACCGTCCACGCGCCGGCCAGCACCGCGCCGACGAACGCCAGCAGCAGCCCGGTCTTGCTGTCGGTCCGCGCGATCTCCGCCTTCACCTCGGCGTGAGCGGCGGTCAGGTTCCGGCCGGTGGCGCTCACGCGGCACCCCCGGGCACGCTCGCGCCGGCCGTGCGGTTGAGCAGGGCCACGCGGGCGGCGAGCGCCCGGCGGCGGGCGCGGCGGATGCGGCGGGCGTCCAGCTCGGTGGGCGTGCGGTCCAACGTGATGATCTGCGCGTCCAGCAGGTCGACGTCCGCCAGGATCACGGGCATCTCCAACTCGATCGCGTCCAGCTCCGCGGCCGTCGGCTCCATGAAGTCGGCGAACGCGGTAACAACGTCCTGAACAGTGACGATGGGACTCATTGGGTCTGGTTCCTTCCAGAGAGGAACGGCCCGAACAGCGGCCCCGGTGTTCCAGCACCGGGGCCGCGCGCCGTTGAAGTCGGAACATCCGGCTCCCCGCACTCCCGTCCGTCCGGCGCCGCGCGAGGCGGTCCGTACGGGCGGGAGAGGCAGCCGGCCGCAGCGTGTGGTGCTGCGAAACCAGAGCGGACCGAACTACCGCAGAGGGCGTCCACCGACCGGTCCATCACGGTGGCGCCTGGATTCTTCGTCGGTGCATTGGATGCCCCTTTGTCGAGGTCAACAGGTGTGAAGCACTGCAAGGGGGACCTAGTCCCCACACTCCGGCCGTTGCTCGCGGTCACCGGGCCACCTCGCCAGTCGGGCCGAAGCCCTGTCCTCTGGCCTTTAGCGGGATTGCAGCGTCCCCGCCCTCTGCATTCGTGCAGGTCAAGCAGTCGCAACAACCCGCCCCCATGTTGCCTAGGGGGGGTTGCTGTCTTGCTTGATAGGTACGGTAGGCAAAGTAGAGACACCATGCAACCCCCACTCGCGGTACGATCTGATAGCCCCCCTAGGCGATGATTGGAGAGTCGTGCACGAGGACATGAAGCGGATCTCAGGAATCGCGGATCCGGTCGACCGAGCCAAGGCAGCAATCGCCCTGATGGCGACCTATCAGGGGTGGGTGTTGGAGCTGTCCCGCGTCCGCCGCGAAGCCATCGAGGAGGCGCAGGCGTCCGGCATGACCCAAGCCGACATCGCAGCGCGGCTTGGGGTGAGCCGCGGCAGGGTGGGTCAGCTTGCGTCGGCCGGCCCGCCCCCGGAACGTGCGTTCTTCGGCACCGACTTGGTGACTGTGTCTCTGGGGGGCAAGTACGAAGGCGGCAAGTCGCCTGAGCAGAACCCCAGCGAGGTCGTCACCAGGGAAGACCTCGACAACTTCGAGCACCTGCGCAAGTTGCTGAGCGGCATGAAGCTGGATGCCCAGTACGAGGTCATTCCGCCGACCGGCATCGTCAACCTAAACCGCGACAACCACGTGGTCGTCTGCGGCCCGCGCCTGTCACCCATCGTTGCCCAGGTACTGGAGGGCGACGACAACCTGCGGTTTGAGAAGGACCACGTGTGGCACCTGCTCGACCAGCAGACCGGGAAGGAGTACCGGTCCCCGCAAGATGAGGATGGTTCAGCGGGAGACGTTGGCTACCTCGGACGGCTCCCGCGCCTTGATGGCCGCGGGACGTTCCTCTACATCGCGGGAATCCACGCCATCGGCGCGAACGGGGTCGTCCACTTCCTGGAGCACAACTTGGCAGAGTTGTACCGCGAGGTGCGAACGAAGCGCTTCTCCACGCTGATCTCCTGCCGATACAACCCTGAGAACCTGGAAATCCTGGAGAGCCGCAGGGTCACTCCTCTCTACCGACACGAGGGCTGACCATGCGAGTGAGCTTTGACAGTCGTCCGGGGGGAGCCAACCCTAATGAGGACTGGGTGGCCGGCTCCCCAACAGTTGCAGTAGTGCTAGACGGGCTAAGCACGGCGGGATTGCCTACGGGATGCCAGCACGGCGTTCCCTGGTACGTCGCCCACCTTGGCGGGTTCCTCATGGCCGCCCTGGCTGAGCCGGAGATGTCACTCTCAGACGGCTTGGCGGATGCCCTCGCCCGTGTGGCGGCGCTGCACCCGCAATGTGATCTCAGCAATCCCGGGACCCCATCGGCCACGGTCGCGATCCTGCGGCAGAGGTACGAGGCTCTCGATCACCTCGTACTAGCAGACTCGCCAGTCGTATTCGACGCCCGGGATGACTACACCGTGGTCACTGACCTGCGTGTGGACGACGTCCTTCCTGATCTGCGGGCCGAGGTGGAACGCCATGAGACCCACACCCAAGGCCACAGGGAAGCCCTCCAGCGCCTGGTTCTCGCTCAAAGGGAGGTGCGCAACACCCCGGACGGATACTGGGTCGCAGGCACCAATCCAGAGTCAGCGCAGCACGGCTTGACGGGTACGACGAAGCTTGAAGACGTACGGAGCGCCGCCGTCATGTCGGACGGAGTATCGAGGCTCGTCACGGAGTACGGCATGGCCACCTGGGATGAGGTGTTCGCCACATTGCATGCGGGAGGCCCCCGTCAACTCATCGAGGCCGTGCGCCAGGTTGAGGCATCAGACCCCACAGGCCGCCGATGGCCCCGTTACAAGTCGGGAGACGACGCGACCGTGGCCCTCTGCCAGTGGTGACCAGCGGAATCAGAGTCGTGAGCGTATGCCGGCGACGTCCTCCACAGGGTCAAGTTCCCGCGCCAGGTAGGGGTTGACCATTGGTGTCGGCTCCCACGCGGGGGGCGTATGCCCGTCTTAAGATCCGCGTACGTGACGCAAGGCAGCCCACCCCAGCTGGATAAGACTTTCCCTGCTGCCATCAAGCCCCGGCTGCGCTCCGCTCCGCCGGGCGCGCTTCCCGGCTCCGCTCCGGGCGCCGCTCCTGCCTTCGGCCCGCTCCGCCCGCGCTGCGCCGACGCGCGCCCACTGGTGGATAGGGCCGGAGGCCATGAGGCGAGCACGGCATGGAGCGCCCTGCGGTCAAAGATGGCGCCTCCGGCGGGGGATCGGCCAGCACCGGGATGGAGGGGGGCGCCGCCGCCTGCGGGTCCGTAGTGGCGTGTGTGGGGTGGCTTCCATCCCGTCCACCGTCGACCCAGGCGGAGCCGAGCAGACGCGGCCCAGGGGCGTCCAGGTCGTTCGTACAGTGGCGCGCTCCACCTGGACGCCCTGAACCACGCCCGCTCCATGGTGTGTGGGTCGACGGCGGACGGGATGGAAGCGGGGGTGGTTGAGGTGGGAAGAGAGCTCGCCACCACGGCTCGCACGGTCCACCGCACCTCGGCAATGTCCCAGATCAGTAGGGCGCAGCGAACGTGATGGATCACACATCGGGTAATTTTAGTGGACTAGTACCTGATCATGCCTGCGTCATACGACGTAGACGCGCCCCCCAGCTCCAAACTCGCACGTTGTGCGCCGGCGCGGAAATACGGGCCTCAACAGCCGCGATTCGGGCGCTAGTTCGCAGCCCATGTCCCGTACGCACGGGTAACTACGATAATCAACTAATCGTCAAACGGCGATTATCAATGGTAGTTGGGGCGGGGATGCGCGCTCGCTGACCGGTGTTGCACGTGGGACCCGGTAAGCTCGACCCGACATCTTCTCTCGCGTGGCGTAACCCGTCGATCGGTTGACCCGATCGGGGCCGATCGGCTCCGCGACCGAGAGGAGGTGTTGCGTATGGAGAACCCGCCGGAAGGCGGGGAGCGAATCCACCGGAAGATCGTTAAGAAGGCGTTCGGCTGGCTGGTACTGCAGGCACTGGGTGCCTGTCTGCGTCACCTGATCGAGAAGCACTTCTGAACGTCGAAGGCCCCCTGCGGGAACAGAGGGCCTTCCGGGAAAACGCTCCCAGACGCTGGCCCTGTGCCCCCGCTAACGGAGTAGCTAACCGTGGAGGTACAGGGCCTCTTCATAATCGATATCTGTGGACCGCTTCCCCAAAACCATGCGGCCAACGGCGTCTAACGTCGCTTATTTCCGCGCCAGCATCCACTCGTTCTGCCGCTAAAAGAAACGACGGCCCAGGTCGGAGCGCTAGCGATCATGAGGGCTAGACCAACCGTGGACACTGCGATGGTACCCCTAAAGTGGTCCCTGCGACGAGGGGAGCACGTCAATGGCACGGGGTATGACGAACTTCAGCCCCGCTGAGCTGCGGGCGCATCGGATGAACCTGTATGCCCAACCGCTTCGGACGTCGATGACTGCCGAAGAGTTGGCGGAGGCAGTTGGAGCGACCAAGGCGCAGGTACTGGCCTACGAGAACGGGCACCGCGTGCCAGACCCGCCGCGTGTGCGCGCCCTCGCTCGAGCTCTCGGAGTGCATCCCTGGCAGCTCATGGACTCCGATCGTGAAACCTGGACCCTGGCGGACTTCCGCCGTGCCTCCGGCCTCCGGGCTCAGGACGTCGTGGAACGCCTAAGCGTCTCGCCGAAGAACTATCGTCGCTTCGAGAACGAAGGCATCGTCCCAAGTCGACGTCCCCAGTTCGTTGATCAGGTCGCCTCCGTCCTAGGGATCAGTCACCAGACGGTCGAGCGGGCCATAGACCGAACACCTGCTGTACAACAGCGACAGTCCCGGGCCTTTGAGCTGGTTGTAGCCATGGCCGAACGGTACGTTCCGCATCCTGGTCCGTGGCGGGGGCCTTCGCTGGATGACCCCTACCTGCTCGAACTAGCGGCTGCGTACGGCCGCCCAGCACAGCGCATACAGCGTGTTCTCGCATATGAGCTGGGCGAGCTACGGCAGAGCCACGTACGCGCCCAACGGGAGCGCGTCATCGCGGACTACGACACCGACCTCTCTCGGCAATCAAGCGCTCGCTATGCAATGAACCGCTGGCACGAGCTCTACGACAAGGAACTGGTCCGGATTCCACGTCGGCTGGAGAGGTTCCACCGCACAGCCCAGCCCTCAGACGTGTGGCAACTTCTTGTCGACCTGAACAACGTCGATGCTGCAGTGCGCCTCGACCCCTCAACGTGGGCTGTGACCAGACTGCTATGCAAGGACGCCGACGTATTGCCTCGTTACCTGGTCGAGCGCGCCCGTTTCCATGACGTGGAGGTCTGTCGCCTGACGGGTCCCGGCACGGCACACGTGGTGCAGTACGCCGGCCTGTACGCGGCGCTGTACCCGGGAGTCCGCAGGCCTGTTCGCGGGACGACCCGCACGGTCACGAAGAGTCGCAGCACGGCAGGGCAGGATGCATTCACCCTGCCAAATCGGACCGAGCGCCTCGTGGTGCCGCAGCCAGTCCTCGAAGCGATGCGGGCCGTGATTGCGAGCTCCAAGAACGGGCTGTCCATGTCCCTGAGCCGTACTTACGAACTCGTAATTGGCTTGAACTCACTCGCAGCAGTGACTCCGCATGAGGATGACAAGCCTCAGTGACGAACAGGACGGCCGTGCTCCCGCCGTGCCCGATCAAGCGGGGAACCATGGGGAACACCGGGTAACCTCAGAAGCTCATAGTGAGAAGGCCCCCGACCAGACAACCAGGTCAGGGGCCATTCTCCTGTGCTCTCAGCGCGGAGGAGGTGGGATTTGAACCCACGGTGACATCGCTGCCACGACGGTTTTCAAGATTGCTTCCGGATGCGATCCCATCGCTCCCGTATCAGCTGAACCTTGGGGCAGAGCTTGACAATGATCCACTCGTGTGCGTTGCTATCAGCAGGGCTGGACACGCACTGCCCGAGCCGCTGCTAACGCGCCCATGCCGCGAACGCGCCGACGGCCAAGGTCTCTTGGGGCCCGTGGAGTTGAAGCCTGTTCAGATACGGCAAATGTCTAACGGCCGCATGGGGACCGCAGGAAGGATGTTGCCGTGCCCAAGAACCAGCGGACGGCGCAGAAGAAGGCTCGTGCGCTTACTAACTCCGCACGCATCCCATACTCCATGGCACTGAGGCTTGCCCAGGGAGCCGAGGGCGCGCAGCCACAGGTCCAAAGGGCGGAATCCCCCAGGCGGCCGGCAGCTCGAGCGCTCTTCCCGTCGTTCGGCGAGCAGGTGGCGAAGTCGCTGGGATCTACGTCTCGGATCAGCGCCGCCATCAAGGCGCCGCGCATCCCGTCGCTGGGCGAGGAGGTGGCGAAGTCGCTGGGAACTTCGTTCCGGGCCAGCGTGCTCAAGGCGTCTCGTACGCCGTCGTTCGGCGAGGAGGTGGCGAAGTCGCTGGGATCTACGTCTCGGATCAGCGCCGCCATCAAGGCGCCGCGCATCCCGTCGCTGGGCGAGGAGGTGGCGAAGTCGCTG
>NZ_JBIVJN010000016.1:100513-226932 GCF_044750345.1 Streptomyces sp. NPDC088817
AGGAGGTGGCGAAGTCGCTGGGATCTACGTCTCGGATCAGCGCCGCCATCAAGGCGCCGCGCATCCCGTCGCTGGGCGAGGAGGTGGCGAAGTCGCTAGGAACTTCGTTCCGGGCCAGCGTGCTCAAGACGCCCCTCATCCGCGCAACGTCCTTGCCCAGGTTGGGGCAGGGACCCTGGACGATGTGACGGCCCGGGTGACTGGCTCGTCCTCGTACAGCACGGAAGTACAGCACCCACAGCAACCGGCCCCGACCGACAGCGTCCTTGTAGGGCCGTAGCCCGACCGGTATGACCTCCCACGACCGGTCCACATAGAGCTACGGATCAAAAGCTTCGGGAGCAAGTAGTTGAGTGGCGTCCTGGCCATCCTCTGGCCAGGACGCCACTAGCTAGTCTGGCGCTGTTTGTAAACGCCCAGGTCACGGGCCTAGTCGGGCGCGATCGGTGGCCGGTCTTGAAAACCGTCGTGGCGCGAGTCACCGTGGGTTCAAATCCCACACCCACCGCGCATATGAACGGCCCCTGACCGGGTGTGAACCGGTCAGGGGCCGTTCTTGTGCGGGGTTACGGGTGGTGGCCCGTCAGGCGGGCCGCGGAGGCTGTGGTCGCGCGGGCCTCGTGTTCGGGCAGGCCGGTGTGGAGCGCCGCGTCGACCAGGGCGTCGACGAGGGAGGGGCCCATGCCGTGCTCGTAGGCGCGGCAGGCGGCCCAGAACAGGCGGGTGTTGCGCTGGCCCTCGTGGGCGTCCAGGACGAACCGCACCAGGCCCTGGCCGTGCCGGCCCGCCGAGGGCGGTGCGGAGTGGCGGGAGGTCCGGGGCGGGGGAAGCAGCAGGCGCAGCAGGGCGCGTGGGCAGGGGGCCGGGGCGAGGTGCGCGGTGCCGGGGGCGGTGGCGTAGACGCCGTGTCCGGTGCGGGAGCCGGGGCCGACCAGGTAGCCGCCGGCGCCGCGGATGTCGATGCCGGGGGCCAGGCGGCCGGCCGAGTTGGGGACGGCGACCTCGGGCGGCCCGGTCAGCCACAGATGGCGGCCGCCGCTGGGTGTCAGCACGACCACCGTGGCGGGGATGGTGAACAGATGGCGCAGGGCGAGCTCCCGCAGGGCCGTCGAGGCGTCCGTGCCGTTCTTGGTGTCCAGGTCGACGCCGATCAGATGGTGCGGGGGCAGTCCGCAGGCGATGCCGTAGCCGGTGGCCCAGGGCGCGGCGGCGAACAGTTGCCGGATGCGGGCCGGGTCGGTGGAGGCGTCGTGGACCCCGTGACCGAAGCGGCCGCACTCGCCGTGGCAGGGCGGAGTCGGCGTACCGGGCGGGTTCGTCGGGTCGGGGCCGTCGCGGTGCGGGGAGCGCAGGGCCGGGAGTTTCGTCCGGGAGAGGGGGATGACGGCCAGTCCGCGTTCGGCGGCTGACAGGGCGTGCGCGAGGGCCAGCGTCGTGGCCTGCCGGTCGATGGTGGCCATGCTTCTATGTTCGTACGTGCGTTCGAAAAAGGGAAGGGGGGCGGGTGCGGTGCGCCGGGGGGCCGGGAAATTCGGGCGGCTTCCCGAGAGGTGCCTCGGCCCTTGCGGCGCTTGGGGAGTAGCGGTCCGCGCCCTCCCCGTTGTAGTCCGTGGCGACGAGTGGCGGCAAGAAAGGTGGCGAAAGGGGTTTATCGACTTGTCCTCACGCTTGCGTGCGAATCGGGCGCTCCGGGGTGGTTCGCCGGGTCCCAGTGGGCAACTCTGATCTCGCGACGTCGTGAGAAGGCCCGGGCGGTCGGCCAACTGCCCAGGTGAAAGCCGTACTTCATGTACTCCCGGCAAGGCAGCCGGCGCGTACCTCGTACTGGAGGAGCAACATGGCAAGCATCCGTACCGCCCGTGTTCTCGCCGCAGCCGCGGCCATCCCCCTCGCCGCGGCGCTCTTCACCGGCGTCGCCGTCGCGGACACGGGAGCAGTCGCGGGCGACGGATCGAACGCAGGCGTCGCGGGCGTCGTCGGCAGCGGGGTCGGCCGCGACAACAGCGGCAACTCGTCCACGACGCAGCAGCAGGCGGTCGGCTCGGGCGCCACGAACCAGAGCAACACCGCACAGGTCAACCGCTCCGCCTTCACGGCCATCCAGCAGGGCAACAAGAACGTCGTCGTCCACTTCACCCGGCTGTGGTGAGCCGCGGGCGGGCCGGCGCGTGATCTGGGGACCTGCCGGCCCTGACCTCCTGGCGGGTGTGCTCGTGGGGACGTAACACACCTCTGCGCGGCGGTACTTCGGTACCGCCGCGCAGTCGTGTTCCGCGCGGCCGCGGCAGAGCGGCCCGGCCGCACGGAGCGTCGGCCAGGACGTCCCCCAGGGGTGAACCCGCAGTACACGCGCCCCGTTTCTCCACCTACAGGAGGTGCGGCCGGCCCCACCCCTACAACCTGAGGCGGACGCGGCTGCGGGACCTGCGGGCGATCCGCGGGAGCGGGTGCCGCTCCTAGCGTGGAGCCATGACCACACCCGTCTGCACCAGCGTCTCGAAAGCCGCCGTTCCGGCGACCGGGTCCGCGGCGTATCCGTCCTTCGCGTCGTACGTGCGGGACCGGCAGCCGCTGCTGCTGCGCGCCGCACGGTCGCTCACCGCGAACCCGAGCGACGCGGAGGACCTGTTGCAGACCGCGCTCACCAAGACGTACGTGGCGTGGGAGCGGATCGAGGACCACCGGGCGCTCGACGGCTATGTGCGGCGCGCGCTGCTGAACACCCGCACCTCGCAGTGGCGCAAGCGGAAGGTCGACGAGTTCGCCTGCGACGAGCTGCCGGAACCGGAGACGGCGCCCGGCGCGGCCGATCCGGCGGAGCAGCAGGCGCTGCGCGACGCCATGTGGCGGGCGATCATGAAGCTGCCCACCCGGCAGCGGGCGATGGTCGTCCTCAGGTATTACGAGGACCTCTCCGAGGTGCAGACGGCGGAGGTGCTCGGAGTGTCCGTGGGGACGGTGAAGTCGGCGGTGTCGCGGGCGCTGGGCAAGCTGCGGGAGGACCCGGAACTGGGCCGCGCGCGCTGACCCCCGTGGGAACGTTGTGTGATCGATCGTCCCTGGCTAGTGACATACCGAGCGGTATGTGAGCAGAATCGGCGCATCCCCTACCACCGCGTAGCGACGCTGCCCCGGGAGGACGCCGTGCTGAGCACCATGCAGGACGTACCGCTGCTGATCTCGAGGATCCTGGCCCACGGGTCGACGATCCACGGGGCGTCGCAGGTGATCAGCTGGACCGGTGACAGCGAGCCCCAACGCCGTACCTTCGCAGAGATCGGCGAGCGCGCGGCCCAGCTGGCGCACGCCCTGGGCGAGGACCTCGGGGTCGCGGCCGACGACCGTGTCGCCACCCTCATGTGGAACAACGCCGAGCACGTGGAGGCGTACTTCGCGATCCCCTGCATGGGCGCGGTCCTTCACACCCTCAACCTGCGCCTGCCTGCGGAGCAGTTGGCCTGGATCGTCAACCACGCCGCCGACCGCGTCATCATCGTCAACGGCTCCCTGATCCCGCTGCTCGGTCCGCTGCTGCCGCACCTGAAGACGGTCGAGCACGTCATCGTCTCGGGTCCCGGCGACCGCACGCCGCTCGACGGCTCCCACGCCCGTGTGCACGAGTACGAGGACCTGATCGCGGCCAAGCCGGTCACCTACGACTGGCCCGAGCTGGACGAACGCCAGGCCGCCGCCATGTGCTACACCTCCGGCACCACGGGCGACCCCAAGGGCGTGGTCTACAGCCACCGTTCGGTCTACCTGCACTCCATGCAGGTCAACATGAGCGAGTCCATGGGCCTGACCGACCGGGACACCACGCTCGTGGTGGTCCCGCAGTTCCACGTCAACGCCTGGGGCCTGCCGCACGCCACCTTCCTGTCCGGCGTCCACATGCTGATGCCCGACCGCTTCCTCCAGCCGGGCCCCCTCGCCGAGATGATCGAGCGGGAGAAGCCGACCCACGCGGCCGCCGTGCCCACCATCTGGCAGGGACTGCTCGCCGAACTGACCGCCCGCCCCCGCGACCTGTCCTCCCTCACCCAGGTCACCATCGGCGGCTCGGCCTGCCCGCCCTCCCTCATGGAGGCCTTCGACCGTCTTGGCATGCGCGTCTGCCACGCCTGGGGCATGACCGAGACCTCCCCGCTCGGCACGGTGGCCCGCCCGCCGGCCCACGCGATCGGCGCGGACGAGGAGTTCGGCTACCGCCTCACCCAGGGCCGCTTCCCCGCCGGAGTCGAGGCCCGCCTGACCGGCCCCGACGGCGAACGCCTCCCCTGGGACGGCGAGTCCGCGGGCGAGCTGGAGGTCCGCGGACCGTGGATCGCCGGCGCCTACTACAACGGCCCCGGCGCCGAACCGCTGCGCCCGGCCGACAAGTTCAGCGAGGACGGCTGGCTGAAGACCGGCGACGTCGGCACCATCAGCCCCGACGGCTTCCTCACCCTCACCGACCGGGCCAAGGACGTCATCAAGTCGGGCGGCGAGTGGATCTCCTCCGTCGAGCTGGAGAACGCCCTGATGTCCCACCCGGACGTCACCGAGGCCGCCGTCGTCGCCGTACCCGACGACAAGTGGGGCGAGCGCCCGCTGGCGACCGTCGTCCTCGGGGAGGGCGCCACCGCGGGCTTCGAGGCACTGCGCGCCTTCCTCCAGGAGGAGCGCGGGATCGCCAAGTGGCAGCTCCCGGAACGCTGGACGGTCATCGGGGCCGTTCCGAAGACCAGCGTGGGCAAGTTCGACAAGAAGGTACTGCGCAGGCAGTACGCGGCCGGGGAGCTGGACGTCACCCGGCTCTGACCGCGGAGGGGACGGCACACGCGCGCGTACGCGTACGACGCCGGGCGGGGAGCGGGAGTGCTCCCCGCCCGGCGTCGTACGTACGCGATGTGGGCCGGGCGGCTGGTCAGTTGGTGCCGACGCGGGCCAGCAGATCGACGAGCCGGCTCTGCACCTCGTCGCTGGTGGACCGCTCCGCGAGGAACAGCACCGTCTCGCCCGAGGCCAGCCGCGGCAGGTCGGCCTGGTCGACGGTGGCCGTGTAGACGACCAGCGGGGTGCGGTTGAGCTGCCCGTTCGCCCGCAGCCAGTCCAGGATCCCGGCCCGGCGCCGGTGCACCTGCATCAGGTCCATCACGACCAGGTTCGGCCGGAACTGCCCGGCGAGCGTCACCGCGTCGTTGTCGCTCGCGGCCCGCGCCACCTGCATCCCGCGCCGCTCCAGCGTCGCCGTCAGCGCCAGCGCGATCTCCGCGTGCTCCTCGATCAGCAGCACCCGCGGCGGATGCTGCTCGCTGTCGCGCGGCGCGAGCGCCTTCAGCAGTACGGCCGGGTCGGCGCCGTAGGCCGCCTCACGCGTCGCCTGCCCGAGTCCGGCCGTGACCAGCACCGGAACCTCGGCGGCGACCGCCGCCTGCCGCAGCGACTGCAGCGCCGTGCGCGTGATCGGCCCGGTCAGCGGGTCGACGAACAGGGCGGCGGGGAAGGCCGCGATCTGCGCGTCCACCTCCTCACGGGAGTTCACGATGACCGGCCGGTAGCCGCGGTCGCTCAGCGCCTGCTGGGTGGTGACGTCGGGGGCCGGCCAGACCAGCAGCCGACGGGGGTTGTCCAGGGGTTCCGGGGGCAGTTCGTCGTCCATCGGCTGCGGCCGCGGGGTGTCCGCGACCTCCACCGCACCGCCGGGACCGTCCAGCGGCTCGGGACCCTCGGCGGCGTTCTCGTCCGGGGCGCCGATGGCGTACGACCGCCCGCCGCCCTCGGTGGCGGGGGCCACGACGGGTCCGCCCAGGGAGGGCTGCGCGGGGGGCTGCTCGGCCGACGGGTGCGGGCGGGCCGTCTGCTCCGGCCGCTGTGCCTGCATCGGCGCCGGTGTCGTCTGGGCCTGCTGGGGTGCGGCGGCCGCGTCGGGCCGAGTGCCCAGCTTGCGGCGGCGGCCGGAACCGCTGCTCGCCTGCGGGGGCGGTGTGGCGGACGGCGGCTGGGGTGCCTGCGCCTGTGCCGCCTGCCGGACGAACGGCACGCCCTGTCCCAGCGTGCGCACGCTGATCGCCCGCCCCTGTGTCGAGTGGGGATCGACGGGCGCGGCGGCCTCGGCGGGCAACGGCTGGGCCGCACGCGGAACCGCGGCACCGGGGCCGGGCTGCTGCACGGCAGCCTGTCCCGCCGCCTGCTCGGGCGGAAGGGCGGTGCCGGCCGGGACGCCGGGGGCAGCGGGAGCTGCCGGCTGGGGAACGGCTTGGGCCGGGGGCAGGGGAGCACCGGTGGCGTTCGGCGGTACGGGGCTGCCGGCCACGCCGGGGACCGGCTGCGCGGCGGGGACCGGCTGAGCCGGGACGCCCTGCGCGGGAACGGGCTGTCCGGGGAGGGGCGCGGCGGGGGGCTGCGGGGCCGGGGCCTGGGCCCCGGGGTTCTGCAGGCCCGCGAGTGGGGGAGGCTGCGCGGGGAGCGGCTGACCGGCGATGCCGAGCGCGGGAGCGGGCACCGTGCCCGCGACCGCGTGCTCCGGCGACGGCACCTGTCCGGGCAGGTGCGGCGCGGGCAGCGCCTGCCCGGGAACGGGCTGCTGCCCCGGAACCTGCGGCGCCGCACCTGGCTGCACGGGGGCCGCCGACGGCATGGCGGGCTGTCCGGGCAGCCCCTGGGGCGTGACCGGCTGTCCGGGCAGCCCCTGAGGCGTGACGGGCTGACCGGGAGCCATCTGCGGTGCGGGGGGCTGCCCAGGCACAGGCGCGCCCTGAGGCATGGCTGGCTGACCGGACAGAGCCTGAGACGCGGCGGGTTGGCCGGGCATGCCTTGCGGCGTGACGGGCTGACCGGGGGTCACTTGCGCGGCGACGGGCTGCCCCGGGGCCCCCTGCGGAGCGGGGTGCCCCGGCACCGCCTGCGGCTCGACCGTCTGAGCAGGCAGGCTCTGCGGTGCTACGGGTTGGCCGGGAACGCCTTGCGGCGTTACGGGTTGGCCGGGAACGCCTTGCGGCGCTGCGAGCTGGCCGGGAACGCCCTGCGGCGTTACGGGCTGGCCCGGAACGCCTTGCGGTGCCGCGAGTTGCCCAGGCGCACCCGGCGGCATGGCGGGCTGGCCGGGGAGGCCTTGCGGTGCTGCGGGCTGGCCAGGCGCACCCTGCGGTACGGCGGGCTGGCCGGGCATCCCCTGGGGAGCGACCGGCTGACCGGGCAGCCCCTGAATCGCGGCGGGTTGGCCGGGCAGGGCTTGTGGCGTGACCGGCTGGCCGGGAGCCACCTGTTGCGGTACGGGCTGTCCCGGCGCCCCCTGCGGCGCGGCGGACTGAGCAGGAACACCCTGCGGTGCCGCGGGCTGGCCAGGGACGCCCTGCGGTACGGCGGGCTGCCCGGGCACACCCTGCGGTACGGCGGGCTGGCCGGGCATCCCCTGGGGAGCGACCGGCTGACCGGGAGTCACCTGCTGCGGTACGGGCTGCACCGGTACCCCCTGAGGCACGCCCGCCGGCACGGCAGGCTGACCCGCACTCACCTGCGGAACGGCCTGCGCGAGCGCCTGGACGCCCCCCGGCAGGGCCTGCACCGGAACGCCCGCCCCCGCCGCACCCTGCGCGGGCGCGCCCGGCAAGGGCACGGGAACGGCCCCGACAGGCGCACCGGTCACCCCGGGCGCACCGGCGGCACCGCCTGCACCAGGCCCCCCTTGCACGCCCTGTGCACCTTGCGCGGGAGTCGCGCCGGTCGCACCGGCCACGTCGGCCGCCGCGCCCTCCTGCGGCTGGGCCACGGCCCGCCGCCGCCGTCCCGTCGGCGCGCTCGTGGGGTGCGGCTGCGGCGGCGTGTGGTCGTCGGCCTGGTCGTGGGACACGGCGTCGTGCTGCCCGTCGCTCCCCAGGGGAGCCATGGCAACAGCGCCCTGCGCCGCCTCCGGGCCTGCGGCGGGCCGGTCCGCCGCCGCGGGCGGCAGGGCGAACACCGGACGGGGGGCCGCCTCCTGCGCGGCCGCACGCTCGGTCGCCGCGGCCAGGGCCCGCCGACGGCGCCCGGTCGGCTGCTGGGCCGCAGCCGCCGCGCCCTCGCCGTCCGCCGCCTCAGCCTGTGCGGCCTCGGACTGGGCATCGCCGGCCGCGGGCAGCGCCGCCGGCAGTGCCTCGGGCTGCCTCGTCTGCCGCTGCCCGGTGGACGCGGCGGGCGCGGGCACGCCCTGCGGCGGCACCGTACCGCCGAGTCCCGTACCGGAGGCGGCCGTTCCCGCCGCGTGCTCTCCGGCCATGACCACGGCACCCTCGGACACGCCCGCCGCACCGTCGGCGGACCGTCCGCGCCGCCGTCCCGTACCGCCGGAGCCGTCCGCGGCCTGGGCCGGAACCTGCTCGGTCTCCTGGGGCGGCTCGGCCGCCCGACGCCTGCGCCGACCGGTCGGAGCCGCCGGGGCCCCGGTGTTGGTCTCCGCGTCGCCGTCGCTGTCGAGGAACGCGTCCGTCGAGGACCGCCGGGCCCTCCGCCGCCCGCCGCCCGCAGGCTGCTCGGGCACGGCGGGCTCCGCCGGGGCGGGCTCCGCCGGAACCGCGGCCGGCTCCAGGGCGTGAACCGGTGCCGGGGCCGGTGCCGGGACGACGCCGGCCCCGCCGCCGAGGGGCACCTCCAGGACGTAGGCGCTGCCGCTCATGCCCGGCACTTCGTGGGTCTGGAGGACACCGCCGTGCGCCCGGACGATCCCGCGCACGATCGGCTCGTGCACCGGGTCTCCCCCGGCGTACGGCCCGCGCACCTCGATCCGGACGACCTCACCGCGCTGCGCCGCCGCCACCACGACGGTGTTGTCCATGTAACCGCCCGCCGAGACGGGCGAGTTCCCGGTGGCGTCCACGCCGGCGACGTCCGCGACGAGGTGCGCGAGCGCGGTGGCCAGACGCCGCGGGTCGACCTCGGCCTCGATGGGCGGCGCGTGCACGGCGAACTGCACCCGCCCGGGGCCGATCAGCTCGACGGCGCCGTCGACACCGGCGGCGACGACCGCGTCCAGCATCACGTTCGTCCGCACGATCTCCTCGCTGCCGGCGTCGAGACGCTGGTAGCCGAGGACGTTGTCGATCAGCGTCGTGATCCGGGCGTACCCGGCCGACAGGTGGTGCAGCACCTGGTTGGCCTCGGGCCAGAGCTGCCCGGCGTCGTCGGCGGCGAGGGCGGCCAACTCACGGCGCAGTTCGTCCAGGGGGCCGCGCAGGGAGCCGCCGAGGAGGGTCAGCAACTGCTCGTGGCGCGCGGCCAGCGCCTCGTAGCGGTCCTTCTCCCGCTCGCCGAGGGCGGCGTAGCGCTCCTCGTTCGCGGCGAGTTGCTCCTCGTGCCGCTCGGTGAGCTCCTCGATCTCTGCGACGTGCTTCTGGCGCAGGGCGGTGAGCTCGGAGGCGTGCTCCTCGACGAGCTCGTCGAGCCGCTCCTCGTGGCGCTGCTCGTCGGCGGCCTTCTCGTCGGCGAGCGCGTCGTAGGGGCGCCGGTCGGTGAAGGTCATGACGGCGCCGACGAGCTGGTCGCCGTCGCGCACCGGCGCGGTGGTCAGATCGACCGAGACCTTGTCGCCGGCCTTGGACCACAGCACCTGCCCGCGCACCCGGTGCTTGCGCCCGGAGCGCAGGGTGTCGGCGAGCGGGGACTCCCCGTAAGGGAAGGGGGAGCCGTCGGCGCGGGAGTGCAGGACGAGGGTGTGCAGCTCGCGGCCGCCGAGTTCACCGGCCCGGTAGCCGAGTATCTGGGCGGCGGCGGGGTTGACGAGCACGATCCGCCCGTCGGTGTCGGTGCCCACGACACCCTCGGCGGCGGCCCGCAGGATCATCTCGGTCTGCCGTTGCGAACGGGCCAGTTCGGCCTCGGTGTCGACGGTGCCGGACAGATCGCGGACGACCAGCATCAGCAGCTCGTCGCCGCTGTAGCCGTTGCCGTCGTAGGCCTGCTGGCTGTTCTCCAGATTCGCGCTCGTGACCTCGACCGGGAATTCCGAGCCGTCGGTGCGCCGCGCCGTCATCCGGGTCGGCCTGGTCCGCCCGCGCGGGTCGGTGTGGTCGGGCCGCCGCATGGAACCGGGGATCAGCTTGGAGTCGAACTCCGGCAGCAGATCGAGCAGTCCCCGCCCGACGAGGGCGGTCCCCGGCGTCTCGAACGCCTCCAGCGCGATGGTGTTGGCGTTGACGACGGTGCCGTTGGCGTTGACCAGCACCAGGGCATCGGGCAGCGCGTCGAGTATGGCAGCGAGGCGAGCAGCGCCTCGGGATGGCCTGCTGCTCACGAGACGCTTCCTCCCTGTCACCGCACCTTGCCGACCGCGGAGGCCATCTTGCCAACCGTCCCGCGGCGTGTCACGCCGGGGAGTCTATGCGCAGCGGTTGCTGCCGCGACGCGGATGAGAGGGAGGTCGCACGCGGAGTTGACGTCGAACCTGTGATCGGTCGATCCGCTTCGCACGACCTTCGCGAGACCTTTACGCACTCCCGGCCCACGACACCCGCGGTAGAGGCCTACGCGCCAGTACGCGCCCGCCCCGGCCGCCGCGCCGGCACGGGACGTCGCGCCCGTCCACCGTCCACCGGCCGATACGGGGCGCCGCACCCGTTCCTGGCCGACCGGCGGGAGATCCTTCCTGGCCAACCGGCGGGAGATCCTTCGCAGTCCCCGCCCACGCGCCGGTGGCGGGACTCCGCCTCCGTCCCCTCTTACACGCCGGCGCCGGACACCGCCGTCGGCCTCGGGGCGCTGAGGTCGGGCAGCAGCGGCACGAGCCGGTTCCAGCGGTCGATCCGGCAGCCGTCGCCGCGGTCGTAGGTCGCATCGACACGGCGCCCGGCCCAGGTCCCGGTGATGCGGGCGGTGGCCGGCCCGCCGTACTGCATGGTGCACATGCTGCCGTCGGGCACCGGTGCGAAGGGCTCCTGCCCCCAGCGCGTGTTCCGGTCGAGCACGTCGCAGGCCCGCCGGGCCTCCGGGTGACTGCCCCCGGCCGGGTGGCAGAACAGCCTGTACGTCCCGTCGCGCCCCACGCCCGCGTGCCGCACGGTGACGGTGAGGTGGTCGCCGGCCCGGTCCTCGGCCCGGACGGGCGGCGGCGCCGCGGCGGCGGAGGCGGCGGGTACGGCCGAGACCGAGGCGAGCCCGGCGAGTACGGCGGAGGCGCCGAGGGCCAGCGTCCGCGCGACCGCGGAACGCCGCGCGGGGAAAGATCGGGTCTGCGTCATGCCTGGACTAACGCCTCGCGCCCCGGGACGTTGCGCCCCGTCCGGCACCCCGGCCGCCGACCGGGGTGCCGCCGGGAGAACGGCTTTGCCCTGGGCCCCACCGGCCTAGTACCGTAGGGGGCGATTGGTGACACCCCACTCGGCTGTGTCATCATCTGCACGCACCACTCGCGCGCTCGCGTGAGCGGTAGTGCTGGAGGCGTCGCCTAGTCCGGTCTATGGCGCCGCACTGCTAATGCGGTTTGGGCCTTAAAGCCCATCGAGGGTTCAAATCCCTCCGCCTCCGCGCATGATCACCGAAGCCCCGGTCTCTCCCGACCGGGGCTTCGGCGTTACCGGCTCCGACCCGCTCTCAACCTTGTTTCCACAGGTCACAAGGGGTGGGGGGAATGGATTTCACATGGCGGCGGCAGTCATGTAATGTTCTTCCTGTCGCCGCGAGAGGCCCGGAAGGGACCGAAGCGAAGACGAAAAACAGAACGAGCACTCGTAGCTTAACGGATAGAGCATCTGACTACGGATCAGAAGGTTGCAGGTTCGAATCCTGCCGAGTGCACACAGGTCAAAGGCCCCGCCGGTTCTCCGGACGGGGCCTTTGACATCAGCGGGTGACATCAGTGCGGCCGGAAAGCCGCGCTCAGTCGCCCGACGCCTCCCCCTCCGGTCCCTCGTCGGGATCATCGAGATTCAGCGCGTCATCCATGCGCTCCGCAGCCGCCCGCAGCGTCGTGTCCATCACGTGCGCGTAGGTGTCGAGCGTCATCGTGATGGTGCTGTGGCCGAGCGTCTCCATGATCGTGCGAGCGTCCACCCCTCGTGAGAGCAGGAGGGAGGCGCAGGTGTGCCGTAGGTCGTGAACCCTGACGCGCCGCACGTTCGCGTCCCTGCACAGGATCGTCAGCATCCTGTTGAGACTGCGAGGGTCGATGACCCGTCCTGTCTGCGTGGTGAAGATCAGTCCCTCAGGCTGGCCCGGCGCTGACTGCCACTTCTTACCCGCGATCTTGCGTTCGCGCTCTTGCTGCTCGCGGTGGTGGGTGAGGGCTCGTACGAGGTGCTGTGGCAGGGACACCGTACGGATTGACCGTGTGGTCTTCGGCGTCCCGAAGAGGACTTCCCGCCGGATGCGCTGCACGTTCCGACGCACCCGGAGCTGTCGGTTAGTGAGGTCGACATCCGACCAGGTGAGGGCGAGCGCTTCCCCGCGCCGTAGCCCGGTCGACACGAGCAGCAGCCACAAGGCGTACAGCCGGTGGACGCGGGCGGTCTTGAGCAGGATTCGCGCTTCGGCGCCGTCCAGGGGACGCACCTCCTTGGGCGTGACGGTCGGGGTCTCGACGATGCGCGCGACGTTCCGAGCGATCAGTTCCTCGCGCATCGCTTGCTGTAGGGCCGACCGCAGCACGGCGTGTACGTACTGGACGGTTCGAGCGGACGGGAGTCGCTTGCAGCACTTGCCCACAGCGCAGCATCCGCGCTTTCCCTCCGGACGCTCATGGTCGGCGCCGCGCAAGCAGCAGAGGCAAGCGCCCTTGAACTCCGTCAGGAATCGGCGCACGTCTGCCGGGGAGAGCCGGTTGAGCCGCTTTTTGCCGAGCGCCGGTCGAATGTAGAGCCGGGTCAACCCCTCGTAGCTGTTGAGCGTGGCCGGCTTGAGCCGTTCCGGGGCGATGGTGGCGAGCCAGTAGGTCAGGTAGTCGCCGAACACCATCGTTGAGGACGCGGCCGGGATGCCCTGGCGAGTCTTTTCCTGCAACTCAGTGAGCTTGTCGGCCACTTCCTCGCGGGTCTTGCCGTAGGCGAACTTCCGCGTTCGCGTCCCGTCCGGCCGGTAGACGTAGGCGGCGGCTTGGTAGCGCCCGTCGGAGCGCTTGGTGATCGTTCCTTCGCCGTTGGCGCGTCGCTTGGCCATCAGGCAGCTTCCTCCAATCGGTCGCGCAGGTACGCGCGAACGCTGTCGACCGGGACGCGGCGGGCCCGTCCGATCTTGATGCTGGGGAGTTCGTTGGAGCGGATCAGGTCGTAGACCTTGAAGCGGCTGATCCGCAGAGCCTCCATGACCTCCGGAACGGTCAAGGCTTCAGGCGTCGTGGGTACGGCGGTGAGCACGTCGAACCTCCGTAGGCAGGCGGGGCCCGCGGCCCCCTTCCGGGAAGTCCGCTACTTCCGCTACCGCCGCTACCGTGCAGGTCAGGGGCCTGTTGGAGGTAGCGGGAAGGGGTAGCGGTAGCGGATGGGTAGCGGCAACCGGGGCCGGTTGCCGCTACCGCGTTAGGGCTGGTCAGGCCGCGTTTTCGGTGCCGGGTAGCGGAGGTAGCGGACTTTCCGGGGGTGGGGGGCAGTAGCGGGCCCACGCGTCCCACAGATCGGCGGTGTAGTAGCCCTTCAGGACGCTCCCGGCGGCCTTGATGTTGCGGGACGCGATCGGCTCGTTGTCCGCCGTCATGTACTCCGCGAGCATCTTGGACAGGCGCCGGTTGTCGAGCGGCTTGCCGTGCAGGTCCGCCCACGGGGCATCGTCCAGGGCGTTGAGCCGATCCAGGATGGCGACCGTGGGCAGGCGGTCGATACCGACCATGACGTGATCACGCAGGTCGGTCAGCAGCCGGACCCCCAGACTGCCTTTGTCGTTGG
This sequence comes from Streptomyces sp. NPDC088817, assembly GCF_044750345.1. NCBI lineage: Bacteria > Bacillati > Actinomycetota > Actinomycetes > Kitasatosporales > Streptomycetaceae > Streptomyces > Streptomyces sp. NPDC088817. The sequence continues at coordinate 114,337 of NZ_JBIVJN010000016.1, forward strand.
CCTTGGACGCGGTCACCAGGGTCACGCAGGCTTCGCGGGCCCTGGTGGGCCAGGCGCCGCCGGCCGCGTCGGCGATGGCGAGCAGGGGTTCCCAGACGTCCGCCGGCCGGTCGGTCACGCCGTCGGGCATCTCGGGCCACGCCCCCATGACCGAGTCGCGCGCCTGCTCCGTCCACTGCGCGAGTCGGTCACGGAGCTTGTGGCCCTCTGCTTCGTGGAGGCGGGCACGGAAGGCTTCCACGCGTTCATTGCGGGCCCGGCGCCGCATCCGGATCACGACCGAGCGAGTCATGATCGTGTCCGGCAAGGCTCCGAGTCCGGCGACCGCGACCGCACAGTACGAGGGGAAGGCTTGCACGGTCTGGTTGCCGCCGTCGCCGATACACCGGTACGTCACGCCGGTACGGCGGTGGCCGGCGTTGAGGAACCCGCGCAGCTCCTCGTTGTCCCCCGCCTTGGGACCAAAGATCGTGTCGATCTCGTCGAACAGGATCGTGGGCCGACCGTTGGGGTTGGACACGGACCGGAACAGGGCCGCGGCGGACGCGTTCACGGCCGTCATGGGCTGCGGAACGAGGGTTTCCACGACCTCCAGCGCCCGCGACTTGCCCGACCCCGGCTCCGGGGACAGGAAGGCGATCCGCGGCGTGGAGTCGAAGCAGTCGAGCAGGTGGGCGTGCGCGTCCCACAGCGCCACGGCGACGTAGGCGGCCTCGTGCGGGAAGACGTTGAAGCGGCGGTGGAAGGCTTCCACCTCGTTGAGCAGCGCGGCCCCGTCGATGGCGTTCATGCGGCGGCCCTCCTTTCTCGGGTGGTCGTGGGAGCTCCCGCGCAGGCGGACTTGTGGGCGGCGTACTCGGAGACCAGCGCGGCCACGGCGCGGGGGCCGGTGGCGGTGCCGGTCTGCCCGCAGGCACAGGCGTAGGCGGCGGTGGGGGTGTCACCGTGGCGCTTGGACCAGCGGGCGCCGTCCCAGTGATCGCGGTAGACCGGTGGGGCGTAGATGCGGATACCGGGCTGATCCGGCGTCGGATCTTGCGTGCCGTGGCGTGCCTCGTCGGTCCGGTACCGGCCAGAACGAAGAGCAGTTCGGACGCCCTTACGGGCGGCGCCCTTCGGCTCGCCCACAGCCGCCGGGGACGTGGCCGGTTGAGCGGCGCGCGGGCCGTCCGGGGTGGTGGTGATGCTCTTCAGGCGGGGGCGGGGAGGGGTGCTCATGCCGCATCCCGCCTTGCCTGGTTGTGGGCGATGGACCAGTCCAGGGCGCTGCGGAGGGTGGAGCGGCACTCGGACGCGGACAGTCCGGCCGCCTCGCCCCCTCCCTGAAGAGCCTGCTCGACCACCGACCGGGGGAGGTCGCCCCACGCGACGAACCGCCCAAGAGCGCGCGCCGCGCGAAACAACTTCGCTTCCCGCTCGCCGACTTGAGCCGCAGCCACGTTCCTCACCTCGTTGGCGAGCGCTACGTCCGCGTATCGGCGGGATTGCCCCGTGATGGCCGTCGAGGGTGCCTGAGAGGGCTTAGGGGCCGGTTGCAGGATGGCTTGCAGCCAGGCGGGCAGTGCGGCCGTCTCAGGGCCGCACAGAGCCTCGTACGGTCCGGTGGGCGTGAGGCTGCCGGCGGCGACGACGTAGCCACCCCACGCGCGGGTGTCGACCGAATCGGCAACCGTCCCCGCGGTGTTGGCCAGCCGGACGCCGGACGGGGCGGTGAAGTACAGGTGCTGTCCGCCGCTCGGGGTCCGGGTGCGGTAGGTCGTGGGGACGGCGTGCCCGGCGCGCTCGCAGAGCGCCCCGAAGGTCGCCGCGCCGTCAGGCGCGTCCGAACTGCCCTTGTGCTCTGGCGTATCCAGGTCGACGACCACCAGCCCGGAAGGGCCGGTGGCAATGCCGACGTTGAACGGCGCCCGCGACCACGCGGCGCGGATGCGAGCCGGGTCGATGGTGGCGCGCTGCTCCCACTTCACGTGCCCACCGGCGCACGGCCCGGTACCGGGACAGGTCTTCTCGCCGTGCAGGGCGGGGACCTTGCTGCCGGGCCGCAGGGGGAAGACGTGCCAGCCGCGGGCGGCGGCGTCCAGCGCTGCGGACAGCAGCGCTAAACGGTCGTCATGGGTCATGCTGGAGACCTCCAACAGGTCTGTTGAGGACTGGTTGGGCAAGGGCGGCCCCGCGACTTTGGCGAGACGAGGGGGCCGCCCTTGGCGTAGCTAGTGGTTGGTGGTGCGGGCGACCAGTCCGCGGGTGTGGGTGGTGGTGTTCTCCTGCCGGACCGGTCCGGCGTAGTGGTGGTGGTGCTCGGTGTGGGCGGCCTTGAGGGACCGCACGGCCGACCCGACGGCCGCCACGATGGCGGCCACGGCGGCGATGGGCAGGGTGACGAACAGGACGCTTGCCAGGGACACGGCAGCGAATCCCTGGCAGGCGAGCCAGACACCGCACCCGACGCCGACGCACGCGGCACCGACGCCGATCCCGGCGACGGCGGTCCCGGCGGCCCAGGCGGGGACGATCCGGTTGTCCGGCTGAGGGACCGGGGGCGTGCTGCCGTAGGCGGGCAGGGGGCTGGTGTCGCGGTACGAGGTCGGCACCTCGGGTGCGGGCCGGTACGCGTCGGCGATGATCCGCCGTGCCTCGGCCGCGGCCTGGTCGTCGGTCATCCGGGCGTCCGGCTGGCTCGTGCTGGGGGTGATCTCGGGGGACATGCGGGATCCCTTCCGGTGCTCGGTCGGGGAGGCAGGGGCACCCCCTGAAAGGGGGCTATGGAGTGGTCCGGCGAGGGGGCGGCGGCCCCCTTTACCGGCCTTACCTTGCAGGTCAGGGCCCTCTACCTCCCCCCTTACCGGGGTAAAGATCCCCCTCTACTCCGCAGCCCTCGCGGAACGCCGTTCGCGGCGGGGTGGAGGGGGCGCCGGGAGGGGGTGAGGTAGGGGGGCCCTTTACCTGCCGGCGCTGAGGAGGATCTCGGCGGGCACGGCGGCTTCGATGTCGCGCCGCTGGTATCCGGCTCCGTTCGCGCCGCTGATCTTGACCTGCTTGCTGGTCCGCTTCACGCCGGCGGCCTCCAGTTCGGAGGCGAGGCGTTCGGCGTTGAAGTCGCCGTAGACGTCCTCGTCGAGGTTGACGAGACCGGCGAGCAGGTCGGTGGTGAACATGCGCGGGGAGTGCCGCATGACCTCCAGCACGTCGGAGACGATCGCGGGCACGGTCAGCCCGGCGGCGTCCGCGGCGGCGGTCACGTCCCCGGCGGCGTCTCCGGTGAGCTGTCCGGCGGCTTCGCGCAGGGCGCGGCCCTTGCGGCACAGGGCGGCGAACGTGGGCCCGTCGAGGTAGTCGGCGCGCACGGTCACGTAGGAGGCGGGCCCGGTGACCAGCACGCCGACGCCCTTGTGGTCCTCGGACAGCACGGACGCGTCGGCGCCCTGCGCGGCCTTGCCCTTGCCCAGCACCATGTCGGAGCTGGTGCGGTCGACGACCTGCGTGGAGTAGCGGATGGTGATGATCTCCCGCAGCTTCGGCGGCACGGACTCCGCGTCGGGGCGCTGGGAGGCGAAGTTGGAGATGAACCCGGCGGCCGGACCGCGGCGGGCGATCCGGCACAGGTCGTTGATGACCTGCTCCCGGTCGTCCCGCTCCATGGCGGTGAAGTACTCCTGCAACTCGTCGATGGTCACGAAGATGACCGGCAGGTTGTACTTGACCATGATGTCCGGGGTGAGCTTGCCTTCCGGGCACACCGACGTCGGCAGGTCCCGCAGCAGCGCGAACCGGCGTTCCATCTCTGCCAGCAGCTCTTGCAGCATGGCCTTCAGCGCTTCGATCGCGTCGTCCTCCGCGCCCATGATCAGGCGGTGGGCGACGGCCTTCGTGGGCATCCAGTCGGCGCCGCCCTTGCCGTCGGCGATGTAGTGGCGCACGTAGGCGTCCAGCAGGCCGGCCGCGGTGAGCAGCCGCTGTGTGAACGTCTTGCCCCGCCGGGGCAGGCCGCCGAAGAACATCGACTGCCACATGACCGGCACGTCGATGCGGTTGCCGCGCGCGTCCTGCCCGAAGGGCACCGCATCCCAGATGGAGAACTTCTCTGCCTTCTCCAGCGGGGACGGGTTCGGCGTGCCGAGATAGGGGTCGTCGTCGGCGACCCACATCGAGACGCGGCCGGCGTTGCCGCCCTTGGCCGCGCGGACGCGGGACATGATGACCTGGATCTCATCCACCCCGAGTTCCTGCGCGATGACTTCACGCTTGGCGAGCACGTCGGAGGCGGTCTTGCCGCCACCGCGGGGCAGGTCGAAGATCACGGCCCAGCCGCGGCCGTCCCGGACCGGACCCATCGTGCAGTGAACCTTCGGAAGGTCCTTTTCGTCCTTGCCGCTGCCGCTTTTGAGGAGGCCGGCGGCCCTGAGCGCGTCGTTGAGCTGCTGCGCGGACATGTCCACCTTCAGCGGCGGCGCCGCCTGGTCCAGAAGACGGGTCTCCTTGCCGCGGCCCAGGTAGGCCAGCGGCGTGACCACGGCGGCAGCGATACCCGCTTGAAGCAGCGGGGGCGCCAGCGCGACGCCCACGGCCGCGGCGGTGACACCGGCGGCGGCGGCTCCGAACCGCCAGCGCCTCGTCTGGGTGCGGGCGTAGTGCGCGACCTGCAACCGAACGGCCAGGTCAACGTCTTCGGGCCGGGCCTTGACCTGCGCGCGCAGGGCCTTGACCGTCGCGGTGTGGTCGTGCGCGGCCAGCGTCGGCCACAGACCGGCCGCGGCCCGGTAGAAGCCGCGCGCGGCCAACAGAACCGTCTTCACCAGGTACTTCGGGGTACGGAAGCCGTGGTAGCGGGCGTGCCACCAGGTGAGGCGTCCGAACGCGTGGACGTGGGCGATCACAGACGTACGCGAGCGCGCCCACATGGGCAGCACGGGCGCGTCCGGGACGGTGAGCCAGTCCACCAGGGGGTTGTCCGGCCGGTCGACGGCCTCACCGTTCGCGGGCGTGTCCGGACCCGTGGGGACGGACACGAGGGACGGCTTGGTGAGGTCGACCGGTGCCCCGGTGGTGCGGGTGGCCCGGTGGTCGTCGAGGTGGTGGATGGTTCCCACGTCGATGGTCTCCGTTGCGAGTTCGGTCATGAGGGAAGGTCTCCTGACTGCCCCGACGGGGGCAGAGAAGGGAAGGAGAGGCCGGGGGCGCGCCGGGCGCGCTTCGCACGGCTGAGCTGGGACGGGTCGTCCGGGGAGGTAGCAGGACCGGTACGGCCCACGCTCACCACCAACCGGAGGACTTCTTGGCGGCCTTGGCGGCGGCGGCCTCGTTCACGACCCGCTGCCGCTCGGTCTCCAGCGCGGTGATCTCGGCGGTCAGCCGCGTCTCAGCCGCGTTCCACGTGGTCTCCAACCGGCGGTCGGCGCGGCCGGTGCTACGGCCCCTGGCGACGCGGTAGGAGCCGCCGGCCATGGCCGCGAGGATCGCGCGCCGCTCGCGGCCGTCGAGCGGCCACATCTCCCGCTCGCGCACGGCGTCCAGCTTGCGGTTGGTCTCCTGAATGGCGCGGTCCAGACGGCGGGTGTCGGGCTTACCCACGTCAGCCCCTCCTCGGGGTGTCATCGAGCGAACAGGTAGAGGTGTCGGGGAAGGCACAGGTCACGCACATGCCGAGCGAGGCGGGGATCACGTAGCCCGCATCGCGCCGGCAGGCAGGGCAGACGCGGCGGGCGGCGTTGGCCTTTGCCAGCGCCGCCCGCTTCGCGTCCGTCATGGGCCGGACCGGCTTGGCCAGGTCGACCCGGTAGAGGTGCGCGACGAGCGGGCCGCGTCGCCGGCGCGCGCAGTTGGCGCAGGGTGGCCAGGCCGTCCGGGGCGAGCCGCCAGGGATAGACGGGTATCGCGGCCATCAGCGGCCTACGACGGTCAGTTCAGCCCCACCGGTGGCCGGGGAGCGGTGTTCGGCGTAGCGGGCGTTGACCCAGCCCACCGACCAGCCGCACAGCTCCGCCGCAGCCCGCACCGGCAGACCCTCGACGTAGGCGGCGTGCACGACGGCCCGGGCCCGGTCCTCGGTCAGCTTCTCCGTGGCGGGGCCGGCGGACAGCAGAGCGGCGCGTTCACGCGCGGCCCGCTCCTCCCGCTGCCGCTGCTCCCGCGCGACGCGTTCGGCGGCCTCCCGCTCACGGCGTTCACGCTCGCGCTGGAGCTGTTCACGCTCGCGCTCGCGGCGTTCACGCTCCTCCTGCTCCGCGCGCTCGCGCGCCTGCTCACGTTCGCGTTCCTCACGGCGTGCGCGGTCTTCCCGCTCGGCCTGTTCACGGGCCATGCGGGCTTCATGCTCACGCTGTTCACGGGCCAAAGCGGCGGCGTGCTCGCGCTCCTCCCGCGCCCGCCGCGCGGCGTCCTCACGCCGCTCAGCCACAGCGCGCTCGCGCTGCTCTCGCTCGGCCCGCTGCTTCTCCTCCAGCGCGTTCACCGCCGCGGCGATGGCACGCCGGTAGGCGAGCCCGGTCTCTGCCGTCACGATCAGCAGGAGCGGCGCCACGGCATGGACAGCCACGCCTACCAGGTCGTTCTTCAGCGCGGAGTCAGCGACGTTCAGGGCGAGGGTCATACAGCCGGTCATCCACCGCAGCACGACGGGCCACCGGCCGCCGTGGCCGCCCAGCCGGGCGAGAACGGCGTCCAGGCGGACCACGATGACGACCGCCGCGTCCACGACCAGCGGGAGAATCGGCGCGGTCCACGACCACTTCGCCGGGGTGTGAGCGGCCGCGAGCGGCGTCACGGTGAGCACCGAGTAGAGCACCGCCCCGGCCACGATGAGCCACGTGCCGACGGACAGGGCGCGCTCGGCTGAACGGATATGAGCGGCGTTCACGCGGCCACCTCCGCCCGTGAACGCACCCGGATCGCAGCAATCAGAATGACCGCAGTGGCGGGGTCGTCGGGAATCTTGCTGTCCTCCGACCACGCCCACTCACCGCCCGCGACCGGTTCGAACCCGAGGACGCTGAGCGCCCGTGAACGCTCCGTGAGCGTCGGCACCGGCCGGCGCCGGCTGAACGCGAACTCGGGCCACGGCTCCGTCGTGCCGAGCAGCACGACGTACAGGCACCAGCGGCCGTCCCGCACGGACATCTGCGCGGTGAACTCCCGCGGCTTCTCCTGCTCCCTCACAGCGCACCCCCCGCGGTGAGCAGGACGGCGAGGATGAGCAGGGCCCCGCCGGTGTAGGTGAGGTCGACCGCGCGGCGCAGGCAGGTGAACTTGGCGACGGCCAGCCGCGACAGGCCGGCAACGTCTGCCGCGAGATCCCCGTCGTTGAGGTTGGTGGTGATCTCGTCGGGGGTGAGGGTGGCCCACAGCGGGAAACCGTGCCGGCCTCCCAGGTTCGGGCGCACCGAGCGCAGCAGCATCCCGGCCGCGGCGACCAGCACCGCCAGGCCGCCCCCGCCGACGATGGCGGCCGACAGGGTCAGGGGCAGGTCGCGGGCGACCGTCCAGGCGCCGGCCAGCACCGCGCCGACGAACGCCAAAAGCAGCCCGGTCTTGCTGTCGGTCCGCGCGATCTCCGCCTTCACCTCGGCGTGCGCCGCGGTCAGGTTCCGGTCGGTGTCGCTCACGCGGCACCCCCGGGCAGGCTCGCGCCGGCCGTGCGGTTGAGCAGGGCCACGCGGGCGGCGAGCGCCCGGCGGCGGGCGCGGCGGATGCGGCGGGCGTCCAGCTCGGACGGCGTGCGGTCCAACGTGATGATCTGCGCGTCCAGCAGGTCGACGTCCGCGAGGATCACGGGCATCTCCAGCTCGATCGCGTCCAGCTCCGCGGCCGTCGGCTCCATGAAGTCGGCGAACGCGGTAACAGCGTCCTGAACAGTGACGATGTGTTCCATTGGGTCGTGTTCCTCTCGCATAGGAACGGCCCGAACAGCGGCTCCCGGGGTGCCACCCGGGAGCCGCGCGCCGTTGAAGTCGGTTCCGACTCCCCGCGCTCTCGCCCGTACGTCCTCACGCAGCGCGCGGAAACGGACGGGCGAGAGAGGCAGTCGGCGCAGCAACCGTGCTGCGAACCGGAACGGACCGAGCTACCGCACGGCGCCGCCGGCCAGTCCTTACCGGCGGCGCCCAAGGTCTTCGTTGATGCATCAGGTCTCCTGGAGGTCAGAGGGACAGGACGGCTGCAAGGGGGCCTTAAGCCCCACCCTCCGGCCGTTGCTCGCGGTCACCGGGCCACCTCGCCAGTACGGGCCGAAGCCCTGTTCCACCTGGCCTTTAGCGGGATTGCAGCGTCCCCGCCCTATGCATCAGCGCAAGCGAAAGCAACTCAAGGGAATTGCTCCGCTTGCTCAACTTGTTGGTACAAGCTGATGTAGTGATGCTGCACCGACGGACAGTGAGTCGTCAAGGGATTGGGGCCCACATGTACCAACAAGTTGAGCGAGTGAGTCATGATGGGGGCATGAGCAAGCAGCCGAAGTACCGGCAGGTGGCCGATGCCCTGCGCCGAGAGATCGACAGCGGCACGTACGCGCCTGGCGCGCGGTTGCCGTCTGAGAGCGACCTGATGAAGCGCTTTGACGCTTCGAGGAACACTGTGCGAAACGGGCTAAGTCTCCTGGTCAGCCAGGGTCTCGTTTCGTCTAGCCAGGGGTTGGGCTACGAGGTCCGGTCGCACGAGGTGTTCAAGCTCAACGCGTCCCGGTTCGAGAACCTGGACTTCCCGCAGAACGGTGACGCGTACCGCACGGACGTGACGAACGCCGGCCGTCGACCGCATCAGACGTTCCGAGTCGAGATGACCCCGGCATCCGCGGATGTCGCGGAGCGGCTGAAGGTCGACGCGGGGTCCACCACGGTTCTGCGGTTCTGCCACCGGTACGTCGATGACGTGCCGTGGTCGACTCAAGCCACCTGGTATCCGGGGTGGCTTGTAGAGCGGTCCCCACGGCTCGCTGAGCCGGGCGACATCGAAGAGGGGACCACCCGGTATCTCGCCTCGCACGGGATCGAGCAGGTGGGCTACTTCGATGAGATCGCGGCACGAATGCCGACACCCGAAGAGGCACGCCTCTTGGAGATCGGCGCCGGAGTGCCCGTGCTGCTCTGGACGCGTACCGGCTACTCGGAGGAACAGCCGATCCGGTGCACGGTCACCACCTTCCGGGGAGACCTGAACCAAATGAACTACGAGATCGGCACCCTGTCCGGCCGGGAAGAGAACGAGCCTCAGTGAGAATCTGCTCAGCGCAACCGCGCGACCTGGCCAAGCTGCTCACCTTCCGTCAGGAGGCGGCAGCTTGGCTGTCTCGTCTCGGCACAGACCAGTGGCAGCGCCCTTACCCGGCTGACAAGCTGCTCGCCACCATCGAGGCGGGAGAGGTATTCATGGTGCGCGATGGCGACGCCACGGCGGCCACGATCACGTTGACCCCGGTGGCGGAAGAGGGACTGTGGACCGCAGACGAGCTACGGGCCCCCTCTCTGTTCATCAACAAGCTGACCGTGGCGCGGACGCATGCCGGTCAGGACCTTGGCGGCCGGTTGCTCGACTGGGCTGGGGACCGTGGCTATCGGGCGGGTGCCGAGTGGCTCCGACTGGACGCCTGGACGACGAACACCGGCTTGCAGACGTACTACCTGCGCCACGGTTTCCGGCATGTTCGGACGGTTCAGCAGGGGGTCGCCGTGAACGGTGGACCGAGGGTGTCAGGGTGGCTCGCTCAGCGGGCAACGGGACCCGCGGCGCACGGATTCACGGACGAAACCGCAGCTCCCGAGCATGTGGGCTGACATCAACCGCTGACATCAACACCGGCGTACAACAACGCACGACGGCGTACCGATGGCGCGTCCCCCGCGTCGCTCACCTCGTGCGGAGCGAGGTCTCCGCATGGTCCATCGGAGCGGCGCACCCGCCTACGGATCAGAAGGTTGCAGGTTCGAATCCTGCCGAGTGCACAGTTGATCAGAGGCCCTGTGGAGTGATCCACAGGGCCTCTGGCGTTTGTCTGGACCGTATGCCCGACCGCAACCGGTGGGCTCAGTTCCTGGGCGCTGACCGGTTGAGGAGCCACAGGGCGACGATCAAGGCGATCGGATAGGCGGCCGCCGACCACGGCTGGGGCACCCAGTGCTGCGCCGCCGGCACCAAGGCGGCGAGGACGAGCCAGCTGAAGAACACCCACGGCCGTACGACCAGTCCGCCGCGGACCGCCTGCCATCGGCTCCCGAAGCTCCGTCTGCCCGCGGGCTCACCCGACCGCGCTGCTCCCATGGCCGGAGCCTAGCCACTCGCAGTGCGCGTCGTCGGCATGATCGCACCACCTCGGCCGTCTCCGGTGTTCGGCTGTCCGAGGGATTGTGCTCGTCGGTTCGGGTGACCGTTCGCGATGCCTTCGCCCCGGGAAGCGCGTGCCGCGCATGAAATGAGCCCCGCATCACGATGACGCCGGTGGCCGGTCACCGTATCGGCTGCCTGCCCTCACACGGCGCCTCGTCGGCGCCGGCAGAGAAGGGACACCGCATGCGCGTACTGCGCGCTCTGGTGGGGAGCGCCCTCGCATCGCTCCTCCTGCTGATCGGCATCTCACCTGCCACGGCCCAGGCCGACCAAGTCCGTGGCAGGAACGCCGCGCACTGCCCGACCACGCATCGCAGCCGTGGAACCAACACCGCCCCGCAGACGGAATTCCAGCGCTACTACCTCGGCGACTGGCGCCTGGGACCGAAGTACCTCCCCCAGAGCGGGGCCCTCGGCCGGATGCTGAGGGGCTATCAGCGCACCGACCACACCTCGGCGTACTGGTTCCTCGGCTGCTACTGGCAGACGGATCCCCAGTCGGGCAAGTCGGGTTGGTGGTATCCCGACAACAACGGTTTCGTGTTGAAGAACGGCAAGCCGGACGAGCGTCCCCTGACGCTTCGCAAGGGCCAGTTGGTCGACCTCTTCGGCAGCGGTTTCGGCAACTTCCTCGCGCCGGCTGGCACGCCGTTCGCCAAGCGCGCGATTCCGCCGAGCAACCTCGACACCTACGTCAACAGCTATCCGTACAGTTACCACCTGTACAGGGTCCGCAGGCCGTTCACCGTCGAGGCGGGCCCGATCAGGCCCTGGTTCGGCCAGCCCGGCCTCGGTCTCCAGTACGTGACGAAAACGTCGGTCTCCGACCTCGTCAACGCGAAGTACCTGGACGCCTTGCCGGTGACCTGACCCGCACGAACCCCATGGACAGCGCAGAGCTCGTCGAAAGACTCCGCGAAGCGGACGTGCCCGAGGCGTTCTACGACATCGCCGGCGTCCACGACGTCCCCGTGCAGCCGGACGCCTACTACTTCCTGCGCCGTGAGGCGGATGCCTGGATCGTCGGCCTGCGCCAACGCTCCCAGGACAGTGTCTTGCGGCGCTTCGGCACCGAAGCCGAAGCCTGCGAGTACCTCTACGACAAGCTCACGCGGATTCCCCCCGCCCCCGCGGAGGCCGCGCAACCCCTGGACAAGCTCCTCGCGGACGCCGACGAGATCCAGCGGCAGGCATGGGAGGACTTCTACGGCCGCCGTGGGCCGTCCGACGACGACTGACCGTCCGACGACGACTGACCGTCCGATGACGACTGACCGTCCGACGACGGCTGACCGGCAGGCGACTGACCGCGGGACGTCCGTCGCGAGGACCGCCGGGCGGTCCGCGCCCGCAGCCGGGGCGTTGTCAGTGGGGCGCCGTAATCTCGTGAGGGATGACGCGGGTGTGGAAGTGCTCGGGGCTGCGGTGGTCCGCGGACGGTCCTGTGCTGGTGTGGGACGGCGGCCGGCCGAGTGCGCTGCCCTGGGGAAAGCGGGTGGCCTTCGAGGTCGTGGAAGGGGGAGTACGGACATGCGTGGGAGCACGAGGGCACGCGTGTCCGCTCCGGGCGGCGGTGCCGGGGCGGAGCGCGGGAGCGCGGTGCGAGGAATGTGCTCGGCTGGACCGGGCGCACTCCGTGGCCGCGGACACGTTCGCGGACGACCCCCGGCCCTACCACGTATATCTGGCGTGGTTCGGGCCCGGCATGGTCAAGGCCGGGATCACGGCCGTCGAGCGCGGCTCGGCGCGGCTGCTCGAGCAGGGGGCCGTCTGCTTCAGCTGGCTCGGCGCGGGTCCGCTCATGGCGGCGCGGCGAACCGAGGAGCTGCTGCGCGCCGCGCTCGGGGTCCCGGACCGGATTCCGTACGCCGAGAAGCGGGCCGTACGGTCCGCGCTGCCGGTGACCGAGGCGGAGCGGGCCGTAGAGGTCGAAGAACTGCACGCGCGGGCCACCGCGCTCGGCGGCTGGCCGGAGTCGCTGGAGCGGGAGCCCTTCCGGCCCGTCGACCACGCCGGGATCTTCGGGCTGAACGGTCTGCCGGCCGCCGTGGGCGTGGTGACCGAACTCGTCGCGGGCGGGGTGGTGAGCGGCGAGCTGGTCGCGGCCGCCGGTCCCGATCTGCACCTGGCCGCCGGCGGCGGGGTCGTCGTGCTCGACACCCGGCTGATGGCCGGCTGGGAGCTGCGGCCCGCCCGGAGCGTCGCACTCACCGTGCCCGTACGGGAGTTGCGGAATCCGGCAGATGCGGAGAACGGGCTGCAGGACGGCTTGTTCTGAAGCCTGCGGGACGGAAGTGCCGTGCCACGAAGGGGACTTCCGGGCCGCCGGGGGCATCGGGGGCGCCGCGGTCGGGACATGTGTCTCCCAGGCTCTTCCTGAGAGCCGCCTGTGGGTTTCTCAGAGAAATCACAGACAGGTGAAAGTCTGCTCTCAGAGGCCCCCTGAAGGGTGTCCCCATGACCACGATCTCGCCCCAGGGGCACACCGAACTGCTGAGGCCGGACGGGAGCCCCGTCCGGGTGCTTGTGGTGGACGACGAGCAGTCGATCACCGATCTGCTGTCCATGGCCCTGCGCTACGAGGGCTGGCAGATCCGCAGCGCGCGGGACGGGCAGGGCGCCGTCCGGACCGGGCGCGAGTTCAGGCCCGACGCCGTCGTCCTGTCCATGACCCTGCCCGACATGGACGGGCTCACCGTCCTGGGCCGGCTGCGCGGCGAACTGCCCGGCGTGCCCGTCCTCTTCCTGACCGCCAAGGACGCCGCCGAGGACCGTGTCGCCGGGCTGACCGCGGGCGGGGACGACTGCGTCACCAAGCCGTTCGGAGTGGAGGAGGTCGTGGCGCGGCTGCGCGGGCTGATCCGGCGCTCGGGCGCCGCCGACCGGCGTTCCGCCTCCGTGCTCGTGGTCGGCGACCTCAGCCTCGACGAGGACAGCCACGAGGTGTCGCGGGGAGGGGAGGACATCCACCTCACCGCCACCGAGTTCGAGCTGCTGCGCTTCCTGATGCGCAACCCGCGGCGCGTGCTCAGCAAGGCGCAGATCCTGGACCGTGTCTGGTCGTACGACTTCGGCGGGCAGGCCAACGTCGTCGAGCTGTACATCTCCTACCTGCGGCGCAAGATCGACGCCGGCCGGGAACCGATGATCCACACCCGGCGGGGGGCCGGTTACCTGATCAAGCCCGCCGCGTGAGGGGACGCCCCGCTCCGCGCCGTTGAGGCCCGTCCGCCGCGTCGTTGAGGCCCCTCCGCCGCGCTGTAGAGACCCGTTCGCCGCCCCGCCGTTGCCGTCTGTGCGTTGCCTCCCGCGCCGCTGGAACGTCGCGCAGACGGCCCTATACGGTGTATAGCATGTCGACGACCTCGCCGGAGCAGACCTCCTCCCCGGCCGCCCAGGGCCACCCCCAGCGCTGGCTGATCCTCGGCGTCATCTGCCTCGCCCAGCTCACCGTGCTGCTGGACAACACCGTCCTGAACGTCGCGATCCCGTCCCTCACCCGTGAGCTGCGCGCGGCCACCTCCGACATCCAGTGGATGATCAACGCGTACTCGCTCGTGCAGTCCGGGCTGCTGCTGACCGCGGGCAGCGCCGCCGACCGGTACGGCCGCAAGAAGATGCTGGTGGCGGGGCTGGCCCTGTTCGGCCTCGGTTCACTGGCCGCCGCGCTCGCCGACTCCACCGGGCAGTTGATCGCCGCCCGCGCGGGCATGGGCGTCGGCGGCGCGCTGCTGTTGACCACCACGCTCGCCGTGGCGATGCAGATCTTCACTCCGGACGAGCACCCCAAGGCCATCGGCATCTGGAGCGCGGTCAACGCCCTCGGCTTCGCGATCGGCCCGCTGATCGGCGGCTTCATGCTGAACCACTTCTGGTGGGGCGCGATCTTCCTGATCAACCTGCCGGTCGCCCTGCTGGGCCTGGTCGCGGTCCTCGTCCTCGTCCCGGAGTCCAGGAACCCCCGAGGCGACCGGCCCGACCTGCTCGGCGCGCTGCTGTCCACGGTCGGCATGACCTCACTGGTGTACGCGATCATCTCGGGCCCCGCGCACGGCTGGACGGCGACGCGGGTGCTGGTCGCGGCGGCCGTGGCGGTGGTGGTCCTGGCCCTCTTCGCGTTCTACGAGAACCGGATCCCGTACCCCATGCTCGACATGCACTTCTTCCGCGACCGCCGCTTCACGGGCGCGGTCGCCGGGGCGGTGCTGATCACCTTCGGCATGGGCGGCGCGCTGTTCCTGCTCACCCAGCACCTTCAGTTCGTCCTCGGCTACGGCCCCCTGGAGGCCGGACTGCGCACCGCGCCGCTGGCCCTGGCGGTGGTGGCGCTGAACTTCACCGGACTCGCGGCCCGGTGGACCACGCGGCTGGGCACCCCGGCGGCGGTCGGTCTCGGCATGGTGCTGATGTCCGGCGGGCTGGTGTCGATCGCCACGCTCGCCTCCGGCGGGTACGGCGGCACCCTGCTGGGGCTGCTGCTCATCGGCGCGGGCTGCGCGATCGCCAACCCGGCCATGGCCCACGCCATCATGAGCGCGATACCGCCGGCCAAGGCGGGTGTCGGGGCGGGCATCAACGGCACGCTGGCGGAGTTCGGCAACGGGCTCGGGGTGGCCGTCCTCGGGGCGGTGCTCAACTCCCGGTTCGCGGCGGTGTCCCTGCCCGTTGCCCTGGCCGCGGCGGGGTCGGCCGCGGAGCGGAAGCAGGTGACCGACGCGTTCTCCGCCGGGCTCGGGACCAGCCAGCTGGTGGGCGCGGCGGCCGTGCTGCTCGGCGGCCTGCTGGCCGCCGCGTTGCTCCGCCGGGCCGAGCGGGCAGACTCGGGGTTGGTGGTGGCCCACTAGGGCCCCTCGTGCGGCACCGCCCCGCGCGCCCCGCGGGCGCGCCGGTACGGCCGGCGGTTCAGGAGTTCGAGGAAGGTGCGCCATGGTGAAGGCAGCCCAGGGGGCCAAGGGCGCGGCGCGGACCAGCGTCTGGCTGGAGGGCAAGGCACCCCGCGGCGGGCGCGGCGGGCAGCCGTCCGGTCTCGACCGGGAGCGGATCACCGGGGCCACGGTGCGGCTGCTGGACGCGGAGGGGCTGGCGAAGTTCTCGATGCGCCGGCTCGCCACCGAGCTGAACGTGACGGCCATGTCCGTGTACTGGTACGTCGACACCAAGGACGACCTGCTCGAACTCGCCCTCGACGCCGCCTTCGGCGAGCTGCGGCTGCCCGAGCCGGACGAGGAGGCCGACTGGCGCGAGCAGTTGCGCCGGCTCGCCACCGAGTACCGGGCGCTGCTGGTGCGCCACCCGTGGCTGTCGCCGCTCGCCGGGACGTTCCTCAACATCGGCCCGAACTCGCTCGCCTTCTCGGGCACGGTGCAGCGGATCATCCGCCGTACCGGGCTGCCCGAGCAGCGGCTCGCGGGGGCGATCTCCGCCGTCCTCCAGTTCGTGTACGGCTACGGCACGATCGAGGGCCACTTCGTGGCCCGCTGCGCCGAGGCGGGCATGGCCCCGGACGACTACTTCCGGCACGCGATGAGCGCGGCGACCCGCGCCCCGGACGCCGCGGAGGTGCTCCGGGAGTCCGCGATCCTCATGGCGGCCCGCGGCGGCGACACGGTCGGGGAGATGCTGGACCGCGACTTCGCCTTCGCCCTGGACCTGCTGGTCGCCGGCATCGAGGCGATGGTCGCCCGCGGCTGACCACACGGGTGGCCAGGCGCGCCCGTGGCTGACCGGCGCGTGTGGCTGACCGCGCCCGCGACTGTCCACCCGCATGGCTGACCACGCCCGCCGCCCCCTACTCGTGCGGCCGACCGCGCCCGCCCGCCGGTTACGCGTGCGGCCGACTACGCGTCGCGCGGCGCGAGACGGGGCGGGAAGCCGCCCGTCGCCACCGGACCCCAGCGCCGCGGAGTGATGCGGATGATCGACTTGTCCTGCCGGACCATCGCCTCCCGGTACTCGTCCCAGTCCGGGTGCTCGCCCGCGATGTTGCGGTAGTACTCCACCAGGGGTTCCACGGAGTCCGGCGCGTCGATCACCTCGGCCGTGCCGTCGATCTGCACCCACGGCCCGTTCCACTCGTCGCTCAGCACGACGATGCCGACCCGCTCGTCCCGCTTGGCGTTGCGGGTCTTGGCCCGCTCCGGGTAGGTGGAGACCACGATCCGCCCCGAGTCGTCGACTCCGCAGGTCAGCGGTGAGGCCTGCGGGCTGCCGTCGGAGCGCCGGGTCAGCAGCAGGGCGCGGTGGCGGGGGCGTACGAAGTCCAGCAGCTCATCCAGCGAGACGCGGGTGTTGGTCGCGATGTCCGGTGCCATACCCGCAGCCTAGGCGCTGCCCCGCGCCGACGGCGTCTTCGACGTCGGCTCGGGGACAGCGGCCGAGCGTCAACCAGGCGGAACCTGCTGTCAGGGACGAGATAAAGTTCTGTTCGTCCTGTGCTCGCAGTCGGGAATGTGCTGCGGAGCTCTCCTGCGCATGGCCGTGTGGCCGTGCATGCCGAAGAGGTTCGTGGTGCCTGCGTCCGACTTTTCTGAATTGCCCCGTTTTCCGGGGGACCTTGAGCTGGCCGAAGCACTGACGACGGCGGCTCAGCAACTCCACGACACGGCCACCCCGCACAGCACCATGCGCACCGCCGTACGGCTCGCCGTGGGCCTGCTGCCGGGCGCCGAGCACGCGGGCATCTCGGTGCTGGAGCGCGGCAGCGGCCGCAGCGCGGTCGCCTGGACCGACGAGGTCGTGCGCACCGCCGAGGCGTCCGGTGACGCCGACGGGGGTGGTCCGGAGCCGTACTGGGATCACCTGTGGCATGCGCCCGTCGTGCACCTGACGGACAGTGAGGCCGAGGACGGCGGCGCGTCGCTGGCCGGCCTGGGCCTGCGCTCCGCGCTCGCGCTGCGGCTGCGCGCCGACAAGCGGCGGCTGACCGTGCTCACCGTCTACGCCCGCAAGCCGGGCGTCTTCGACGACGCCGCCACACGCGTCGGACGGCTGTTCACCGCCCATGTCAGCCTCGCCCTGGACTCGGTGACCGTGCGCGAGCAGCTCACCGAGGCGATGCGCACCAGGGACCTGATCGGCCAGGCCACCGGCATCCTCATGGAGCGCCTGAACATCGACGCGGCGGAGGCCTTCGACAGCCTGGTGCGCGCCTCGCAGCGGGAGAACGTCAAGCTGCGCGACCTTGCCCGCCGGATCGTCGATGCGAACAACGCCACATGAGCGACCATGAGTTGATCGGCGGCAGGGGGACAAACGCAACCCCATGAGCCCCGAGACGACCCCTGACCCGCTGGAGCGGGCGATCGTACGCAGCGGCGGTCTCGACACGCTGCTGCGTGATCTGACCGACCGTGCGGTCGAGGACGTGCCCGGCGCCGCCGCGTGCAGCATCACCGTCCGCCGCGACGACCGGCTGCTGACCCTGGCGGGCAGCGGCGGCCTGCCCGGCGGCCTCGACCTGCGCCAGTACGAGAACGGCGACGGCCCCTGTGTCACCGCCGCCGAGACCGCCGTCGAGCAGTACGCGCCCGACCTGGCCGCCGAGACCCGCTGGCCCGCGTACACGCCGTACGCGCTGTCCGTCGGGGTGCGGTGCGTCCTGGCGCTCCCGCTCGTCGTGACCGGCGAGACGGGCGCCGCGATCAACTTCTACGGCGCCGAGCCCGACGCGCTCGGGGCGGGGCGGCACGAGGCCCGTACCTTCGCCGCCCGCGCCGCGGACGCCGTCGACCTCTCCCTGCGCCTCGAACGCGACCGGGCCGCCGTGCCCGACGTGCGCACGGCGCTGCTGTCCCGCGGCGTCATCGACCAGGCGATCGGCGTCCTGATGGCACGGGAACGGGTCGACGCGGGCCGGGCCCTGGAGCGGCTGCGCCGTGTCTCCCAGCACCGCAACACCAAGCTCCGCGACCTGGCCGCCGACCTGGTCTCCCGCGTCACGGACCAGGGCCGCCCCCCGGCGGGCGGCCGGTAGGGCGGGACGCGGGTGCGGTGGATCACGCCGACTACGCCGCGGGGAGTGCGCTGCCCTGGACCGCCTGGATGTCCAGTTCGACCCGCAGGGTGGTGCCGATGGCCGCGATGCCGGCCTGAAGGACCTGGTTGTAGTTCATGGCGAAGTCCTCGCGGCGCAGTTCGGTCGTCGCGCGGAAGGCCGCGCGGGTGCCGCCCCAGGGGTCGGCGCCGGTGCCGAGGTAGGCGAGGTCGAGGTCGACCGGGCGGACCACGCCGCGCATGCCCAGCTCGCCGTGGACGGTCCAGCGGTCGGAGCCGGCGGCGGTCACACCGGTGGAGCGGTAGGTGATCTGCGGATGCCGCTCGACGTCCAGGAAGTCCGCGGACTTCAGGTGGCTGTCGCGCATGCCGTTGCCGGTGTCGATGGAGCCGGCACGGATGACCGCCTCCACCCGGGACTTGGTGACGTCGTCGGGGGCGATCTCGACGGTGCCGGCGAAGTCCGTGAACCGGCCGTGCACGCTGGAGATCCCCAGGTGCTGGGCGACCGCGGCGACCGAGGAGTGCGCCGGGTCGATGGTCCACGGTCCCGGCGGGGGCAGTTCGGTGCCGCCCTGCCGGGCCAGCGTCACCGTGCCGACCTCGGCCCGGCCGCTCGCGGTGACGATCGCGCTGGAGGCCGCGGGCGCGTACCCGACCGCCGTGACGATCACCGTGTACGCGCCCGGTGCCAGCGCCGTCGTCTCCCGTACGGCGCCCTCCGCGTCGGCCTCGGCCCGCAGCACCTGCGAGCCCGTCATGTCGGTCATCGTGACGACCGCGTGCGACACGGCCCATCCGTCGCGGGTGCGGATCCTCGCGGTCAGTCCCATCCCGTTTTCTCCCTGCACAGCCTTGCCAAATGGTCGGAAAGCGACCGGCCCGCGGCGCGGCGCGACTCCCCTCGGAGCGCGCCCCGCCACGGGCCGGACCGTGACCCGGGATCCCGCCCGGGCCTCATGGGCACCCTGGCCCGGGGCTACTCGCCGGGGTGGGCGAGCTCGATGTCGTGGTCGTCGACACCGCGTCCGGTGACGGTCAGGGCGGTCGCCACGGGCGGGTAGCCCGTCGCGATGACGGTGTAGTCACCGCCGTTCAGGTCGGTGAAGGCGTACGCCCCGTCCGCGCCGGTGGTGGACGTGCCGACCACGTTGCCCGCCGCGTCGACCAGGGTCACCCTGGCGTCCGCGAGGGGACCGTGCGGAGCGCGGACCACGCCCTGGAGCTGCGCCCCGGCCTCCAGGTCGATCTCGACCCGGGTGACCCCGGTGCCGCCGACCTCGACCGGCAGCGCGCGCGGCCGGTACCCGGCGGCGTTCACCGCGACGGTCACCGCGCCCGGCACCAGTTCGGCGAAGGAGAACTCGCCGCTGTCCCCGGTGGTCCCGGTGGCCAGCAGGTCGCCGCGGACATCGGTGACGATCACCATGGCGTCCTTCACCGGCAGCCCGGACCCGGCGGCGCGGACCACGCCGCCCAGCCCGCTGGTGCCGCTGAGCAGGATGTCGTACGCCACCGGCTCGCCGCCCACGACCACCGTGGACGCCTGCGGCTGGAAGCCGTCGGCGGAGGCGATCAGGACGTAGGAGCCCGCACCCGGCGCGTCCACCGTGTAGGCGCCGTCGGCCTGCGCGACCGACCGGCCGAGCTGGCGGCCCGCCAGCGAGATCAGCGTGACCGCGGCCCGCGGCACCGGCGCGCTCTCCGCGCCTCGGACGAAGCCGTGCACCGGGATCCCGCCGCCGGCACCCGCACCCGGCTCACCGGGGGTCGCCGTGGCGACGGCGGCCGGCTGCTGCGTGCCCTCGGGACCGGTCCCGGCGTCCCCGGCGGGGGAGGCGGCCGTCGCCCAGCTCGGCACCTGCTCCCCGGCGGAGCCGCCCGCGGCCTCGGAGGGCAGGGCCTCGGCGACGACGGGGGCGGCGGCCGGGTCCACCGGCGCCGACTCGGCCTCGGCGTTCTGCGCCAGCCCGCCCTTGGTCCGCAGCGGGACCTCCTTGATGAACAGCGAGATCAGGAAGGCCACCGCCGCCAGCGCCGCGGCGATCAGGAAGATGTCGGCGATGCCGTGCCCGTAGGCGCTCTCCATGACCGTGCGCAGCGGCTTCGGCAGCGCGTTCATGTCCGGGATGCTGTCGCTCGAACCGGAGGCGGACAGGGCGGCCGCGTACTTCGGGCTGAGATCGGCCAGGCCGTCCTTGACGTAGTCGGTGATCCGGTGGGCCATCACCGCGCCGAGCGCGGAGACGCCGACCGCACCGCCGAGGGAGCGGAAGAAGGTGACCGTGGAGCTGGCCGAGCCGAGGTCGCTCGGGGCGACCTGGTTCTGCGTGCACAGCACCAGGTTCTGCATCATCATGCCGATGCCGAGACCCAGCAGGGCCATGAAGACGGCCGTCTTCCAGTACTCCGTGTCGTAGCGGATGGTGCCGAGCAGGCCGAGACCCGCCGTCACCAGCACGCCACCGCTGACCAGCCAGCCCTTCCACCGGCCTGTCCGGGTGATGAACTGCCCGGAGACGGTGGAGGAGACGAACAGACCGCCGATCATCGGGATGGTCATGACGCCCGACATCGTCGGGGACTTGTCCCGGGCGAGCTGGAAGTACTGGCTGAAGAAGACGGTGCCGCTGAACATCGCGATACCGACGAACAGCGAGGCGAGCGACGCCAGCGTGATGGTGCGGTTGCGGAACAGCCGCAGCGGGATGATCGGCTGGCTGGCCTTGGACTCGACCAGCACGAACAGCAGGCCGAGGGCGATCGAACCGGCGACCATCGCGTACGTCTGCCAGGACAGCCAGGCGTACTTGTCACCGGCGAAGGTGACCCAGATCAGCAGCAGCGACACGGCGGCGGAGATCAGGAACGCGCCGCCCCAGTCGACCTTGACCTCCCGCTTCACCACGGGCAGGTGCAGGGTCTTCTGCAGGACGATCAGCGCGATCACCGCGAAGGGCACGCCGACGTAGAAGCACCAGCGCCAGCCCAGCCAGGAGGTGTCGGTGATGACACCGCCGAGCAGCGGGCCGCCGACGGTGGCCACGGCGAAGGTGGCGCCGAGGTAGCCGGAGTAACGGCCGCGCTCGCGGGGCGAGATCATCGCGGCCATGACGATCTGGGCGAGGGCGGACAGACCGCCGGTGCCTATGCCCTGCACCACACGGCAGGCGATCAGCATGGCCGGGTTCTGCGACAGGCCCGCGCAGGCCGACGCCAGGACGAAGATGACGAGCGCTATCTGGACGAGCGCCTTCTTGCTGTAGAGGTCGGCGAGCTTGCCCCACAGGGGAGTGGCCGCGGTCATCGACAGCAGGGCGGCCGTGACCACCCAGGTGTAGGCGGACTGGCCGCCGCCGAGGTCACCGATGATGTGCGGCAGCGCGTTGGAGACGATCGTGGACGACAGGATCGCCACGAACATGCCGAGCAGCAGCCCGGAGAGCGCCTCCATGATCTGCCGGTGCGTCATCGGAGCGCTGCCGGAGGAGCCTCCCCCGTGCTTGGCGTGAGCCCGCACACCGGCTGGTGTGGTCGTTGCCATGGGCTTCCTTTTTCTTACGTGCTTGCGGGTGTACGGGTGGTGTCGGGGGCAACGGGCGCGGGGAGCCGGGCCGGAGCGGAACGGCAGTCGCCGAAGCTGTCGCGCAGGCGCGTCATCAGCCGGATCAGCTGGCCGACCTCGTCGTCGGTCCAGTCGCTCAGCCGCTCGCTGAGCAGGCGGGTGCTGCGCCGGGTCAGCTCGTCGAGCTGGTCGAGCCCCGCGGGCGTCAGGCGCAGGATGCGCGAACGCTTGTCCGCGGGGTCCGGGATCCGCTCGATCCAGCCGCGCGCGGCGACGTGCGCGACATGCCGGCTGGTCACCGACATGTCCACGGCGAGCAGCTCGGCGAGCCTGCTCATGCGCATGTCCCCGTGGCGGCCGAGCAGGGTCAGCACGGCGGCCGAGCCGGCCGGGCAGTGGGGTGGCAGTATCCGCCCCATGTCCCGTTTCACGGCTCCGACGGCACTGAGCTGACGCGCGAGTTCTTCGTACTGCGCCTGCTCGGCCATCACACCTCCCCGAATTCGTTGCTCTGGGCAACCGTAGAGGTGGTTGGTTGCCGCAGGCAAACAAATCAGGGCCTGGCGGCGCAAAAAGTTGGCAAAGGCAAGTATTGGCTAATGTAAATCCGCAGGTGAGGTGCGGTCCGCAGGTCCGTGACCGCGAAGCGTCCCCGGCGGCGTCCGGGAGCCCTTCGGCCGTCCTTCTCGGGGGCTCCCGTCAAGTCAGGTGCGGGGCCCCGCGCTTGGGCGGCGGCAGCGTCTTCGCTAGGGTCTCGGGCCATGGCTAACACCCAGGGCCCGCAGGGCAACTACGACCCCGCCGGCAGCACCCAGATGTTCCGCGCGTTCGTCGACGATGCGCCCCCTCAGAGCACCCAGCAGCAGGCCTCCTCCGGCCCGCGCACCGGCCTGATCGTCGGTGTCGTCGTCCTGGTCGCGGTCGTCGCGGCCGTCGCCTGGCTCGCACTCAAGTAGGGCGAACCACTCCTCCCGTACGACTCCGCCGGCCCCGCCGCCCCGTGCGCGGCCGGGAAACGGCTCCCGGACGGACCGCGGCCGCCGACACGCCCGCAAGGGCGCCTCGGCGGCCAGGAGTCGACATCACCACGGCTTCGCGCCGTGCTGCCCGACGCACGTCCGGCGCCCCGCCGGGCGGGACGCGCCGGACCGTGCGGATCAGTCGTTGATCAGCCCCTCCCGCAGCTGCGCCAGCGTCCGGGTCAGCAGCCGGGAGACGTGCATCTGCGAGATGCCGACCTCCTCGCCGATCTGCGACTGGGTCATGTTGGCGAAGAAGCGCAGCATGATGATCCGGCGCTCCCGGGGCGGCAGCTTGGCCAGCAGCGGCTTGAGCGACTCGCGGTACTCCACGCCCTCCAGCGCCGTGTCCTCGTAGCCGAGGCGGTCGGCCAGGGAGCCCTCGCCGCCGTCGTCCTCCGGGGTCGGGGAGTCCAGCGAGGAGGCGGTGTACGCGTTGCCGACCGCGAGGCCGTCGACCACGTCCTCCTCCGACACGCCCAGCACGGTGGCCAGTTCCGTGACGGTCGGGGAGCGGTCCAGCTTCTGGGAGAGCTCGTCGCTGGCCTTGGTGAGCGCCAGACGCAGCTCCTGAAGGCGCCTGGGCACGCGCACCGACCACGAGGTGTCGCGGAAGAAGCGCTTGATCTCGCCCACGACCGTCGGCATCGCGAAGGTCGGGAACTCCACGCCCCGCTCGCAGTCGAAGCGGTCGATCGCCTTGATCAGGCCGATGGTGCCGACCTGGACGATGTCCTCCATCGGCTCGTTGCGCGAGCGGAAGCGGGCCGCCGCGTAACGGACCAGCGGGAGGTTGAGCTCGATCAGGGTGTCCCGGACGTAGGCGCGCTCCGGGCTGTCCTCGTCGAGTGCGGCGAGCCGCAGGAACAGGGAGCGGGACAGGGTGCGGGTGTCGATGGTCTCCGAGGCCGGCAGGGCCGACGCGGCCGGAACAGCCGGGGCGGGAGCGGCCTCCAGGGCCGCCACGTCGTCGAGGGCGTCGAGCGGCTCGAGCGCCGGGGAGGGCGTCTCGCTCTTCGTGAGCGTCAGCACCTTGGAGCTGCCCTGGTCTGCGGACATGCCACCCCCTCTGGGTCGCGGGACGGTCGCGGCCACGCTCTCTGACGAGGAGAACGCAGCCCTCACCTGAATACCGGAGCCGAAGCCACGGCAAACGCGCTTCCCGCAGAATGTCACATGTCGGCAACGCGCTGTAGGGACTTGTCGACAAGTCAGATCCGAATCAGCCCTGGAAAGAAGGGGTCTGACGGCTTTTCTGCCCGAAGATGTCGGGAACCGCCCTGATGGGCGATTCGCTCGTGCCGGTTACGCCTCGATCCTGTTTGCGGATCGCAATCGCTGGAAGCTACGGGCGAGTAGCCGGGACACGTGCATCTGGGAGACGCCGAGCTCCGCGCTGATCTGTGACTGGGTCAGATTGCTGTAGTAGCGCAGCAGGAGGATCCGCTGTTCCCGTTCGGGGAGCTGGACGAGGAGATGGCGGACGAGGTCGCGGTGCTCGACGCCGTCCAGGGCCGGGTCCTCGTAGCCGAGCCGGTCGAGCAGCCCGGGCAGCCCGTCGCCCTCCTGGGCCGCCTCCAGGGAGGTCGCGTGGTACGAGCGTCCGGCCTCGATGCAGGACAGCACCTCCTCCTCGCTGATGCGCAGCCGCTCGGCGATCTCGGCGGTCGTGGGGGAGCGTCCGAAGGCGGTCGTCAGGTCCTCGGTGGCGCTGTTCACCTGCACCCACAACTCGTGCAGCCGGCGCGGGACATGGACCGTGCGGACGTTGTCGCGGAAGTAGCGCTTGATCTCGCCGACGACCGTCGGCATCGCGAAGGTCGGGAACTGCACGCCCCGGTCCGGGTCGAAGCGGTCGATGGCGTTGATGAGCCCGATGGTGCCGACCTGGACGACGTCCTCCATCGGCTCGTTGCGGGAGCGGAAGCGGGCGGCCGCGTAGCGCACGAGCGGAAGGTTCGCTTCGATGAGCGCCCCGCGCACGCGGGAGTGCTCGGACGTACCGGGTTCGAGCTCCTTCAACTGGGTGAAGAGCACCTGCGTGAGGGCGCGGGTGTCGGCACCGCGCCGCTTCTCGGGAGCCGGGGCCGGATCCGGAGTCGAAGTGGGGGTGGGGGCGGGGGTCGCAGTCGGGTCCGTGGCCGTGGTGGCGGCCGCGGCGGGGGTCGGGGTGGCCGGAGTCGGGGCGGCCGGGGCCGGGGCCGAGACGGGATCCTGGGGCGGCGCAGTCCTGGCCGACACGGTCAACGCCACCTCTTCGTCGATCAACTCATCCGTCAAAAGCGGTCATAGCATCACAAGACAGGTGCATCGTGTTCAAGCACCGCATATGCACGTGTTGAGGGATGGAATAGGGCATAAGACGTCGAAAAGCCCCGCACCGTTCCGATGCGGGGCCGAGCGTGCAGCCGTACGGCCGTAAGGCTGAGAAGGTACGGGCCGTCAGAACTCGTAGTCGGCGATCACCCACGTGGCGAACTCGCGCCACTGGGCCACGCCCGCCTGATGGGCCGGATGCTCCAGATACCGGCGCAGCGCGTCCGCGTCCTCGACCGCCGAGTTGATCGCGAAGTCGTACGCGATGGGCCGGTCGCTGACGTTCCAGCCGCACTCCCAGAAGCGCAGGTCCTCGATCTGCCCGCCGAGGGCACGGAAGGCCTCGGCCCCGGCGACGACGCGCGGGTCGTCCCGCTCGACGCCCTCGTTCAGCTTGAAGAGGACCAGGTGGCGGATCATCATTTTCCTCCGTTGGCGGCCCACGTCATGAATTCGCCTATGGCCTTGGCGGCGTCCGAGATGCCCTCGAACCCTATCTCGACGTAGCCCGCGGCCCCCTTCGGGTCCGTGATGATCACGTACAGCACGAAGACCACGACCACATAGACGACGATCCTCTTGGCGTTCATCGCCATCGCGGCCTCCCCCTGTCGGCGATTTCCCGGTCGCTGAGTTGCCTGTAGACCGGTACCGTCCGGCCCGAGCGCTGTAGATGATCGCACAAAGGGCCCCGTCCTGTCGGACGGGGCCCTTCTGAAGCGGTAGCGGAGGGATTTGAACCCTCGGTGACTTGCGCCACACTCGCTTTCGAGGCGAGCTCCTTCGGCCGCTCGGACACGCTACCGAGGGAGACCTTACAGCACACCGGGCCGTGGTCCGAAATCCGTTTCCGTCCCGTCCGGCGGCCGGGGTTCAGCGGCCTCGGAAGAAGTCGGTCAGCAGCGTGGCGCACTCCTCGGCGAGCACGCCCTCGATCACCTCGGGTCGGTGGTTGAGCCGCCGGTCCCGTACGACGTCCCACAGGGAGCCGGCGGCGCCGGCCTTCTCGTCGCGGGCGCCGTAGACCACCCGGTCCACCCGGGACAGCACGATGGCTCCGGCGCACATCGTGCACGGCTCCAGCGTGACCACCAGCGTGCAGCCCGACAGCCGCCACTGCCCGGTCCTCGCGGCGGCCCGCCGGATGGCGAGCACCTCCGCGTGGGCGGTCGGGTCGCCGGTGGCCTCCCGCTCGTTGTGGCCGACGCCGAGCACGGTCGTGTCGTCGCCGGCCAGCAGGACCGCGCCGACGGGCACGTCCCCGCCGGGGACGGCCCGCCCGGCCTCGTCCAGCGCGAGCCGCATCGCGGCCCGCCAGGGGTCCCGCACGGGGTCCGGGACCTCGGCCGGGTCCGGGGTCCCGTTCGTGCGCAGCGCGTCCGGCCCGGTCAGCGGACGGTCTCCAGGACCTCCGAGGCACCCAGGGCCTCGGCGATGGAGTTCAGGGCGTCGTCCGGGTCCAGGGTGCGCAGCTCCCTGGGGCCGACTCCCAGATCGTCGAGGATCGCGCCGTCGCCCAGCGGGCTGTGCGTGATGGCCTCGCCGGACTCCTCCTCCTCCTCGTCCTCGGCGGACGCCGGTTCACCCTCCTCCGTGCCGTCGAGGTCGAGGGAGTCCAGGTCGGGGCCGTCGTCGCCCGGCTCCCGGCCGAGCAGTTCGTCGGTGAGCAGGATCTCGCCGTACGAGCTGCGGGCTGCTGCGGCGGCGTCCGAGACGTAGATACGAGGGTCGTCCTCGCCGTCCACGCGGACCACGCCGAACCAGGCGTCCTCCTGCTCGATCAGGACGAGCACCGTGTCGTCGTCGGTCGAGGCTTCCCGGGCCAGCTCGGCCAGGTCGGCCAGCGTCTCCACATCGTCGAGCTCTGTGTCGCTCGCTTCCCACCCGTCTTCGGTGCGCGCGAGCAGTGCGGCGAAGTACACCGTGACTCTCCCACTGGTCATAGGCGTGCCGGTTGGGGGTCCCCCCGGCGGAGGTTGTGGGCGGGGGAGCTGGGCTCCGAGCCCCACCCACTCGGAATCGTGGCAGAAACAAGGCCTTCAGGGGACGTCTTCGGCTCCCTGTGTCCAGCAGTTTTGACCGCACACCGGTAAAGGACTCACCAGCGCACTCGTTGCCGCCACCAGCGGATCGTACGCGGCTTTCCCCCGGCGGCCACGCACACCCACCGTCGGAGGCGTCCGTGCGGGTGCAGGTGGCGTCCTACCAGCGGAACGTGCGCATGCGCATGGCGTGCCGCAGCCGGGCGGTCCTGGCGCGGCGGGGCTGGACACGGTCGCGCAGGGCCCGCGCCTCGGCGAGGTCGCGCAGGAACCGGGCCCGGCGGCGGCGCCGTTCGGCGTCGGCGTCCACGGCGCCGGCCGTCTCCGGGAGATCCGCCGTCTCCCGCCGCGCGCGCCGCGACGGGTCCTTGCCAGGTTCCCGTTCCCGTTCAGGCATCGGCTCACCACCCCAGTCCGTCCCTCCCACTTTCCCCCCGACGGCGGGTTTGATGCCACGCCGGCGCACGGTGGCGGGGGGTGCGGCCGGGCCGCCGCCCAGGGGGAAGCGGGCGGGCGGGCCGGATCGGGGCCCGATTACTCTTGGCCCATGCGTCTCCACGTCGTCGACCACCCGCTGGTCGCTCACAAGCTCACCACGCTGCGCGACCGCCGCACCGACTCCCCGACCTTCCGGCGGCTCGCCGACGAACTGGTCACCCTGCTCGCCTACGAGGCGACCCGCGACGTGCGCACCGAACAGGTCGACATCAACACGCCGGTCGCCGCGACCACCGGCGTCAAGCTCTCCCACCCGCGGCCCCTGGTGGTTCCGATCCTGCGGGCCGGCCTCGGCATGCTGGACGGCATGGTGCGGCTGCTGCCGACCGCCGAGGTGGGCTTCCTGGGCATGATCCGCAACGAGGAGACGCTCCAGGCCTCGACGTACGCCACGCGCATGCCGGAGGACCTCTCCGGCCGTCAGGTCTACGTCCTCGACCCGATGCTCGCCACCGGCGGCACGCTGGTCGCGGCCATCCAGGAACTGATCAAGCGCGGCGCCGACGACGTGACCGCGGTCGTCCTGCTGGCCGCCCCCGAGGGCGTCGCCGTCATGGAGCGCGACCTGGCGGGCACCCCGGTGACCGTGGTGACGGCCTCGGTCGACGAACACCTCAACGAGCACGGCTACATCGTCCCGGGCCTCGGAGACGCGGGCGACCGGATGTACGGCGCCGCCGAGTAGCCCCGGCTCACCGTCCGAAGCCCCTCAGCCGGGGCACGTCCGGTCGGCCTGCCGGCGGCCGCCCGCCACCGGCAGGCCGCGGAACTCAGCAGCCGCTCTTCGGCGTGGTCGGCTCCGGCCGCGGGGCGGTCAGGGCGGTCAGGGCCTCGTCGGCGGCCGCCGGCTGCGTCAGCGCCTTGAAACCGGTGCCGATGATCAGGTCCACGTCGGTGCCCTTGCGGGTGTCGGCGCGGCTCTCCGCCCCGGCGAGCTGGGTGGCGAGGACGGGCAGCGAGGTGTTCAGCGAGGACGCCGGGCCGAGGAGCAGTCCGGCGCCCTTGACCTTCTTGTCGAACTCCTCGCTCGCGTTGCCCACCTGGCCGATGCGGAAGCCGCGCTTCTTCAGCTCGTCCGCCGTCTGCTTGGCCAGGCCGCTGCGGGGCGTGGCGTTCAGGACGTTGACCGTGATCTGGCCCGGCTTGGGCAGCGCCCGGGCCGCGTTCGTCGGCGACGGGCTCGCCGCGGGCGACGCCTTGGTCGAGCAGTCGCCGCCGGCTTCGGCCGCCGAGGCCTTGCTGCCGCCGGTGAAGACGTCGATGAGCTGCCACGTGCCCCAGCCGATCACGCCCACCACCGCGACGGAGGCGGCGGCCAGGAACACGAGCCTGCCGCGCCGCCGGGGCTTGCGCATCCGCGGGTATCTGTTCCCCGTGATCCGGTACTTCCCGCCCATGCCGGGGGGAGTCAGCATGCTCATGGGCGCAGCGTAGTGCGCGTGAGCGGTGATTCCTACTAGATGATCATTCGTGACCGCTCAGCAGAACCCAAAAGGTCCAAACCGTCGTCGGACGGCGGCCCGGAGGGTGGCCCGGAAGCCCGGAAGCCCGAAGGCTCAGTCCAGCTCCAGTACGCGCGCGTGCAGCACCTGCCGCTGCTGGAGCGCCGCCCGCACCGCGCGGTGGAGGCCGTCCTCCAGATACAGGTCGCCCTGCCACTTCACGACGTGCGCGAAGAGGTCGCCGTAGAACGTCGAGTCCTCCGCGAGGAGGGTCTCCAGGTCGAGCTGCTGCTTGGTGGTCACGAGCTGATCGAGGCGGACCGGGCGCGGCGCGACGTCCGCCCACTGCCGGGTGCTCTCCCGGCCGTGGTCGGGGTACGGCCGGCCGTTTCCGATGCGCTTGAAGATCACACGGAGAGCCTACCGGCCCAGACCTTCCGGGCGCAGCCCGGCCACCGGAGTGCGGCGCTGGAAATGCCGCGGCAAAACCGGGCGAACCGGGAACGGGGGGCGGAGCCGGTGACGGAGTTGCCTGAGCTGCTGAAGATGCCGGAGATGAGCGACGGCGGAGATCATGCCGGGAGCGCTCGGATCGGGAGCCCGCGCCGCTCGGAGGTTGTGCACAGGCTGTGGACAACAGTTCACGCGGTACGGGGAACGCGCTCGGCGTGCCCGCGGATGCGGAAGGCGGTGACGATCTCGAAGACGCCGACCACCACCAGCCGAGCACCGCGGCCGACGCCGGCGGGGAGTCGATCAGCACGATCCCGGCGATGAAGGGGTGTCGGAGATCGCTCGCCTGGTTCCTCCTCGGCGGCGCCGTGGCGCCATCCGAGGCCGCCAAGCGCCGCTGCTCGGTGGCTCGGTCATGGTCCATGCTGCGAACGGGCCTGTGTCCAGAGCCACTTGGGAGCGGCCGGTCGGCTGACGTCCGGTGTGGCCCCACCCAGGGGCACCGCCACCCGGTCACTTCCCGGAGGACTTCGTCCCCTTGGCCGTCCTGCCCGCCTTGCCGGCCCCGGCTGTCTTGGCCGTCTTGGCTGATTTGGCCGCTTTGGCCGCCGCCTTCAGTTCCTGCTTGTGCGCCCGCACTCAGGCCAGGGACTCGGGCCCGGTGATGTCGGCGACGGACCGGTGGGAGTCCGGCTCGCCGTACGCCCCCGCCGCCTCCCGCCACCCCGTGGGCCGCACACCGAGCTGCTTGCCGAGCAGTGCCAGGAAGATCGACGCCTTCTGCTTGCCGAACCCGGGCAGCTCCTCCAGCCGTCGCAGCAGTTCCCGTCCGCTGTCGACGTCCCGCCAGATGGCCTCGGGGTCGCTGTCGTAGTGCTCGACGAGGTACTGGCACAACTGCTGGATCCTCCCCCAAGCTCTTCAGGAGCAGGGGGGACCCCCAAGGCCATCGACGCCGGGTAGCGGTGCACGGCCGGTTTGTCCGACAGGAGCCGGGCGAAGGTCTCCGGCTCGAAGGCCACGATCTCGTGGGCGTCCAGGTCGTCGGTGCCCATGCGCCTGGCGATCGTCGCCGGCCCGGTGAACGCCCACTCCATGGGGATCTGCTGGTCCAGCAGCATGCCGACTAGGGCGGCGAGCGGACTGCGGCCGAGGAGCGCGTCGGCCTCGGGGTCCTGGGCGAGGTGAAGGGTGACGTCCATGTCCCGATGGTCGCCCGCCGGACGGCGGGACGCAGCCGGAGGACCCCGGAGGACGCGGGGGATCCCCGGTGGGCAAGACTCGGTGAGCAGAACGCCGCCTTCGTCCGTACCCATCCAGAAGCCGGCGAGTGCCAAGACGGAGAAGTGACGTGACCGGACGGCGGGGCGAGGGTCGGGACGGTGCTGGGCGCCGTGGACGCGTACGACGGCGGCGACTCGGGAAGCTGACCCTGCTCGGCGCGGTACTGGTCCTGCTCCTCCTCGGCGGCGCCGGACCCGCCTCGGCCCACGCCGCCCTGCGGGGCACGGACCCCGCCGACGGAACCGTCCTCAAGTCGGCGCCCGGCAGGGTCACTCTGTCCTTCACCGAGTCCGTCAGCCTGCTCGACGACTCCTTCCGTCTCTTCGACCCCGAGGGGCGGCGGGTACGCACGGGCGAGCCGCAGCACGCGCCGGGGCGTCCGGACACGGCCCGGGTGGCGTTCCCCGGAGGGCTCGGCGAAGGCACGTTCACCGTGGCGTGGCGGGTGGTGTCTGCGGACAGCCACCCCGTCTCCGGCGCCTTCACCTTCTCCGTGGGAAAGCCGTCCCCGACGATGGCCGCGATCGACACCGGCCCGGCCGAGAACCCCACGACCCGCGGCCTCTACGACCTCGCCCGCTACACCTCCTACGGCGCCGCCGCCCTGCTCATCGGCACGGCGGCCTTCGCGCTGCTGTGCCGCCCGCCGCACACGGGCCCGCTGCGCAAGCCGCTGGTGGCCGGCTGGTGGGCGCTGCTGGCCTCCACGCTCGCCCTGCTGGTGCTGCGGGCGCCCTACGAGACCGGGACCGGTCCGGCGTCGGCCGTCGACCCCGCGGCCTTCGCCCGCACGCTGACCGGCCGCCCCGGCCTGGTGCTGCTGACCCGCCTGGCCCTGCTCGCACCGGTGGCCCTTCTCCTCGTACGGCTGTCCCGACGCCGGCCGGAGGCGAAGCCCTCGCGCGCGATCCTGGCGGCGGGCGCCGCGCTGGCCCTCGCCCTGGCGCTGACGTGGGCGGGATCCGAGCACGCCTCGGCCGGTATCCAGGTACCGGTGGCGATGACGTCGTCGGTGCTGCACCTGCTGGCGATGGCGGTCTGGCTGGGCGGCCTGACGGCCCTCCTGACCACCCTTCAGCACGCCACACCGGACGAGCCGGAGACAGGACGGACTTCTTCGCACGGCGACGCGCCGCCAAGGGCGAAGGCGGCGGTCACGGTCGCTTCCGAGGGCAGCGGCGGCCGTACGACGGTCGCGGCCCTGGAGGGCACTGCGGCTGCGGCGGCCTCGGACGGCGCCACGGGGGTCCTGGACAGCGCGGCAGCCGATGCCACGGCGCCGTCCGTCGACGGTCCCGCGCTGACCGCCGCGGTGGTGCGCTTCTCGCGGATCGCCTTCGGCGCCGTCGTCGTCCTCGTGGTCACCGGTGTCTACCAGTCCTGGCGCGGCCTCGGTTCCTGGACCGCGCTCACCGGCACGGAGTACGGCCGGCTGCTGCTGGTCAAACTCGTGGCGGTGGCACTGCTGCTGGCCGTGGCGGCGCGCTCCCGGCGCTGGACGGCACGGCTGGTGACGGCGGACGCGCCGGACACGGACCCGGCCGCGTCGGACCCGGCCGCGTCCGACGGGAAGGCACCGGCGGAGGACCCCGGTACGAAGACGTCCGCGTCCGCCCCCGACGTCTGCCGCCGCGCCCTGCGCCGCTCGGTGCTCGCCGAGGTCGCCGTGGGCATCGCGGTCCTGGTCTTCACCACGGTGCTGGCCGGCACCCTGCCGGGCCGCGCGGCCGCCGAGGCGGCCCGGGCCACGCCCGAGTCCGGGGTCCCGGGCGCCTCCGTCACGTTCATCCCGTTCGACGTCGGCACCCCCGGCGGTCACGGCAAGGTGCAGATCACCCTGGAACCGGGCCGCGTCGGCCAGAACGCGGTGGAGGCCGTCGTCTACGGCCCGGACGGCGGCCTGACCATCGTCCCCGAACTGCGCCTGTCCCTGTCCCTGCCCGCACGGAACATCGGCCCCATCGACGCCGCGCTGATCAACAGGGGCGGCTACTGGGGCACCGACTCCCTCAACCTCCCCATCCCCGGCACCTGGACCATGAAGGCGACCGTAAGGGTGTCGGAGATCGACCAGGCGAGCGAGGAGCGGAAGGTCCACATCCCGCGCTAGTGCCGCGGCAGGCAACGTTTGCCCGTGAAGGAGCGGCGTCCGGTGCGGCACTAGCTAGCGGCCGGGGGACGCCGAACGGCGGCGCACCGCCCCACGCCCGTCTCTTCATTTGTGCGGATGAGACATCCCATCGCACATATAGAGCTAATCAGGGAATTCCTTCACCCATTTGCCGCGCATCCGGGGAAAGTCGGACGGCGTTAGTCGAGATATGACTAAGGCAACCAGGGAAGGGTACTGGGGTCTGTTCGGGGGGCAGGAACGAGAGGACCCGGTGGCCGCGCACGCGGTGGCGTTGGGCCCCTACACCTACCTTCCCGCCCCGGTGCACTCGTCGGCCACCGTCAACGGCACCCTGACCAGAGGCGGTTTCCCCGTCGCCCTGAAGGTGACGGAGCCCCTGCTGCGGGATTTCCTGGACGCGATGAGCATGCTGGAAGCCGACCTCGCCCGCCGCTGGCTCGGACCGGTGGGACGGTCCCGTTTCCCGGGAGCGGAATAACCGGCCGCGTCATGTACGACGAACGTATCGGTCACCGTTCCGGCCATTCGACAGATTATTCGGGCTACCCGGACTATCCCGGCTACCCCGGCGGATATCAGGGGGCGGGCACCGGCCGGCACCGGGGTCCGGCGGAGTTCTTCACCTCTCCCCTGGAGCCGCCGGACGCGACCTGGGACCCGGCCGAGGAACTGGCCTTCATGCTCCAGGACGCCATGGAGGAGCGCCGGCCGGACATCCCCGACACCCCCGACATCCCCGTCGCACTCGACGAGGCACCGGTCGCCGAGCCCGCCCCGAACGCGTCCCTGGAGAACCTCCAGGCGATCACGGAGGAACTGCCTCCCCTGAAGGCGGTCGCCCGACGCCATCGAAAGGTCCGGGAACGCAAGCGCCCGGACGTCCTGCGGGCCGCCAGTCACGTCATCGCCGCGCTGACCGCGGTGATCGCTTCCTCGGTGAGCGTCTTCGGCGGAATGGTTGCCTACGATCCCCTCCGTGTCGTGGCCGTGGCCCGTGTGGAGGGCGGCATCGCCTCCTGGTGGCCCCTGCTCGTCTACGGTCCCTGGCTGGTCGCCTCGCTGTCCGTGCTGCGGGCCGCGCTGCACCAGCGCCGCGCCGTCCACTCCTGGAGCGTGGTGCTGATCTTCTCGTCCATCGCCATGCTCCTGTGCGTGTTGCAGGCGCCCAGGACGATCGTCGACATCTCGGCGGCGGCCTTGCCTGGCCTGGCCTCGCTGGCCTGCTTCCAGCAGCTCGTACGCCAGGTCACCCTGACCCGCCCACCCCGGCGGACCACGCCCCGCCACCGTCAGCCCCGCACCCCGCACACCGAGAACCCGCCCATGTCCACGTCCGCCGCCCGCGACACTCGCCGCACCACGACGACGGCACGACCGGCGCGACCGGCCGGAGGCGCGGCGCGCAAGGGGCTCTGAGCCGGACGTTCCCCCGTGCCGGACCCCCCACGGACCCGGCGCCGGGGTCACCATGGAGGTGGACGGGATGTGGCGGACGCGAAGGAGGCCGCCATGACAGCAGCGCATCTCCCCGCGTCGCCCTTGATGATCAGGGCGACCGACGGCCGGCGGGCCGAGCTGGCCCTCACCGGGGACATCGGTGCCCAGATATTGCGGCCACTGGAGGAACGACTCGCGGCACCGCCGCTGAGCGAGACCGACGAGTGGGTCGTGGACATGAGCGGGGCCACCCACCTCGACCTCGCCTGCGCCTACGCCCTGCTGCGGCCCGCCACACGGTGGCCGGCGACCTCGCTCACCATCCGCGGAGCCCGGCGCTCCGTGCACAGGACCCTGCGCCAGGCGGGGTTCGACGCGGTCGCGGTGATGGAGGACTGAAGGAACTCATGAGGCCGAGAGGACTCATGAGGCCAAGGGGGTGCCGTCGCGGGAGGCCCGATCGGACGGAGCCCGAATAGTTCGGTGACCGATGTAATCTGAGGTCATGGCTCCGGATACGACGCGTACCCCGCCCCGCCCGCGCTGGCCCTCCGTGCTCACCGCGGAGCGGGCCCGCCCGGAGGGGATCCGGTCGCGGCCGAACGCCTGGAAGCTGGCCGTGGCCACGGTGTGCTTCGGGGCGTTCATGGGCCAGCTGGACGCGAGCATCGTGACGCTGACATACGGCAGCCTGCGCACCGAGTTCCACGCCTCGCTCGCCGCGGTGGAATGGGTGTCGCTGGCGTATCTGCTGGCCCTGGTGGCGCTGCTGGTGCCGGCCGGACGGCTGGCGGACGCCCATGGCCGCAAGCTGCTGTACCTGTACGGGTTCGCCGTCTTCACCCTGGCGTCCGCCGCCTGCGGACTGGCGCCCTCCCTGCCGGCGCTGGTGGCCTTCCGGGTGGTGCAGGCGGCCGGAGCGGCGTTGATGCAGGCCAACAGCGTCGCCCTGGTGACCACCAGCGCACCCCGCGGGCGGATGCGCAGCGCCCTCGGCGTGCAGGCCGCCGCACAGGCGCTGGGGCTCGCCCTGGGGCCCACGGTGGGCGGCGCGCTGGTCTCCACCCTGGGCTGGCGCTGGGTGTTCTGGGTGAACGTGCCGGTCGGAGTGGTCGCGCTGGTGAGCGGGCACTATCTGCTGCCGCGCACCAGGGCCCGTACGAGGGTGACCCGCTTCGACTGGGCCGGGCTGGCGCTGCTGGCCGTGGCGACGACCTGCGCTCTGCTCGGCGTGTCCGCGGCCTCCGGTCTGCCGGTGCCCGGCTGGAGCGTGGTCCTGCTGTTCGGCGTGGCGGCGCCGGCCGGCTGGGGCTTCGCCCGCCGACAGCGGCGGATCGCCGCGCCCCTGCTCGATCTCGCGCTGCTGCGGGTGCGCGCGGTGACGTTCGGGCTGGTCGGGGCGCTCAGCGGATACCTGGTGCTGTTCGGCCCGCTGGTGCTGGTGCCGGTCGTGCTGACCGCGCGGGGGGCCTCGGAGCTGACCGCGGGGCTGGTACTGACCGCGCTGCCCGCCGGGTTCGCCCTCGGCGCCACGGGCGGTGACCGGCTGCTGCCACGCTCCCTCAGCGACCGCGGCCGGTGCCTGACCGGAGCCGGCGTGTTCCTCCTCGCCACGGCCGCGCTCCTGGCCGTTCCGCTGACCATCGCCTGGCTGGTGCCGCTGCTGGCCCTGGTCGGCGTGGGGCTGGGGACCTTCACCCCGGCCAACAACGCGCTGATCATGGGCGCGATCCCGGCCCGTTCCTCCGGCACCGGCGGCGGCCTGGTCAACATGACCCGCGGTCTGGGCACCGCCCTGGGGGTGGCGCTGGTGACCCTCGCCCTGCACCTGGCGGCCGGCGGCGGAACCGAGGCCGGCGCCCGGTGGTCCGCGGCGATCCTGGTGGCGGTGTCCGCCGTCGCCGTGGTCTCGGCCCGGCTGGGACCGGAGCGGGGCGACCACCGGCGTACCCAGCCGGGACTGGGGGCGTGAGGAAGTGAGTGAAATCGGTGAACCACCCGCGTGAGACCGCGAATCACCCGCGTGAGACGGCGAACGATCCGGTGCCGCCGCGAGCCGGAGGGCGCCTGCGCGGACCCGGCTACCCTTTCCGCATGTCCGCGCAGCCCCGTTCCGAGCTTCCCCTGCCCGGCTCCGCCGCCGAGGCGCCGGACGCCCGTCTGCTGACCGAGGCTGTCACCCGTCTGCGCCGCGCCCTGCGGGCCTCGATCCGCACCGACTATCCGTGGGAGAAGCTGCCCATGGCCCAGGTCGAACTGCTCCAGGTGCTCGGCGAGCACTCGCCCGCCCGGATCAGCGACCTCGCGGCCCGCCAGCGGCTCGCACCGAGCACCGTCAGCGGACTGATCGGCCAGATGATCAACACGGGCCTGGTCGCGCGCGAGGTCGACCCCGCCGACCGCCGCGCCTCCGTCGTCACCCTCACCGACGCCGGCCGCGACCAGCTCACCGCGTGGACCACCGCCCACGAACGCCGCATGGACGCCGCCCTGGCCTCCCTGGACGACACGACCCGCTCCGCCATCGCCACCGCCCTGCCGGCCCTCTTCCAACTCGCCGAACAACTGGGGCAGTTGGACGACGGTTCCTGACGTCGTTCGAGACATCGTTCGAGACGCCGTTCAAGGCACCGGTTGAGATGCCGGTCGGGATACCGCCTCACCGCCGGTGGGGCGTTTGCGGTTGTCTGTAGTGATTCATACCGTTGGTCGCGGGGGCAGCCGACGTTCGGGCAGGGCAGAGCGATGACCGTGAGTCCGTCTTCGCCGCGGCCGGCCGCACACCGCGAGCGAGCGCCTGTGCATCTGTCGTCGCTGGTGAAGCGCCCCGTGGTGGACCCGGGGGACCGGTCGCTCGGCCGGCTCTCCGACGTGATCGTCCGGCTGCGCGGCGCCGACTATCCGGTGGTGACCGGGCTCGTGGTCGGCGTGGGCGGCGGCCGTGAGCTGTTCGTCCCGGTCGAGCAGGTGGCCGCTCTGGACGCCGAGGGCCTGGTGGAGCTGGAGAGCGCACGGCTCGATCTGCGGCCGTTCGGGCG
Source organism: Streptomyces sp. NPDC088817 (assembly GCF_044750345.1). NCBI lineage: Bacteria > Bacillati > Actinomycetota > Actinomycetes > Kitasatosporales > Streptomycetaceae > Streptomyces > Streptomyces sp. NPDC088817. The sequence goes on from NZ_JBIVJN010000016.1 coordinate 151,868, forward strand.
GCGCGAGGGTGAGGTGCTGCTGCGGGCGGACGTGCTGGGTCACCGGCTGATCGACGTGGGCGAGGCCCGCCTGGTCCGCGCGCAGGACCTGGAACTGGCCGACCGCGACGGGCAGTGGCTGCTGTCGGGCGTGGACACGCACCGCCCGCACCGGCTGCTCGGGGTCTTCGGGGACCGTGCGACGGGGCACGCTTGCCGCGACTGGAAGGCGTTCGAGCCGCTGATCGGACACAGCCGCAGCGCGCTGGTCCGCCGTCCCTCGGCCCGGATCCGGCGCCTGCGGCCCGCGGAGATCGCCGACCTGCTCGAGGACGCCTCCCGGGACGAGGAACGCGAGATCCTCGGCGACGTCCGGCAGGATCCGGAGCTGGAGGCCGACGTCTTCGAGGAGCTGGAGGAGGACCGGGCCTCCCGGCTGCTCAACGCCCGCACCGACGAGGAGATCGCCGCCGTCCTGGCGCGGATGCGGGCGGACGACGCGGCCGACGCCATCGACGATCTGCGCCAGGGCCGTCGGCGTACCGTGCTGGAGCTGCTGCCCGCCGGACAGCGGGCGAAGGTGCTGACCCTGATGGGGTTCAACCCCGCCAGCGCCGGGGGGCTGATGGGGATGGACTTCCTGGCCCTGCCCCCGGATACGCCGGTGAGCGAGGCCGAGGCGGCGGTCAGGCGCGCGAACCGGCTCCAACCGGAGGCGCTGACCAGCGTCTACACCGCCGACGAGGAGGGCCGGCTGCTCGGCTGGGCCCGGCTGGTCACCGTCCTGCAGAGCGATCCCGGACTCCGGCTGGCCGAGGTGAGCGAGGCCGATCCCGTGCGCGTCGGCCCGGACACGGACCTGGTGGACGTCGCCCTGCTGATGACGGACTACAACCTCATCACCCTGCCGGTCGTGGACGACGAAGGGGTCCTGCTCGGCGTGATCACGGTCGACGACGTGCTGGAGGCGACGCTGCCGGAGGACTGGCGGCGCCGGGAAGTGGCCCCGCCACCCGACGCCCACCGGGCCGTCGAGGCCGGAAGCATTCCTGGGGCCCCTGGTGCCGGCGGCGCCGAGGGCCTGGAGGGGCATGAGGAGTCCTCACCATGAGGGGACCCCGGCAGTCCCGGCCCGACCGGCACCCCGCCCGGCGCCCGCCGCAGCAGCCGCCGCCCGGCACCGGCCCGGGGGATGGTGGGCCTGAGTCGGGGACTTGCCGGGAGGATGGTCGGCCCGAGGCGGGGGTTCGCCCGGAGGACGGTCCGCCCAGGTCTGGCGCCCGTCCGAAGGGCCGTACGCCCCGGCCCGGCGCGCGGCCGGAAGATCTTCCACGTACGCCGGGCGCGCGCCCGGACGCGCGGAAGTCCGGCAGTCCGTCCCCGGACGCGCGGAAGTCCGGCAGTCCGCTCTCGGACGCGTCCCCCGAGCCCGGCCCGCCCCTTGGCCCGCCCACTAGGCCCGGCCCGGCCGGTGGCCCGCCCGCTAGGCCCGCCCCGTCCCCCGGCTCGCCCACTGAGCCCGGCCCACCCCCGGCCGGGTTCGAGCCCACGCCCGATCCCGCCCCGCGCCCACAGGCGCACGGCGCCGATGCGCACCCCGCAGCCCCGGACGGGCCATCAGGCTCATCGGTCCCATCGAGCCCACCGGTCCCACCGGTCACCCCCGACGCCCGAGGGCGCGCCGCGACGCCGGCACACGACGGCACCCCCACTGACAAGAGCCCCCCACCAACGCTCCCATCCCCATCCCCATCCCCATCCCCCCTCCCGGATGCCGACACCACCCCCACCACGCCACCAGCGGGCCCCTGCTCCCGCCCCACGGCGGTATTGGACGAGGCCCACCTCGGTGACATCGAGGGCGCGCTGGGACGTATCCGGCTGGAGGAGGCGGACGCCAGCCGGAGTCTCAAGCGGCGGCTGCTGACCTTCCTGGCGATCGTCGGCCCCGGCCTGATCGTGATGGTGGGCGACAACGACGCCGGCGGGATCTCCACGTACGCCCAGGCGGGCCAGAACTACGGCTACAGCCTGCTGTGGGTGCTCCTGCTGCTCATCCCCGTCCTCATCGTCAACCAGGAGATGGTGGTCCGCCTCGGCGCCGTCACCGGTGTCGGGCACGCCCGGCTGATCAACGAGCGCTTCGGCAGGTTCTGGGGCTGGTTCAGCGTCGGCGACCTGTTCGTGCTGAACTTCCTGACGATCGTCACCGAGTTCATCGGTGTCTCGCTCGCGCTGAGCTACCTCGGCGTCGACAAGTACATCGCCGTGCCCGTCGCCGCCGTCGCCCTGGTGGCGATCACCGCCTCGGGCAGCTTCCGGCGCTGGGAACGCGCGATGTTCGCCTTCATCGCCGTCAGCCTGCTGCTGGTGCCACTGGCGCTGATGTCCCACCCGCGCTACGGAGCGGCCGTGCACCACCTGGTCGTCCCGGGTGTGCGAGGCGGGGTCACCTCGGAGGCCGTTCTGCTGATCATCGCGATCGTCGGTACGACCGTCGCCCCCTGGCAGCTGTTCTTCCAGCAGTCCAACATCATCGACAAGCGCATCACACCGCGGTTCGTCGGCCATGAGCGCGCGGACACCGTGCTGGGCTCCCTCGTCGTGATCGGCGGCGCCGTCGCGATCGTCGTCGTCGCCGACTACGCCGTGAGCGGTACGGGCGCGGCCGGGAACTTCACCGACGCGCTGGGAGTCGCCGAGGCCCTGGGCGGGCACAGCCACGTCCTGGGGGTGATGTTCGCGGTGGTGCTCCTGGACGCGTCGATCATCGGCGCCGCGGCGGTCACCCTGGCCACCAGCTACGCCTTCGGTGACGTGTTCAACCTGCGCCACTCCCTGCACCGCAGCTTCCGCGAGGCCAAGGCGTTCTACGGGACCTACGCCGGGATGGTCCTGCTCGCCGCCGCCGTCGTGCTGATCCCCGATGCGCCCCTCGGCCTGATCACGACCGCCGTTCAGGCGCTGGCGGGACTGCTCCTGCCCTCCGCGTCGGTGTTCCTGCTGCTGCTGTGCAACGACCGGGCGGTCCTCGGTCCCTGGGTCAATCCGCGCTGGCTCAACATGGTGGCGTCGAGCGTCATCGCGGTGCTCCTGACGCTGTCCGGAATCCTCGTCGCGACGACCCTGTTCCCGTCGCTGGACACCACCCGGATCGCGCTGTGGCTCGCCGGTGTGCTGGTCGTGGGGCTGCTGGGCGCGGCCGTGGGACTGCGTGTCATCCGCGCCCGCCGAGGCCCGGCACTGCCTCCGCCTCCGCGGATCCCCCGCGCGGAACGCGAGAGCTGGCGCATGCCTCCCCTCGCCCTGCTGGAGCCGGTCGTCTGGTCCCCCGGACTCAGACTCGGCATGGGGCTGCTGCGCGGCTACCTGGTGATCGCCGCGCTGCTGCTGGTGGTCAAGGCCATCCAGATCGGCTGACCCGGGATCGGGTACCTGGCCGAGGACCGGAACGCGGGGTGAGGATGGAGACATGAGAGGTGAGGGGAGGCCCTGATGTGATCCCGCCCTACCCGCACCACGGAGATCGTGTGGTGGCATACCTGCTGCCGGTGTGGACGAGGCTCCCCGCCGCCGACCGCATGGGCGTGGCCGCGGCCGTGATGGGCGCGGCGCTCGTCGTCCTCATCGTGGGGACGAGGGTACGGCGGGGCCGTTCCCGTCCGTTCAGAAGCCCACGGGCCCGCCGGCCCGCCGAGCCGGTCGACACGTCGTGGTTCACCGCCCACACCCTGGACGGCTTCCCCGAGGAGGCGGTCCGCGCCACCCTGAGGACCCCGGCGGCCCCGTCCCGCGAACGCCTCTACGCCGCCTGGGTCCTCGCCACGCACACCCAGGGCACGGACGCCGTCTGGCTGGAGAAGAACCTGGGCCTCCCCGCCGACGCGGCCCACCTGATCACCGAGGCCGCCGAAGCCAGACGCCGCGAACGGTCGGCACAGGAGAACCGCGATACGAAGGCACGCGACAGCGACCGCCCCGGCTGAGCACCGCGGAGAGCGCAGACATCGTCGCCGCGGGCCCCGCTGCTCAGGCCCTGCGCCAAGCGCCGGGTAGTTCTCCGGGGCCGTACTCCGCCAGGGCCCGGAACAGGTGGTCCCGTCGCGCGAGACCGCCACGAGCGGTACCGGCTCGTCGGGGGCAGTGGCCCGTGCTTCTCCAGTGTGGCCGGGTCGCGGTTGCCGCACATGGTCGTCCGGGGGTTCGGCGGGGACGAGGGCGTTCCGAACCGGGGGCGGATCGAGGCAGGGAAGTGGCTCCTCCGGGACGGGGGTGTGCGAGACGGCCGCCTGCGTGACACTCGTCATGCCTCCGCGACCGTGCTCCTCATCCTCGACGTCCCGGACGTCGTGGGCGATGCGATCAAGGGATGGGAGCCCGGGAGAACGGCCCGCGTGCGCGTGCGGACACGCGCCGCAGGGGGACGATGCCGTTTCCAGGTCTTCGCGGCGCCTCGCGCAGCGAACCTGACCTGGCCGAAGCACGATGTCGGGGCCGCCCCGATTCGCGTCTCTCGCCCGTGTACTGGATGTACTCGGGTGATGCGACAACGCGGCTGGGGTCCACCCTGCTCGAAGAGCTTGGGGAGCCGTGCCGGACGCCGCGAGCCGTTGAACCTTTCCGGTCGCGGCATCGGCGGAAGAGGGGCGGGCACATCGGACCGGCATGTCATCGCCGCTCGGGGAGCGCTGATCGACCACACTGCGCGGCGTGACGGATGCACGCGGTGGTCGAGGCGGGGAGTCGGCGGGGCCGCCCGGACCTGCCGCGCAACTGGCGGAACTGGACGAGGAACAGTTGCGCGTCCTGCGCCGGGTGGGCCGTGCCTGGGGCCGTGTGTCGGCGTCTCCCGAGACTTGGCGTCGCGCCCTGCCCGTCGACCCCGACCTGGGCGCGTTCCCCCCTGCGGCACAGCTCCGGCCGGCCCGGTTCGGGCGCCTGGTCCCCCTCTCGCCCCTGGGGGCGTCTTCGCCGGGCGAGCAGGTCGACACGGAGGAACAGCCTCCTGGGCGGCTGAGGCGTGGTGCGACGTGGGCGCGGCGGCTCCTGCTGGGGGTGCCGCTGAGGAGTTCCGCCCTGGTGTCCGAGCGGATGCGCAAGCTCGTGGCCCTGCCCGTGCTGTCGGCCGACGCGCTGTCCTCGGTCGCCTACGGTCCCGAGGCCATGCTCGCGGTCCTCGTGCTCGCGGGGACGGCCGGGCTGGCGTACTCGTTCCCGGTCTCCGGCGCGATCGTGTTCCTCATGCTGGCGGTCGGGCTGTCGTACCGTCAGACCATCCGCGCCTATCCGCACGGCGGCGGCTCGTACATCGTGGCCGGCGCCAACCTGGGGCCAGTGGCCGGTCTGGTGGCCGCGGCGGGACTGATGACCGACTACGTCCTCACCGTCGCGGTGTCGGTCGCCTCGGGTGTGGCGGCCATCACCTCGGCGATCCCGGCGCTGACCCCCGACACCGTGCCCATCGGCGTCGGGGTGATCGTGGTTCTCCTCGCCGGAAACCTGCGCGGCGTGCGGCAGGCGGGCGCGCTGTTCGCCGCCCCCACCTACGCCTTCATCATCGCTATGTTCGCCCTCATCGTCTCGGGGCTCGTCCACGCGGCAGGTCAGGACTTCCGGCCGCATCCCGCCCCGGCGGTCACGGTCACCGAGAGCGCGGGACTCTTCCTGATCATGCGGGCGTTCTCGTCCGGCGCCACGGCGATGACCGGTATCGAGGCCATCTCCAACGCGGTACCGGCGTTCAAGTCCGTCGAGTGGCGCCAGGCCCGGACGACGCTCACCTGGATGGTGGGCCTGCTCATCGCCATGTTCACCGGGATCGTCGTCCTGATCCACCTCGCCGGCGTGGTGCCCAGCACCCGCGAGACCGTGCTCTCCCAACTGGCCCACCTCGGCTTCGGCTCCGGATCGATGTACGTCTTCGTCCAGGCCGCCACCGCTGCCGTCCTCCTCCTCGCCGCGAACACGGCGTACAACGACTTCCCCCGCGTCCTGTCCCTCCTGGCGCGCGACGACTACGCGCCCCGGGTCTTCATGCGCCTGGGCGACCGGCTGGCCTACAGCAACGGGATCATCCTGCTCTCGGTGGCCGCCACCCTGGTCTACGTGGCGTTCAACGGACAGACGGCGGCCCTCATCCCGTTGTACGCGGTCGGTGTCTTCCTCGCCTTCACGCTTTCCCAGGCAGGGATGGTCGTTCACTGGTGGCGACTGCGCGACCGGCACTGGCGCAAAAGCCTGCTCTTCAACGCCCTGGGCGGTCTCCTGTCAGCCGTCGTCTTCATCACCGCGGGCATCAGCAAGTTCACCTCGGGCGCCTGGGTCGCCATCATCGCCGTCGGACTTTTCCTCCTGCTCACCCTGCGGATCCACCACCACTACGCCACCGTCCGCGCACGCCTGCGCCTGCGCCCGCACACCGTCGAACTACCCGCGCGCACCGCCGTGGGACCGGACACGGGCCCCGTCGCGCCGCACGAGGCCCCCGCCCAACGACGGCACGCGGCGCGGCCGGGGACGAACGGGGAGAACGAGGAACTGCCCGGGGAGATCCGCCACCTCACCATCGTCGCCATCGCGACGCTCGACCTCGCCGGCATCCGGGCCCTCGCCTACGCGGCCTCCCTCCGCCAGCCCGTGCTCGCCCTCCACATCAGCCTCACCCCCCAGGAAGCCGAACGGGTCCGCGCCTACTGGACGCTGTGGGGAGACCACCTCCCACTGGAGATCGTGGTCTCCCCCTACCGGGCCACCGTGGCACCGCTCGTCCGCTACATCGAGGCCCTGCACCGGCAGCACCCCGACCTCACCCTCACAGTGATCCTCCCCGAGATCATCACCCGGCACCGGCGCCACCAACTCCTCCACAGCCGCACCGCCCCACGCCTGCGCCGCGCCCTGCGATCCCTCCCCAAAATCGTCATCACCACCGTGCCCTTCCACGTATAGCGCTCCTGCCCGGACCCGAAATCCCATACGTGTCTCAGCACCCCGTCAAAGGTGCCGGCTGTTACCAATTCCGTCACACCGACCGGCCGGCTCACCAACTCGATGACCGGGTGAGCCGTTGGTCCTCCCGATAGGGCGACGCCACGCCATCGCATTTCTTCGGCGCCTATACGCACCTTTGTGTGCGGATACGAGTAACTTATGTCGGCGAGTGACGGTACATCACGAATGCGTGAGCTGTCGTCACGAGCTCAGCGGCCTGTCACCTGACGAACTGCCTTGGACGCTCGGCTGTCCGGCGACTGTGTCAATGGTGACGAGAAAGGACTCGTCCATGGCAATGGATACCCTCCCGTCCGTTCCTCCAGGGAAACGACGAAAACTGAGATTCAGAGCGACTGTCGTCATGCTGCCCGCGGTCGCGTTGCTGATGTCGATCACTTTGATCTCGAACCTCGCGAGCGCAGCCGAGGCCCCGGTGGGATTGGGAACCGCCACGAGTTACGCGGTCCTGGCCGGTTCAACGGTCACGAATACGGGTCCCACGGTCGTCAACGGCGACCTGGGAGTCAGTCCCGGGTCCTCGGTGACGGGCTTCCCGCCCGGAATCGTGAACGGAGTGCAGCACGTCGCCGATGCTGCCGCCGCCCAGGCCCAGTCCGACCTGACCACTGCCTACAACGACGCGGCCGGCAGAGCCCCGACCACCACCCTGACCTCCCCGGGCGACATCGGCGGACTCACGCTGACCCCGGGCGTCTACAAAGCCTCGTCGTCGCTGAATCTCACCGGGACGGTCACCCTTGACGCCCAGGGTGACCCCAACGCCGTCTTCATCTTCCAGATCGGCTCCACTCTGATCACGGCTCCGGGGAGCAACGTCCTGCTCGTCAACGGAGCACAGGCCTGCAACGTGTTCTGGCAGGTGGGGAGTTCCGCCACCCTCGACACCAATTCCTTCTTCAAGGGCAACGTGCTGGCCCTGACATCCATCACGGTGAACACCAACGCCGCGGTCGAGGGCCGGGTGCTGGCGCGCAATGGCGCGGTCACGTTGGACAGTAACGTGATCACGAGGGCGGTCTGCATGACAGGGCCGCCCGGGCCTCCCGGACCGACGGGGCCTCCCGGACCGACGGGGCCTGCCGGACCGACGGGGCCTCCCGGACCGACGGGGCCTGCCGGACCGACGGGGCCTGCCGGGCCGTCCGGGCCTGCTGGACCGACGGGGCCTGCCGGGCCGTCCGGGCCTCCCGGGCCTCCCGGGCCTCCTGGGACGTCCTGCCACTGCCACAAGGGGCACGGCCACAAGCACAAGGGCGGCAAGAGCCACGGCAAGCACAAGGGCGGCAAGAGCCACGGCCACAAGAGCAAGGCCAACTGGGGCCGCAGCCACAAGAGCTAGCTCAGACAAGTCATTCGAACACTTCTAGTGGTCGTAGGCGGTCAGTGAGCGACTGACCGCCTGGCCGGACTGGGTGCCAGATCGCGGCGGCCGCACTTGCGAGGACCGCGCCGCGCGACGCGCACGGCAACAACCTCGCAGGTGCGGCCGCGGTGCTGTTCCGGGTCAAACCGGGGCCCCGGAGCACGCACCGGACGCCGCTCCTCACTGGCGGACGTTGTCTGCCGCGGCACTGGTCACGCGCCCTGCGCGGCGCGGATCGCCTGCCCACACCACCGACCGCGGTAGGAGGTGGGTGCCACCACCCGGCAGTCGGGTCACGCGGCGGTACCGGGCGCGGCGCCGGCCGGCCTGAGGGGCTTGTCGGTGCGGCCTGTACCGGCCGGTGGCGGCGCCGCGGAGGTTGCGGCCGCCGCGGCTTCCCGGGTGAGGAAGGAGCCGAGTTCGCCGATGGTGCTCATGAGGGGGGCGGGGAAGACGACGGTGGTGTTCTTGTCGACGCCGATCTCCACCAGGCTCTGGAGGTTGCGCAGTTGGAGGGCCAGGGGGTGGGCCATCATGGTGTCCGAGGCATCGCCGAGCGCCGCTGCCGCGAGCGATTCGCCCTGCGCGTTGATGATCTTCGCTCGCTTCTCCCGTTCGGCCTCGGCCTGGCGGGCCATGGCGCGCTTCATGGTGTCGGGCAACTGGATGTCCTTGAGTTCGACCAGCGTGACCTGCACGCCCCATTCGGCGGTGGTGACGTCGAGGATCTTGCGGATGTCCAGGTTGATGCGGTCCGTCTCCGACAGGGTCTCGTCGAGCGTGTGCTGGCCGACGACTTTCCGCAGGGTGGTCTGCGCGATCTGGTTGATGGCCGCCTGGACGTTCTCGACGGCGATGACCGACTTCACGGCGTCGACGACGCGGAAGTAGGCGACCGCGGAGACGTCGACGCTCACGTTGTCGCGGGTGATGATGCCCTGGGACTGGATCGGCATGGTGACGACCCGCAGCGACACCCGGTGCAGGGTGTCGACGAACGGGATGATGAACCGCAGCCCCGGGGAGCGTGTTCCGGCGAGTCGGCCGAAGCGGAACAGCACTCCCTTCTCGTACTGCTTGACGACCTTCACGGAAAGGGCGAGGGCCAGGACGGCCAGAAGGCCGATCACGACGACGAGAACGATCAGCACTTGCATGTGATGCTCCTCGGAACGGCGACCGTGGTGCGAGGACCCGTGATGCGGGGCCCCGTCGGGATTCCTGCCTGTGGCCGCTTCGGTTCGAGAGACAGGACCGGTACCGGTCGGCGGGTGCGCCGACGGGTGGTGTGCGGGCTGGGGACGTCGCCTTGTCACCCGTGATGGCGGCCGTCTCACATGCCGACGATCAGGCGGCTGGCGCGTCCGGCCTGCGCCGGTAGGGCCGCAGCGGTCGAGGAGGCGCCGCCCTCGTACTCCCACGCCTCGTCGGGATCAAGCGGCCGGTCGGTCGCGGAGCGGGCGTGCCGGGCCTTGTCCGCGGCGATGAGCGCGCTCGCGGTCAATGGCGGGCTGTCCTGGTCCGATGCGAGCGCCATCAGGCGGGCCGCCGACGCCGCCCCGGTCTCGGGTGGGACGACCAGCAGGTCCCAGCGCCCGGTGCCGTAGGAGAGCAGCAGCAGCTTGTGCGGGTCGATTTCGGGGGTGAACCAGCCGACCTTGACGATGTGACCACGCACGGGAACCTCGTGCGGGATGACCGGCCAGTACCGCGGGTTGACGGCGACGTGGGTGATGCGGCCCCACAAGGAGTCCAGCACATCGGTCAGCGCGGGCAGCTCGGTCATCAGATCCCGGGAGCGGGGCCACCAGGCACCGTCCAGAAGGCCACGAGAGATGCCGTCGGTCTTCAGCGCGACACGTACGGCCGGGGCTGCGACGGGCTCCTCGTGGTGTCGCGGGAATGGTTGGAAGGTCGCCGACATGATGCGGACCCGTCTCCGGCTGGCCTTTGCGGCGACCCGGGTTTCATCCTTCGCCGAGGACGACCCGGCGTGGTGACCGGTGTGCGAAATACCCTCGGTGCTGTCCACGGTACTCCGCACGCGCCGCGGGCACGTTGGCTACCGGACCAGCTCGTCATCTGGCGGGGTTGAGGGCTGCAGCGCAGTCTCTGCCCCGTCATCCACGAGATGCCCACGGACTGTGGGCCGGCCCCTTGGTGTTCGTCCCGGGTTCGTGATTGATGCCTCCCTGTCCTGCCTGCCATTCGGGCGTGAGGCACATGACGCTGTGGATGCGGGAGAGTGTGAAAACACGCTCGTCGTCTCGCAGATGGCACCAGGCTTCGAGGTAGGGCGGGTCGAGCAGGAGGCGGCTGAGGGTGCGCACGGTCCGGTTGCCCGAGGCGGCGACGTACTCGACGGTGACGGGTTCACCGGTGTCGATGGCATGGGCGAGCCGGCGGACGTCACTGTAGGGCAGGCGCTTCGCCCACTCTGCGACGGTCTCCTCCGTGTCCGTGCGCTCGGCGTTCGAGCAGTTTGCGGGCCGCCGCAGGGGCTTCGGCGACCACCGTACTTCACGCGCAATGCGCCTCGTCAGACCGGGGAGTCGCAGGGGGGCCGGAGTCTCGGCGCCGGGTTCAAGAATGGCGTATTCCCCTGATCAGCGGGTGCGGCTTGAGGGCAGGTTCCCCCCCAGCGAGCGTGGGCGGCTTGTGGCCCCGCCTCAGTTGCGGGGCGGGAGGTCCGAGTGCCTACCGCGCCCGGACTCCCGGCGCATCCGGACCCTTCTCTCTGCCAGGGAAGGGGTCGCGGACCGCCGCCAGGTTCCGGTTCCGTAGGGCTCCGCCACGGAGCCGGTGCCGACCACCCGCCGTGGGATGCGGGAGCGTGCACCTGACTGTTCGCCGAGATGTCCTGAATGTCGGCTGCAAGTGCAGCCAAAAATGCAACCGGTCCACACCGAAGAGCCGAGCCACGACTGTGGCTCGGCTCTTCGGTTCGCCTGTTCAGGCGGCTGCGGAGGATACGAGATTCGAACTCGTGAGGGGTTGCCCCCAACACGCTTTCCAAGCGTGCGCCCTAGGCCTCTAGGCGAATCCTCCGCCGGAAACATTACATGACTCGGAGGAGTGCTCGCGAACTCGTTGCCGGTGCCCGGGATCGGGTACTCTTTGCGGAGCCCCTCACGCGGCGCTATCTGACTGAACTCCCCCAGGGCCGGAAGGCAGCAAGGGTAGGTCGGCTCTGGCGGGTGCGTGGGGGGCGCTTGCGTCCGCGGGCCGGACACGTTGTCGGTGGGCGCCTATAACCTCGTATGCGTGTCGTCTCTCGCGCTGTACCGCCGCTATCGCCCGGAGTCGTTCGCCGAGGTCATCGGGCAGGAGCATGTCACCGACCCGTTGCAGCAGGCGCTGCGGAACAACCGGGTCAATCACGCGTACCTGTTCAGCGGTCCGCGCGGGTGCGGCAAGACGACCAGCGCGCGCATCCTCGCCCGGTGCCTGAACTGCGAGAAGGGGCCGACGCCCACACCCTGCGGGGAGTGCGATTCCTGCCGTGACCTGGCCAGGAACGGCCCGGGGTCGATCGACGTCATCGAGATCGACGCCGCTTCGCACGGTGGTGTGGACGACGCCCGTGACCTGCGCGAGAAGGCATTCTTCGGGCCCGCCCGCAGCCGGTACAAGATCTACATCATCGACGAGGCCCACATGGTCACGTCGGCCGGTTTCAACGCGCTGCTCAAGGTGGTCGAGGAGCCGCCGGAGCACCTGAAGTTCATCTTCGCCACGACCGAGCCCGAGAAGGTCATCGGGACCATCCGGTCGCGCACCCACCACTACCCCTTCCGCCTTGTGCCGCCGGGCACTCTGCGGGACTACCTCGGCGAGGTCTGCCAGCAGGAGGACATCCCCGTCGAGGATGGGGTGCTGCCCCTCGTCGTGCGGGCCGGCGCCGGATCCGTGCGTGACTCCATGTCCGTCATGGACCAGCTGCTCGCCGGTGCGAGGGAGGAAGGTGTGACGTATGCCATGGCCACCTCGCTCCTCGGCTACACCGACGGCTCCCTGCTCGACTCCGTCGTCGAGGCCTTCGCCTCCGGGGACGGCTCCGGCGCCTTCGAGGTCGTCGACCATGTGATCGAGGGCGGCAACGACCCCCGGCGGTTCGTGGCCGACCTGCTGGAGCGGCTGCGGGACCTGGTGATCCTCGCCGCCGTTCCGGACGCCGCCGAGAAGGGCCTCATCGACGCCCCCGCCGATGTCGTCGAGCGGATGCAGGCCCAGGCCCGGTCCTTCGGCGCCGCCGAGCTGAGCCGCGCCGCCGACCTCGTCAACGAGGGCCTGACCGAGATGCGCGGCGCCACCTCGCCCCGCCTCCAGCTCGAACTGATCTGCGCCCGCGTCCTGCTCCCCGCCGCCTACGGCGACGAGCGGTCCGTGATGGCCCGCCTCGACCGCATCGAGCGGGGCGTCAGCTTCTCCACCGGCGCGGGTGCGCCCGCGATGGGGTACGTGCCCGGACCCGAGGCGCACGGGGGAGCGCCGATCGCTGCGGGCGGCCCTGCGGGTGCGGCGCCTGCCGTACCTCCTGTTCCGCCGGGCGGAGGGGCCGCCGCGGCTCGGGCGGCCGTGCGGGGCTCGGGCGTCCCTGACGCATCCGTGCCCTCGACGCCTCCTGTGCCGGCCGCGACCCCTGCGCCCCCCGCACCCCCCGCACCCCCTGCGCCGGCCGCGAGTGACCGTCCCCAGGAGACGGCTCCGCCCGCCGCACCCGCCTCCACACCGCCCGCCGCCGCACCCGCCGCGCCCGGGGCCTGGCCCACCGCGGCGGCCGCAGGCGGCGGCCGGCGGCCGGGCGGCTGGCCCACCGCGGCGGCGCCGGGCGGCGGGCAGGCGCCGGGCGCGCCGAGTGCGCCGAGTGCGTCCAGCGCCCCGGGGCCCACGCAGCAGGCGCCTGCGGCGAGGCCTGCCGTCGCTGCCCCGGTGCCCTCCGCCCCACCGGCCCCGGCGGGTGGTGGGCTCGACCCCCGCGTCCTCTGGCCGAACGTCCTCGAAGCGGTGAAGAACCGCCGTCGCTTCACCTGGATCCTGCTCAGCCAGAACGCTCACGTCTCCGGCTTCGACGGCACCACCCTCCAGATCGGCTTCGTCAACGTCGGCGCCCGCGACAACTTCGCGAGCAGCGGCAGCGAGGACGTGCTGCGCCAGGCGCTGGCCGAGCAGTTCAACGTCCAGTGGAAGATCGAGGCGGTCGTCGACCCGACGGGAGGCGGCGGCTCCGGTCCTCAGCCCCCGGGCGGCGGCTACGGACCGGGTTCCGGTGGCGGCTACGGCGGTGGGGGCGGCGCGGCGGCGCAGCGTACGGCTGCTCCCCAGCCCACGGCTCCGGCGGGGTCCGCCCCCGCCGCGGCCCCCGACCGGCCGCCGTCCGCCGCGGCACCCACGCCCGCCCCTTCCCCGGCACAGCGGCCCTCCGCCCCCGAGCCGCCCCCCGTCGCGCCCGAGGACGACATTCCCGAGGACGACGACCCGGATCTCGACGAGTCGGCCCTGTCCGGCCACGAACTGATCATGCGGGAGCTGGGCGCCACGGTGGTCGAGGAGTACTCGACGGAGTAAGGGAGCAGGCCCTTCCCGGCCTGCCCGGCCGGGCCTGAGCGGCCCGCCGAAGCGAGCGGTCCGGTTCGGCCTGCCCGGCCTGCCCGGCTGAGCGGTCGGGCTCGGCCTGTCGGCCTGAGCGGCCCGCCGACGCGAGCGGTCCTGCCCGCCCGGTCTGCCGGTCTGAGCGGTCCGGCTCGGCCCGCTCTCGCCCTCCCTGCTCGGAGGAACCTACGAACGCCCTCCCGTCCTCCCTTCGGTGGCCCGCACAAAGGGCCCAGGGCCGCTGCCGTTAGGCTGACCTCGTGAAGGTCCTCGTCATCGGCAGCGGCGCCCGTGAGCACGCCCTGTGCCGTTCCCTGTCCCTCGACCCCGCCGTCACCGCGTTGCACTGCGCGCCCGGCAACGCCGGCATCGCCGAGGTCGCCGAGCCGCACCAGGTCGACGTCCTCGACGGCGCGGCGGTGTCCGCGCTGGCCGCCGAGCTGGAGGCCGACCTCGTCGTCGTCGGCCCCGAGGCCCCGCTGGTCGCCGGGGTCGCCGACGCCCTGCGCGAGGCGGGCGTCCCGGTGTTCGGCCCCTCCAAGGAGGCCGCGCGGCTGGAGGGCTCCAAGGCCTTCGCCAAGGACGTGATGGCCGCGGCGGGCGTGCCCACGGCCCGTTCATACGTCTGCACGACGGCCGAGGAGGTCGACGCGGCTCTCAACGCCTTCGGTGCCCCCTATGTCGTCAAGGACGACGGGCTCGCCGCAGGCAAGGGCGTCGTCGTCACCGACGACATCGAGGGGGCCAGGGCGCACTCGGCGGCCTGCGACCGCGTGGTGATCGAGGAGTACCTCGACGGACCCGAGGTCTCCCTCTTCGCCGTCACCGACGGCGAGACGGTCGTGCCGCTGCAGCCCGCCCAGGACTTCAAGCGGGCGCTCGACGACGACAAGGGCCCCAACACCGGTGGCATGGGCGCGTACTCGCCGCTGCCGTGGGCCGACCCCAAGCTCGTGGACGACGTCCTGCACACCGTGCTCCAGCCCACCGTCGACGAGATGCGCCGCCGCGGCACGCCGTTCTCCGGTCTGCTCTACGCGGGGCTCGCCATCACCGGCCGCGGCGTCCGCGTGATCGAGTTCAACGCCCGTTTCGGCGACCCCGAGACCCAGGTGGTCCTCGCCCGCCTCCAGACCCCGCTCGCGGGAGTCCTCATGGCCGCCGCCACCGGTGGCCTCGCCCACCTGGAGCCCCTGCGCTGGAGCGACGACGCGGCCGTCACGGTGGTCGTCGCCTCCCACAACTACCCCGGCACCCCGCGCACCGGTGACCCGATCACCGGCCTCGACGAGGTGGCCGCGCAGGACGCCCCGCACGCGTACGTGCTGCACGCCGGCACCCGGCGCGGGGACGGCACCGTGCTGAGCGCGGGTGGCCGCGTGCTGTCCGTCACGGCGACCGGCAAGGACCTGACCGAGGCCCGCGACCGCGCGTACACCGCCGTCGCCCGGGTCCGCCTCGACGGCTCCCAGCACCGCTCGGACATCGCGGCGAGGGCTGCGGCGGACGCCTGACGCGGCACCCGCCCCTTCCCCCGCACCGGTCCTGTTCCCGAACAGCCCGAACAACAGGTCCTGAACGGCACGTCTCCCGGACAGCAGGCCCCGGCTCCCCGAGTCGGGGCCTGATCATTGCGCTCTGTCGTCCGGCTCTGACCAAAGCCATTCCATCGAGTGACCAATACTCCATCCGGCTGACGCGGGCCGGGGGCCCAACTAGTGTGCGCGCAGGCATTCCGGCACTTGGCCCACCGGCATTGCGATGTCGGTCATGGGTGCCACAGTGGGGGAATGAGCAACGCCAGGACAGTCGGGAGGGGGTGACGGGCGGTCGTGACCGGTATGGGTGTGGAGGTCGGTGTGCGGGCCGCGCGCTCCCGGGCCCTGGCCGTGCTGCGCGTGCGCAGCCGGGCGCTCGCCGTCGCCCTGCTGCCCGCCGCCCTCGCCGTGATCCTGCTGGCCGGCGGTTCGGCCGGGCACCTCGTGGGCCGGGGCTGGGACCTCGCCCGCTGGGTGGTCGGCGTCGTCGCGGTCGTCGTCCTGCTCCTGGGCGCGGGCATCGGCCTGGTCGTGGCCCGGGCCCGCCCCGCGATGACCCCGACCGTCCCGATAGCCGAGAAGTCCGCCCCGGACCTGTACCGCCTGGTGCGCGATCTGGCCGACCGTCTCGGCGTGCCGGCCCCGTCGGCCATAGAGCTCACCCCGGACTGCGACAGCTGGCTGGAGGACCGTACGCACCCGGCCCACGGCCCACCCGCGGGGCGGGATCACCCGCACCGCGAGCCGGAAGCGCCGCGTGGCCTGCCCCCGGCCCGCCCGGGCCGTACGGCGGAGGCGCCCGTCCTCGTCATCGGCTCCCCGTTCCTGTGGTGGATGCGCGTCGGCGAGCTGCGCGCCGTGCTCGCCCCGGTCGTCGCCGGTACGGGACCCTCGGCGCACCCGGACATAGCCGCGGCCCGGCGTTTCGTCCGCGGTCTGGACGCGGCGGTGGCCGTCGCCTCGGCACCTGGCCGCCCTCCTCTGGTCCGTTCGGTGTACGCCGGACTCGGCTGGGTGGCCCGGCTGCTCCTGCGCGGCTGCCGGGAGCACGCGGCCCTGATGGAGCGCGGTGTGGCGGCCGCGGCGGCGGAACGCGCACAGGCTGTGGACTACGGGCTGAGGATCGCCGCCCAGGAACAGGTGGGCCTGGCGTACGCGGGCTGGGACCGGCTGCTGACCAGGGTCGCGCTCCCCGCCTGGCGCATGGGCCGCTGGCCCTCCCGCCTCGACGCCGGTGTCGTCGCGGCCCTCACCGAACTGTCCCGCCGCGACCGCCTGGCCGAGGGTTTCGCCTCCCGGCTCGGTGAGCGCCCGGCCTGCGACCTGCTGGAGGAGCCCGGCGCCGTCGACGAGGCCGCCTCACTGCTGGCCGCGCGCCTCTTCCACGGCGGCCCGGCCGAGCGCGGCAGGGACTGGTGCCCGGTGGACTGGCAGGAGTACCCGGACGAGGTCGTCGACCGCAAATGGCGTACCGACGCCGCCCGCCTCCACCGTGTCCTGGACCGCCTGGGCGTCCGCCGGTCCCCCGGCTCCGCCGCCGATCCGCACGGACCGACCCTGGCCCGGGTCCTTGAACACCTGTCCGCTCCGTCCCCGTCCGCCACCCACGCCGCCTTCGGCAAGCTCTGCGAGCGGACGGTCCTCCCCGCCGACGACCCGGCCGACGACACCCGACCGGCCCACGACGACGAGACACATATCGCGCACCACCCGTCCGACGAACCCGACGCATCCGACGAGCACGCCGGACACCACAAGCACGACGGACACAACGAGCTTCCCGAGCACCAAGAGCCCGCAGAGCACGACGAGCATCAAGAACGCCGACGCCCAGAACGCGCGGAACACGCGGAAGACGGGAAACACCTCGGCGGACACGCCGACCCCGCCCAGCCCCCCGCCCCCGAAGACCCCCTCACCCCGGACGAGGACCCCGGCCTCGGCAGCGAGCGGGGTGCCGCGCTCGCGGCCGGTATCAGTGCCGAGCTGGCCCGCGAGGAGGCGTCGGCGCCCCCCGTGGGTACGGCGCCGACGGGCGCCGAGCCGGCCGCCGGAACGCCGCCGCGGAACGAGGACTCGCTGCCCCTCTTCCCGCTCGAACCGCCCCGCACCGGCCGCGAACTCCTCGCCGACCACGTCACCGCGATGGTGTGCTGCGCCGCGATGGACACCGCCGACGCCTCCCCGGGCCTCGACTGGCTCGACGGCCCCGCCCTCCTGATCAACGGCGAGAGGGCCGCCGATCTCAGTCCCAAGGTCCTGGCCCTGGTCGAGGACGGTGACCCGGTCCCGTTGCGGACCTGGCTGGTCGACTCGGGCATACGTCCGGAAAAGCCCGTACGGCTGGTCTGACCTGGGCCGACGTCGGCCCGGCGGCCGCGCTACCCGGATCCCCCGCTTCCACTTCCGGCCAATTCACAACGAATAGTGACAGCGTGCGCGCGTTATGTGATGTGCTGGGACCGATAACGCACGTGGCAAGTCCGTGCGACATACGACAGCCGCAGCCGGAACCGGACCGGCAGATCCGCACCGCCGCAGGACGGACCACGGGGGCACGAGGGAGGGGATCGGGCATGGGATCGGAGCAGATTCGCCGCTGGGAGTCGGGTGCTCTCGCGCACGCCGTGACGGACCCCTTCGGACTGGGCCCCGTCCCGTGGCTGCGCGGCAGCGAGACGTACTTCGACGACACCGGGCACGTCGTCCCCTGGTACGTGGACCCGCTCCCGCAGACGCCCCCGCGGACCGGGTCCGGAAGCCCCCGCGTCCCCGCACCCCGCGCCTCCGGCGGCGGTCCCCGTTCGGCCGACGACGTCCACCGGCAGATCAAGGGCTTCGTCTCCACCGGTGCCGTCACTCCCGGCGAGGCCATCGACTTCCACATCACCGTCGACCCGCCCCAGCAGTTCGGCGTGGACATCTACCGCATCGGGCACTACGGCGGCGACGGCGCCGCGAAGATCACCACCAGCCCGCGCCTGTCCGGGATCGTCCAGCCCAAGCCGCTGGCCGCCGACCGCACCGTCTCCTGCCACCACTGGTGGCTGTCCTGGCGGTTGCAGGTGCCGTCCCACTGGAGCGTCGGCGCGTACGTGGCCGTGCTCACCACCGACGACGGCTACCGCTCCCACATCCCGTTCACCGTCCGCGACAACCGGCCCGCGGACCTGCTGCTGCTCCTGCCCGACATCACCTGGCAGGCCTACAACCTCTACCCGGAGGACGGCCACACGGGCGCCAGCCTCTACCACGCCTGGGACGAGCACGGCCGGCTGCTCGGCGAGGCCGACGCCGCGACCACGGTCTCCTTCGACCGCCCCTACGCGGGCGCGGGCCTGCCCCTGCACGTGGGCCACGCCTACGACGTCATCCGCTGGGCCGAGCGCTACGGCTACGACCTCGCCTACGCCGACGCCCGCGACCTGCACGCCGGCCGTGTCGACCCCACCCGCTACCGCGGCCTGGTCTTCCCCGGCCACGACGAGTACTGGTCGGTGAGCATGCGCCGCACCGTCGAACTCGCCCGTGAGCACGGCACGTCGCTGGTCTTCCTCTCGGCCAACACCATGTACTGGCAGGTCGAACTGGGCCCCTCCCCGTCCGGTGTCCCCGACCGCCTGCTGACCTGCCGCAAGCGCAAGGGCCCCGGCCGGTCGGTGCTGTGGCGGGAGATCGACCGGCCCGAGCAGCAACTGGTCGGCATCCAGTACGCCGGCCGCGTCCCCGAGCCGCACCCGCTGATCGTCCGCAACGCCGACCACTGGCTGTGGGAGGCGACCGGGGCCGGGGAGGGCGAGGAGATCGCGGGCCTGGTCGCGGGCGAGGCCGACCGCTACTTCCCGCGCACCCCGCTGCCCGAGTACCAGGACCGCATCCTGCTCGCCCACTCCCCGTACACGGACGGCGAGGGCGTGACGCGCCACCAGGAGACGTCCCTGTACCGGGCGCCCTCCGGCGCCCTGGTCTTCGCCGCGGGGACCTTCGCCTGGTCCCCGGCCCTGGACCGTCCCGGCCACGTCGACGCCCGGATCCAGCGCGCCACCGCCAACCTCCTGGACCGCATCTGCAAGCGCGACTGACCCGCCGCTCCGTGCCGGTGTCCGATACGGGAGAATCGGGCCATTGGACAGAACCACGGGGAGGAACCGTGTCCGGATTCGTCGAAAAGCCCGAGCCGATCCAGGTTCCGGGCCTGGTGCATCTGCACACCGGCAAGGTGCGCGACCTGTACCAGAACGAGGCGGGCGACCTCGTCATGGTCGCCAGCGACCGCATGTCCGCCTACGACTGGGTGCTGCCGACCGAGATCCCCGACAAGGGCCGCGTCCTCACGCGGCTGTCCCTGTGGTGGTTCGACCGGCTCGCCGACCTGGTCCCGAACCACGTCCTGTCCACCGAGCTGCCCGAGGGCGCTCCCGCCGACTGGGCGGGCCGCACCCTGATCTGCAGGTCCCTGCGGATGGTCCCCGTGGAGTGCGTGGCCCGCGGCTACCTCACCGGTTCGGGCCTGGCCGAGTACGAGCAGAGCCGCACGGTCTGCGGCCTCGCCCTGCCCGAGGGGCTGACCGACGGCTCCGAGCTGCCCGCCCCGATCTTCACCCCGGCCACCAAGGCCGAGGTCGGCGAGCACGACGAGAACGTCTCCTACGAGGAGGTGGCCCGCCAGGTCGGCGCGGAGACGGCCGCCCAGCTGCGCCAGGCGACGCTCGCCGTGTACGGCCGGGCCCGGGACATCGCCCGCGACCGCGGGATCATCCTCGCCGACACCAAGTTCGAGTTCGGCTTCGACGGGGAGACGCTCGTCCTCGCCGACGAGGTGCTCACTCCGGACTCCTCCCGCTTCTGGCCGGCCGACCAGTGGCAGCCGGGCCGCGCGCAGCCGTCGTACGACAAGCAGTACGTCCGCGACTGGCTGACGTCCGCCGAGTCCGGCTGGGACCGCAGGAGCGAGCAGCCCCCGCCGGCGCTGCCGCAGCCGGTCGTGGAGGCGACGCGGGCGAAGTACGTGGAGGCGTACGAGCGGCTGACGGGGACGAGCTGGTCGTAGCGCACGAAAAGGCCCCGGTCCGACGGACCGGGGCCTTTTTCCCGAGCGGACGACGAGGCTCGAACTCGCGACCTCAACCTTGGCAAGGTTGCGCTCTACCAACTGAGCTACGTCCGCATGCGCCGTGGCGCGAGGCCAACTATACCCAACCTCGCTCCCGTGCGAGCCGTACCGCCGCATGTCGGTTCTCCGCGCCGAGTTTGGTCACGGCCGACGACAGGTAGTTCCGTACGGTCCCCGGGGACAGCGCGGCCCGCTCGGCGATCTCCGCGACCGGTGCCCCGTCGGCGGCGAACTCCAGGACCTCGGCCTCCCGCGCGGTCAGCGGGGAGTCCCCGGCGGAGATCGCGTCGGCGGCCAACTCCGGGTCGACGTAGCGGTTTCCGGCGTGCACGGTGCGGATGATCTCGGCGAGCCGCTGGGCGCTGACGGTCTTCGGGACGAACCCGCGCACACCGGCGGCGAGCGCCCGCTTCAGATGTCCGGGCCGCCCGTGACTGGTCACGATCAGCACCAGGCAGCCCGGCATTTCGGCCCGCAGGGATGTGGCGACCTTCACACCGTCCGCGCCCGGCATCTGCAGATCAAGGACGGCCACGTCCGGCGCGTGCGCCCGGGCCATGGCCAGCGCCTCCGGTCCGCTCGCCGCCTCCGCGACCACCAGCAGGTCGTCCTCAAGGGAGAGCAGGGCGGCGAGCGCGCCGCGGATCAGGTGCTCGTCGTCGGCCAGCAGCAGCCGGACGGGCTCGGGGGACGTCGTCATCGGGTGGCCTCGCTCAGCGGACGGGCGGTCTCGGGGTCGGCGGGCGGCGGCAGCGGCACCTCGGCGGTCAGCCGGAACCGGCCGCGTCCCGCGGGTCCCGCCCGCAGGGTGCCGTCGAGCTCCGACAGCCGTTCACGCAGACCGGCGAGCCCGGAGCCCGGCCGGTCACCGGCGGGGGACTCGGGCACCCCGTCGTTCTCGACGGTCAGCTCGGCCCGGCCGTCGGCCACGCGCAGGGACACCGTGCACCGCCGGGCGTCCCCGTGCCGGAGCACGTTCGTGGCGGCCTCCCGGACGACCCATCCGAGCGCGGACTGCACCGGCGTGGGCAGACCGGCCGGTGAGCCGGTGACGGCGCAGTCGATGCCGGCCGCCGCCAGGACGCCCTGGGCGCCCGCGAGTTCCGCGGCGAGGTCGGCCTCCCGGTAGCCGCGGACCACGGCACGGACCTCGCGCTGCGACTCCTGGGCCAGCCGCTGCACCTCGATCATCTGCTCCACCGCCTCGGGCCGGCCGCGCCGGCCCAGTTGCACGGCCAGCTCCGCCTTCAGCGCGATCACCGCGAGGTTGCGCCCCAGCACGTCGTGCAGATCCCGCCCGAACCGCAGGCGCTCCTCGGCGACGGCGAGCCGGGCCCGGGTCTCCCGCGCCTCGTCGAGCGCGTAGACGGCGTTCAGCAGCCAGACGGAGAAGACGGAGGTGAAGGCCAGGGACGCGCCCCCGACCAGCACCATGACCACGTTGGCCAGAGCGGCCGGGCCCGACATGCCCAGGGGGAAGGCGATGATCCCTGAACCGGCCGCGAAGCCCGTCACCACCGCGGCGACCCGGCGCCGGGTGCGCACCCCGAGGGCGATGGTGCCGGCACCGAAGACCAGCACGCACGCGAACGCCATGCCCGCCGCGGTGTCCACGTTCTCGCCCGTGCCGTGCGCGTTCACGCCGAGCGCGACGACCGCCAGCGCCGCGGTGACCGTGCCGAGCGTCCACAGCAGCCGCAGGGGCTGCTCACGCCGGCCGCGGGTCCAGTCGAGCGCACGGGACGCGGTCACCGCGCAGAGCGCGGCGTGCCCGGTGACCCCCGCCGCCAGCCAGGCCGCCGGGTGGGGGCCCACCTGGGCCAGGACCACCAGCCCGCCCATGACCGCCTCGATCAGCGTGAAGATGTGGAACGACCACCGTGTGTACGTCTCGACCTTGGCCGTCGTGGTCTTGCCGCGCCACCAGCCGACGGGCCCGCGCATGGTCTCTCCCCCCACCTCTTCGCGTCCTCTCCGCACCGTCTCTCAGCGCCTCGGCTCCCAGCGGAACCGGCGCCGTACAGCAAACACCGCGAGCGCGATCCAGACCAGCGCGATACTCACGGCCCGCAGGGCGTCGTAGCCGCTCAGGTCTCCGGTCCACCCGCCGCGGACCAGCGTGATCACCGGGGTCAGCGGCAGCAGTTCGCAGCACCGGGCGAGCCGCTCGGGGAGCAGCTCCAGCGGCACGGTCAGCCCGGAGCCCACCATCGAGACCAGCAGCAGCGGGAGCGAGGTGACCTGGGAGCCGTCGGTGGTCCGGGTGAAGCCCGCGGTGACGGCCGCCAGGAGCACGCCGAGCAGCAGGCCCAACAGCAGCCCGGCGACGGCGAGATGGGGCGCGCGCGGGGCGGGGAGGTCGAGCAGCGCGGTGCAGGCGCCGGTCAGCACCAGGCACTGGACGAGGCCGGTGGCGACGGCCGGCAGCGCGGACCCGGCGAGGATCTCGGTGTCCCGCAGCTCGCCCGTGCGCAGCCGCTTGAGGACCAGTTGCTCACGCCGGGCGACGAACACGCCGACCAGGGTGGAGTACACGGCGAACAGCAGGGAGAAGCCGATCGCGGCGGGCAGGATGAGCAGCCCGACGGTCAGACCGGCGTCCTCCAGGTTCATCCGCGCGGCCGCCGACCGCACACTGAAGGGCAGCACCAGCGGCAGGAGCACGCCCGCGACCAGAGCACTGCGGTTGCGGGCCAGCAGGACCAGTTCGGCGCGTGCGAGCGCGGCCATCCGGCCGGCGGGGGTGGTGACGGCGGCGCTCATGCGGCGTACTCCTTCGTGCGCGGCGCGGTGGCGTCCCGCGCGATGCCGAGGAACGCCTCCTCCAGTGAGGCCGACCGGACATCCAGCCCGGCCAGTTCGACTCCGGCCCGCCGGGCCCACAGCAGCAGTTCCGTGGCGGTTCGCTGGAGTTCGCGGGTGCGCAGCCGTACGGCGCGGCCGTCCACCTCGTGGTCGCACACGCCGAGTCCGGCGAGCGGGGGCAGGTCGCCCAGGAAGTAGCCCATGGGCAGGTCGAAGGTGATCCGGGACGGCTGCGCGGCGGTCACCTCGGCCGGGGTCCCGGTGGCCGCGACGCGTCCCTCGTGCAGGATCGCGATCCGGTCGGCGAGTCCTTCGGCCTCCTCCAGGTAGTGCGTGGTGAGCAGCACGGTCGTGCCGCGGTCGCGCAGTGCCCGCACCAACTCCCAGGTGTCCCGGCGGCCTTCGGCGTCCAGCCCGGTCGTCGGCTCGTCCAGGAACAGCACCTCGGGCTCGCCGAGCAGCGCGAGCGCCAGGTCCAGGCGGCGCCGTTCACCGCCGGAGAGCTGCTTGACCCGTACGTCCGCGCGCCGCCCGAGACCGACCTGTTCGAGCGCCTCGTGGGGCGGGCGGGCCCCGCTGACACAGCCCGCCCACATCCGCGCGGTCTCGGCGACGGTCAGCTCGGAGGGGAAGCCGCCCTCCTGGAGCATCACACCGGTGCGGGGCCGTACCAGCGCCCGGTCCGCGTACGGGTCGTGCCCGAGCACCCGCACGTGCCCCGAGGTGGGTGACGCGAGGCCCTCCAGGAGTTCGACCGTCGAGGTCTTTCCGGCCCCGTTGGTGCCGAGGAGCGCGAAGATCTCCGCCCGGTCGACGTGGAAGGAGATACCGCGCACCGCCTCGAATCCGCCCTCGTACACCCGGTGGAGGCCGGTCACCTCAATCACGTGCTCGTCCGTGTCCATGGATCCAGCGTCCCGGCGGCCGGGGCGCCGCAGCAGTGCGCGGTGTCATCACCCCGCATGACAAATGTCAGAGCGGACCGAGAAGAGGGAACAACGAAAAGGCCCCGGTCCGATGGACCGGGGCCTTTTTCCCGAGCGGACGACGAGGCTCGAACTCGCGACCTCAACCTTGGCAAGGTTGCGCTCTACCAACTGAGCTACGTCCGCATTGCCTCCGACCGGCTCCCACCGATCGGCGCGAGCACCAGCCTACCTGATCCACCTGAGTGGTCCGGACCGGCGGTGCAGAGCGGGTGACAGGAATCGCACACTGCGCCTTCCCCCTGGAAGGGGGATGTTCTACTACTGAACTACACCCGCATGTACTCCGTGGGTCTCGGCCTTCCGGCCTCGCCCCTCGGCGTGCTCCAGACATTAGCTGATCAACAGGGGGGTCGCGCAAGTCGGTTGCCCCCAGGGCCCGCTGACGGGCCCTGGGTCACGGGCGGGCGGTCCGGGAGCGGGAGCCGTCACTGGGCCGCGCTGAACGCCTCGTAGACCTTCTTGGGGATGCGGCCACGCGCCGGCACGTCCATTTTGTGGGCCTGCGCCCAGGCGCGGACGGCGGCGGGATCGGGAGCGACCTCCGTCTGCCGGTACGTCTTGCCCGACTTCGACCGCTTGCGGCCGGCTTCCACGTACGGCGCGAGCGCCTTACGCAGTTTCTTGGCATTGGCTTGGTTCAGGTCGATCTCGTAGAACTTGCCGTCCAGTCCGAAGGCGATCGTCTCCGCCGCTTCCGAGCCGTCGATGTCGTCAAAGAGAGTGACCACGACACGCTGCGCCACGAATATCGGTCCCTTCGTGCGACACCTCTGCGGCCCATCTGCTCCGTCATGCCGTGCATGACGTGCGGAGATGTTCGGAGATGCCGACTGTCCGCCTGTTATCGGGAAAAGTATCGGCTGTTGCCAATTCATTTGTACAGTGCCGGGCATTGCAATGGGAAGCCCGACTAAATCTGCCCGCGTGTCCCGGAGCAATACAGGATCGGGGGCCGAACCCGAACTTTCCCAGAACTTTTCACGAAGACCGGTCACCGGCGCGGGACCGTGACGGGCGTCACGTAGATTCCTACGAGTCTACTCGCGTAGAAATTTTGTGCGGGTAGTCTGAAGGAACCTGCTCAGCACCACACACCGGGAGTGCCAGTGGCACGCGTCGTAGTCGACGTCATGCTCAAGCCGGAGATCCTCGACCCCCAGGGCCAGGCGGTGCAGCGCGCACTGCCGCGGCTGGGTTTCGAAGGCATCTCCGACGTCCGTCAGGGAAAGCGATTCGAACTGGAAGTGGACGGGCCCGTCGACGAGGCCGCGCTCGCCCGCATTCACGATCTTGCCGAATCCTTCCTCGCCAACACCGTGATCGAGGACTTCACCGTCAAGGTCGAGTCCGATGACGTAGTCGCGGGGGCCGCGAAGTGACCGCTCGTATTGGCGTCGTCACTTTCCCGGGCAGCCTGGACGACCGTGACACCCAGCGGGCGATCCGCCTCGCCGGCGCCGAACCGGTCGCCCTCTGGCACAAGGACAAGGACCTCAAGCAGGTCGACGCGGTCGTCCTGCCCGGCGGTTTCTCCTACGGCGACTACCTGCGGGCCGGCGCCATCTCCCGTTTCTCGCCGGTGATGGAGACCGTCATCGAGCAGGCGAGGGCCGGACTGCCGGTGCTCGGCATCTGCAACGGCTTCCAGGTGCTCACCGAGGCCCACCTCCTCCCGGGCGCGATGCTCGGCAACGACCACCTGCACTTCGTCTGCCGCGACCAGAAGCTGCGGGTGGAGAACGCGTCGACGGCCTGGACCGGCGACTACAGCGCGGGCCAGGAGATCCACATCCCGCTGAAGAACATGGACGGCCGGTACGTCGCCGACACGTACACGCTGGACGAGCTGGAGGCCGAGGGCCGCGTCGCCTTCCGCTACCTCGACGTCAACCCGAACGGCTCCCTGCGGGACATCGCCGGCATCACCAACGAGGCCGGCAACGTCGTGGGCCTCATGCCGCACCCCGAGCACGCCACCGAGCCGCTGATCGGCACCGGCCGCACCGACGGCCTCCCGTTCTTCACCTCGATCCTCAAGAAGCTGGTCACCGCATGAGCAGGACTCCCTCCCGTCTCCCGCCGCCACCCTCGAACGAGGCCCTTCGGGCCGCCCCTTCTCGACTGGACACGGTCGAGCACGCGGCCGCGACCCCCGACGTCGAGCTGCCCTGGGCCGAACTCGGCCTGAAGAAGGACGAGTACGAGCGGGTCGTGGAGATCCTGGGCCGCCGCCCGACCGGCGCCGAGCTCGCCATGTACTCCGTGATGTGGTCCGAGCACTGCTCGTACAAGTCCTCCAAGGTGCACCTGCGCCAGTTCGGCGAGAAGGCCCCCGAGAGCGACGCCCTGCTCGTCGGCATCGGCGAGAACGCCGGTGTGGTGGACGTCGGCCACGGCTACGCGGTCACCTTCAAGGTCGAGTCGCACAACCACCCCTCCTACGTCGAGCCCTACCAGGGCGCGGCCACGGGCGTCGGCGGCATCGTGCGCGACATCATCGCGATGGGCGCGCGCCCGGTCGCCGTCGTCGACCCGCTGCGCTTCGGCGCCGCCGACCACCCCGACACCAAGCGGGTGCTCCCGGGCGTGGTGGCGGGGATCGGCGGCTACGGCAACTGCCTCGGCCTGCCCAACATCGGCGGCGAGGTCGTCTTCGACGCCTGCTACCAGGGCAACCCGCTGGTCAACGCGGGCTGCGTCGGCGTGATGCGGCACGAGGACATCCACCTGGCCAAGGCCTCGGGCACGGGCAACAAGGTCATCCTGTACGGGGCCCGCACCGGCGGCGACGGCATCGGCGGCGCCTCGATCCTCGCCTCGGAGACCTTCGACGACGCGAAGCCCTCCAAGCGCCCGGCGGTCCAGGTCGGCGACCCCTTCCAGGAGAAGCTGCTCATCGAGTGCACCCTGGAGGCCTTCGCCGAGAAGCTGGTCGTCGGCATCCAGGACCTCGGCGCGGCGGGCCTGTCCTGCGCGACGAGCGAGCTGGCCTCCAACGGCTCCGGCGGCATGCGCGTCATCCTCGATGACGTCCCGCTGCGCGACTCCACGCTCTCGCCCGAGGAGATCCTCATGAGCGAGTCGCAGGAGCGCATGTGCGCGGTCGTCGAACCGGAGAAGGTCGCCCGCTTCCTGGAGATCTGCGAGAAGTGGGACGTCATCGCCACCGTCATCGGTGAGGTGACCGACGGCGACCGGCTGGAGATCTACTGGCACGGCGGCAAGATCGTCGACGTCGACCCGCGCACGGTCGCCCACGAGGGCCCGGTCTACGAGCGCCCGTACGCGCGCCCGGAGTGGCAGGACGCCCTCCAGGCCGACGACGCGAACAAGCTGCCGCGCCCGCAGACCGCCGAGGAGCTGAAGGCGCAGGTCCTGAAGCTCGTGGCGTCCCCGAACCAGGCGTCCAAGAAGTGGATCACCCAGCAGTACGACCACTTCGTGCAGGGCAACACCGTGCTGGCCATGCCCGAGGACTCCGGCATGATCCGGATCGACGAGGAGACCGGCCTCGGTGTCGCCCTCGCCACCGACGGCAACGGCCGCTACGCCAAGCTCGACCCGTACACGGGCGCGCAGCTCGCGCTGGCCGAGGCGTACCGCAACGTCGCCACCACGGGCGCGAAGCCGCTGGCGGTCTCCGACTGCCTGAACTTCGGCTCGCCCGAGGACCCGGCGGTCATGTGGCAGTTCGCGGAGGCCGTGCGCGGTCTGGCGGACGGCTGCAAGCAGCTGGGCACCCCGGTGACCGGCGGCAACGTCTCGCTCTACAACCAGACGGGCGAGGTGGCCATCCACCCGACCCCGGTGGTCGCCGTCCTCGGCGTGATCGACGACGTCGCCCGCCGCACCCCGGTCGCCTTCCAGGAGGAGGGCCAGCTCCTCTACCTCCTCGGCGACACCCGCGAGGAGTTCGGCGGCTCGGCCTGGTCGCAGGTGGTCCACGACCACCTCGGCGGTCTGCCCCCGAAGGTCGACCTGGAGCGTGAGCGCCTGCTGGCCGAGATCCTGATCTCCGCCTCCCGCGACGGCATGATCGACTCCGCGCACGACCTGTCCGACGGCGGCCTGATCCAGGCGGTCGTGGAGTCCGCCCTGCTGGGCGGCAAGGGCGCGCGTCTGGTCGTACCCGACGGCCTGGACGCGTTCACCTTCCTCCTCTCGGAGTCGGCCGGCCGCGCGATCGTCGCCGTGCCGCGCTCCGAGGAGGTCCGCTTCAACGACATGTGCGGCGCGCGTGGCCTGCCGGTCACCCGCATCGGTGTCGTGGACGGTGACACGGTCGAGGTCCAGGGCGAGTTCGAACTCCCCCTCGCCACCCTGCGCGAGTCCCACGAGGGCACGATCCCGGCGCTGCTGGCGTAAGCCCCGTCGTCGACGTACGCGAGCAGGCCCCGCCCGGTCCAGGGCGGGGCCTGCCCGCGCGTTCCCCCACGGTCACGGCCGGGACGGCCGCGCCGCCGTGAAGGCATAGGCTCGCCGGCATGAGCCCGGTCAAGAAGCGCGCCCGGTCCAGGACCTACGACCCCGACAGGACCCGCGGCGCCGTACTGGCGCAGTTCGGACATGTGCGGGATGCCGTGCGCGCCCTGACCGCCGAGCAGCTCGCGCTGCCCACGCGGCTCGGGGACTGGACCGTGCGGGATCTGGTCGCCCACGTCGGCATGGCACTGTCGGCCGTCGGCCGGCTGCTCGGCGAACCCGAGCCGGCCCGGCAGGACGGCTCCCTGCTCGACTGGCCGTCGGCCATCGGCGCCGACGCCCCCGCCATCGCCGCCCACGCCCGCGAACTCGCCGAGCGGAACCCGGACCTCGGCGCGTACCTCGACGCCGCCGAGCGGGACTTCACGGCCGCCCTCGCCGCGCACCCCGGCACCCGGCTGCTCGGCACCAGCGCGGGCGCCCTGCCGCTGGCCGACTACGTCGTCACCCGCACCGTCGAACTCGTCGTCCACACCGACGACCTGAACGCCGCCGTGCCCGGCCTGGACATCCCTCACGACCGCCAGGCGCTGGCCGCCGCCACGCGGCTGCTGGCCGACGCGCTCGCCGCCAAGGCGCCCGGCGGCTCGACCGAGGTGCGCATTCCGCCCTACGCCGTCGTGCAGTGCGTGGAAGGCCCCCGGCACACCCGCGGCACCCCGCCCAACGTCGTCGAGACCGACCCCCTGACCTGGGTCCGGCTGGCCACCGGCCGGCTGGCCTGGCGGGACGCCGTGGAATCCGCCCAGGTCAGCGCGAGCGGGGAGCGGGCCGATCTCGGCGGGCTGCTGCCGCTCCTGTCCTGAACCCGCTCCCCGCGGCATCCACGGCCCGAATGATGTGCGACACCTCACTCATGGCCGTCAGGAAAAGTCCGCGACGCCTTCCCGGCGGTACCCCCGCCGACGGACGGATCATCGATGCAGCGCCCTGACCTGCTGAAACGCCGACCGCGTCCGAGAGACGGCGGGAAAGTGGTCCCCGACCTGCGCGCATCCCCCAATTCGGACCAGTGGTCGACCTCGCCTACACTCGATTCCGTGCCACGTGGTGACGGACGACTCAACCACGACCTGCTCCCCGGCGAGAAAGGCCCCCAGGACGCGTGCGGCGTCTTCGGAGTCTGGGCCCCGGGTGAAGAGGTCGCGAAACTCACGTACTTCGGGCTGTACGCCCTCCAGCATCGGGGCCAGGAATCCGCGGGTATCGCGGTCAGCAACGGCTCCCAGATCCTCGTCTTCAAGGACATGGGACTGGTCTCCCAGGTCTTCGACGAGACCTCGCTCGGTTCCCTCCAGGGTCACATCGCGGTCGGACACGCCCGCTACTCGACCACCGGCGCCTCCGTGTGGGAGAACGCCCAGCCGACGTTCCGCGCCACGGCGCACGGATCGATCGCCCTCGGACACAACGGCAACCTGGTCAACACCGCCCGGCTCGCCGAGCTGGTCGCCGACCTGCCGAAGGACAACAACGGGCGATCCACCCGCGTCGCGGCCACCAACGACACCGACCTGCTCACGGCCCTGCTGGCCGCCCAGGTCGACGCCGACGGCAAGCCGCTGACCATCGAGGAGGCGGCCCACGCCGTTCTCCCGCAGGTCAGGGGCGCCTTCAGCCTCGTCTTCATGGACGAGCACACCCTCTACGCCGCCCGTGACCCGCAGGGCATCCGCCCGCTGGTCCTCGGTCGCCTGGAGCGCGGCTGGGTCGTCGCCTCGGAGACCGCCGCGCTGGACATCACCGGCGCCAGCTTCGTCCGCGAGATCGAGCCCGGCGAGTTCGTCGCCATCGACGAGAACGGTCTGCGTTCCTCCCGATTCGCGGATGCGAAGCCCAAGGGCTGCGTCTTCGAGTACGTGTACCTGGCCCGCCCGGACACCGACATCGCCGGCCGGAACGTCTACCTCTCCCGGGTCGAGATGGGCCGCCGCCTGGCGAAGGAGGCCCCTGTCGAGGCCGACCTCGTCATAGCGACCCCGGAGTCCGGCACCCCCGCCGCCGTCGGCTACGCGGAGGCCTCCGGCATCCCCTTCGGCACCGGCCTGGTGAAGAACGCCTACGTCGGCCGGACCTTCATCCAGCCCTCGCAGACCATCCGCCAGCTCGGCATCCGCCTGAAGCTGAACCCGCTGAAGGAAGTCATCAAGGGCAAGCGCCTGGTCGTCGTCGACGACTCGATCGTGCGCGGCAACACCCAGCGGGCCCTGGTGCGGATGCTCCGCGAGGCCGGCGCCGCCGAGGTCCACATCCGGATCTCCTCGCCGCCGGTGAAGTGGCCCTGCTTCTTCGGCATCGACTTCGCCACCCGGGCCGAGCTGATCGCCAACGGCATGAGCATCGACGAGATCGGCACCTCCCTGGGCGCCGACTCACTGGCGTACATCTCCATCGACGGCATGATCGAGGCGACCACCATCGCCAAGCCGAACCTCTGCCGCGCCTGCTTCGACGGCGAGTACCCGATGGAACTGCCCGACCCCGAGCTGCTCGGCAAGCAGCTGCTGGAGTCCGAGCTGGCCGCAGGCCCGGCCGCCACGGCCGCGGCCGACGCGATCCGCCGCCCGTAAGCACGTAAGACGACACGAAGGTTCCCAAGGTCATGTCTTCCGAGACCACTGGCGCCAGCTACGCGAGCGCCGGCGTCGACATCGAGGCGGGCGACCGCGCCGTAGAGCTCATGAAGGAGTGGGTGAAGAAGACCCGCCGCCCCGAGGTGCTCGGTGGCCTCGGCGGCTTCGCCGGCCTCTTCGACGCCTCCGCCCTCAAGCACTACGAGCGCCCCCTGCTCGCCTCCGCCACGGACGGCGTCGGCACCAAGGTCGACATCGCCCGCCGGCTCGGCGTGTACGACACCATCGGCCACGACCTGGTCGCCATGGTCATGGACGACATCGTGGTGTGCGGCGCCGAGCCGCTGTTCATGACCGACTACATCTGCGTCGGCAAGGTCCACCCCGAGCGGGTCGCCGCCGTCGTCAAGGGCATCGCCGAGGGCTGCGTCCTGGCCGGCTGCGCGCTGGTCGGCGGCGAGACCGCCGAACACCCGGGGCTGCTCGGCGAGGACGACTTCGACGTCGCCGGCGCGGGCACGGGCGTCGTGGAGGCGGACCGGCTGCTCGGCCCGGACCGCATCCGCACGGGTGACGCGGTGATCGCCATGGCGTCCTCCGGCCTTCACTCCAACGGGTACTCCCTGGTCAGGCATGTGCTCCTTGACCGCGCCGGGATGCCGCTGGAGGCGCACGTCGAGGACCTCGGCCGCACCCTCGGCGAGGAGCTGCTGGAGCCGACCAGGATCTACTCGCTGGACTGCCTGGCCCTGATCCGCACCACCGAGGTGCACGCCTTCAGCCACGTCACCGGCGGCGGACTCGCCGCCAACCTGGCCCGGGTGATCCCGGACGGTCTGCACGCCGTGGTCGACCGCGCCACCTGGACCCCGGACCCCGTCTTCGACCTGGTCGCCAGGACCGGCGACGTCGAGCGGCTGGAGCTGGAGAAGACCCTCAACATGGGCGTGGGCATGATCGCGATCGTGCCCGAGGAGTCGGTCGACGTGGCCCTCACCACCCTGGCCGACCGAGGTCTCGACGCCTGGGTGGCCGGCGAGATCACCGACCGCGGCGCGCACACCACGGGCGCGGCCCTGGTGGGGGACCACGCGTGAGGACCCGTGACCGGCACGCTCCGGCCGCCGATGCCCGATGGGCGTCGGCGGCCGGAGCGGGCGCACGAAACCCGGTCCGGTGCGTGAGCCCCGGACCGGGTGAGGTGCGATGCCTACGGCACGCCGGATACGGCTGAGTCGCCGCGGGCGCTATGCGCCGCGGCGGTGCTGCCGCGAGGAGTTGTCGTCCTCGTCCTCGTCGTCGCCCTCGTACAACTCGGCGTACCGTGAGTACAGGTCTTCGTCCTGCTCATCGTCCTCGAAACGGTCGCCGTTCGGCGACTGATTCGACGTCGATGCGCCCAGCTCCTCGGCCAGGCGTGAGAGATCCGTCCCACCGCTGTTGTACTTCAGCTGGCGGGCGACCTTCGTCTGCTTGGCCTTGGCCCGGCCGCGCCCCATGGCTCGACCCCCTCAACGACGGGGCTCAACGGCCCCAGAGTCTGACACGCGTTCATGATCCGGAACGGGCTCTCCGTGGAGAGACCGGTCCGTAGGGCTTCCACGGTACCTGAGCCCGCGCCCATACGGTACGTCGCCCACCGGACGCGCGTGTGCACAGGACCGTCGAGGAAGCCTGTCCTTGCTGGTCAGTGGCGATTTTAACCACTTATCCGCGGACGACCCGCCGGTGGAAGTGAGAGTTCTCTCCAACCGTCCACCGGCAGGTACCGCACGGACGTGCGACGTCCGCCGTGCCGTCAGCCGGCGGTCCGGTCGTTCCGGTCGTTCCGGGCTTCCGACATCCGCTGCTCGGCGATCCGGTCGGCCGCCGCGGCCGGCGGAATCCCGTCCTCCTTCGCACGTGCGAATATGGCGAGCGTGGTGTCGAAGATCTCCGACGCCTTCGCCTTGCACCGGTCGAAGTCGAAGCCGTTCAGCTCGTCGGCGACCTGGATCACACCGCCGGCGTTCACGACGTAGTCCGGCGCGTAGAGGATCGCGCGGTCGGCCAGGTCCTTCTCGACACCCGGGTGGGCGAGCTGGTTGTTGGCCGCGCCGCACACCACCTTGGCGGTCAGCACCGGCACGGTGTCGTCGTTCAGGGCGCCGCCGAGAGCGCAGGGGGCGTAGACGTCCAGCCCCTCGGTGCGGATCAGCGCGTCGGTGTCGGCCGCCACCTGAACGGCGGGGTGCCTGTCGACGATCCGCTGCACGGCGTCCCGCCGGACGTCCGTGATCACGACCTGGGCGCCCTCCTTGAGCAGGTGCTCGACGAGGTGGTGCCCGACCTTGCCGACGCCCGCGATCCCGACCTTGCGGTCGCGCAGCGACGGGTCGCCCCACAGGTGCTGGGCGGAGGCGCGCATGCCCTGGTAGACGCCGAAGGAGGTCAGCACCGAGGAGTCGCCGGCGCCGCCGTTCTCGGGCGAGCGGCCGGTGGTCCACCGGCACTCGCGTGCCACGACGTCCATGTCGGCCACATAGGTGCCGACGTCGCAGGCGGTGACGTAGCGCCCGCCGAGCGAGGCGACGAACCGCCCGTAGGCGAGCAGCAGTTCCTCGGTCTTGATCCGCTCAGGGTCACCGATGATCACGGCCTTGCCGCCGCCGTGGCGGAGGCCGGCCATGGCGTTCTTGTACGACATGCCGCGCGCGAGGTTCAGCGCGTCGGCGACGGCCTGCTCCTCGTTCGCGTACGGGTAGAAGCGCGTGCCGCCGAGGGCGGGGCCCAGGGCGGTGGAGTGGATGGCGATGACGGCCTTGAGGCCGCTGGCGCGGTCCTGACAGAGCACGACTTGCTCATGACCCCCCTGCTCCGAGTGGAACAGGGTGTGCAGGACGCCGTTGGTCACGTCGGTCACGGTGGTGACTCCCGGGTAAGTAGCGGCGAGCGGGGACTGACCCTCCGAGGCCCCCGCACGTTGTGGTGGCGAGGGTGGCGGGAGGGGTGGTGGGCGGCGGCCGGTGGGCCGCTCAGCAGGAGATTAGACCCTGACCCCGCCATCCATGACCCTGGCGGTCGGGATCATCCTCCCGCGGAGTACGCCGCCACCCGGGCGTGGGACGATTTGCAGTGGTTTTCCGTCCACCCGGGTGCGGGCCGGGCGGGTTTCGGGTCCGGTCCGGTGGGGAGGGAGCAGGCGTGCCCAAGGTGTCCTCCGTGGTCGTTCCGTACGCGACCTACTTGCGCGTGTACGAGCCGCTGGCCGCCTTCCCGGAGCCGGAGCGCAGCCACTGGGCGCGCTATGCCCGGCGCCCGGACCGCCCCTCCTGCCAGGACGAGCTGCGCCGCTCGCTGGCCGACCTGCTGCCCACCCCGCCGGTGCCGGTCCCGGTGCACGAGAGCCCGGACGCGTTCGTGCTCGACGTCGACGGGGTGGTCTGCGTCTGCCCCTGGCGCACCCGGCTGCGCGGCTGGCAGGCCCTGGGCGACCTCGCCGAGGAGTTCCCGGCCGCCGTGCTGGACGCGGTGCTGCCGCCGCTGGTGCGCCACCAGGCCACCCAGGACTACGAGCGCTGGCTGGCCGACAACCCCGACGCCCGGCCCTGGATCCGCACCTCGACCTGGCAGGTGCCGCTGAACTGGTTCGTGCTGGTCTCCGACGAGGAGCGGGAGTACGTCAAGGGCTCCGGGGACTCCGGGGGCCCCGCCGGCTTCGGGGACGACGTGCCGGTGCTGCGCTACCGGACGCCGATGGTGCAGGCGCGGCGGCGGGTGGCGCGCGGACTGCGGGCCCTCAAGGACGCCGTCGACGAGGGGCCGATGATCGACGGCCTGGTGGACGTCGGACGCTGGCTGGAGGAGTTCCATCCGCGCTCGCTGGTGGAGCTCGACTACGGCGGCCTGGTGCACGCGCTGCCGGCCGGTGACCTGGAGGGCGACCACTCGGCGGCCGACGTGGCCGAGGGGATCGAGGCGCTGCGCCAGGGCGACGGGGCGGCCGCGGGGGAGGCCTACGGGCGGCTGGTGGAGCGCTGGCGGGCGGTGCGCGACCGGCGGTCCGCGAACTGACGGCCCGCCAGGAGCGATGTGCGGGGTGACGCAGATCACGGCGGATCGGGGACGTGAACGGCGTACCGTCGAGGACGTTTCCGGGAGCTGACGGGACGTAGGTTTCGATCCGGGCGTTTACGTCAAGGGTGACGGACGGCACTTACCCGACCCTTGCGCCGCTTGCCACTCCTCGTGCCAAAATAGGACAAGGAGTCCGGGGAGGGCTCCATCCGTCCAACTGTGCTCCACTGTGGGCGGAATCTCCGCATTGCACTCTTTGGGGGGTCTGGTGCCTCCTGATCGCGCTGTGACTGATCGTCACAGTGGCGTGACTGTCCGCTATGGCATGGTCCATCGGCTTCCGTCGCTGATGAACACCTGGGAGGGCAATTCCATCGGTTTGGCCGACGCGGCTGGACAGATGGTGTAGTTGTAGTGCCGAGGACAAGCCGTTCGTCCTATAACCGACTCGACTCGCGTCCGCCATTTCGGGCAACGCGGGTCAAGGTGCAGAATTTAGAGGAAAGAACCGAGAAGGTTCGGTTCTCCCGAGGAGGCCGCTCATGACCGCTCGCACCCCTGATGCCGAGCCGCTGCTGACCCCGGCTGAGGTCGCCACCATGTTCCGCGTCGACCCTAAGACGGTCACGCGCTGGGCGAAGGCCGGCAAGCTCACGTCGATCCGCACGCTCGGCGGGCACCGCCGCTACCGCGAGGCCGAGGTCCGCGCACTGCTCGCGGGCATTCCGCAGCAGCGCAGCGAGGCCTGAACAACCGAATAACCGGACGAACCGGCTGGTCCCCCTACTGGTCGAGGCGTCCGGAACCACAGCTCCAAGCGACGCGGGTCCTGCCCCAACAGGCCCCACGCCCAAGCCATCAGAGCTCCACAGGCAAGTGAACAAGGGTGCGTCGTCGATCGCGCTGGACTCCGCCGGGTCCAGCGCGATCTTTTTTGTGTGCCTTCCGGGCGCCACGGGGTGGCTCTGTGAGCGGGCTTGTCGGAGTCTGGGGAGGCTCGGCGGATCATCTGTGGAGCAACGTGCAGGGCGGTGCAATTGCACATATTAAATTGACCCTGTGTAGGGCGGGAGTAAATACCGCACTTTCAGAAACTCATTCGGTGACACCCGTCACACGTCGAGGCGCTTGTTGCCGGCCGGGTCTCTGCGCTAGTGGAAGCTCCGGTTCCATCGCCCCACGCCTGCAAGGGAGTTCGGGATCCGAGGCGCGTCCCGGCCCGGCTCACGCCGTCGGGGCGCCGTCGTCCTCCACGGCCTCGCCCGGCGCGCCGGAGGCTGTCCGTGGGGCGCCGGCCATCTCCAGGCGCTGCAGTTGGTGGCAGACGGCGCAGCGGCGGGTGAGATGGCGGTACGACGAGGCCGCCGCGAGATGTGCGCGGAGCAGCGCCCGCGTCTCGTGCCTGGCCGATGCCGCCATACGCCACCTCCAGTGGACCGCGGGGGAGCGGGGCCTGTTCCCTGGGTACCGAGAGAATGTGACGCCGTCAAGACACAGTGGCGGGCCACAGGGCGTCCCGGCGCCTCCGCGACGTTCCGGAAGTGGCCGCGCGGACGGGGCGCGTGAGCGCACGGGAAGAGGGCCCGCACCCCTCGGGGGGTACGGGCCCTCTTGACAAAGCGGTCCTGACGGGATTTGAACCCGCGGCCTCCACCTTGACAGGGTGGCGAGCACTCCAAACTGCTCCACAGGACCTGGGGCCCCTCCCAGGCCATTAAGGCGCTGGGGGAGTTTCGCGGCGCCATTCGTGCGTTGCGCTGCGAGAACAGACTGTACAGGAGCGGAGGCCCGGGGTCGAACTCACTTAGTGTGCACGGGCCGTCACGGTGCAGCCGCGTCGATCGCCTTCACGATCCGCTTGTCGGAGACCGGATACGCCGTGCCCAGCGCGTGCGCGAAGTAGCTCACCCGGAGCTCCTCGATCATCCAGCGGATGTCCAGGACCGAGGACGGCACCGGCCGGCCCCGCGGCATCTGCTCGAGCAGCCACGCGTACTCGTCCTGCATCTCGTGGACCTTCTCCATGCGCGTGGTGTCCCGCTGGACGTTCGTCGGCATCTGCTGGAGGCGGCGGTCGGCGGCCACCAGGTAGCGCATCAGGTCCGGCAGACGCCGTACCCCGGACGCCGTCACGAAACCGGGCTTCACCAGGCCGTCCAGCTGAGCCCGCAGGTCCGCCAGGTTCGGCAGCAGCACGGGGCTCCGTACGGCCTTCAGACGGCGCTCACAGGCCTGCCAGGCGGCCAGTACCTGCTGCACCTGGCCCACCGTCCGCACGGTCGTGTCCACGATCTCGGCACGCACCTTGTCGTACAGCTTCCGATACGACTCCTCGTCCCAGACCGGCCCGCCGAAGTCCGTGATCAGCCGGTCCGCCGCCGCCGTCGCACAGTCGTCGAACAGCGCCTGGATCGAGCCGTGCGGATTCGCCGAGAGAGCGAGCTTCTGCTGGTTGCTCAGCTTTTCGGACGCGAACTTCGCGGGGTTGACGGGGATGTTGCGCAGGATCAGCCGCCGCGTGCCCCGCCACATCGCCTCGGCCTGCTCGGCCTCGGTGTCGAAGAGCCGCACGGACACGGTGTCGCCGTCGTCGACGAGCGCCGGGTAGGCCTTCACCGGCTGGCCGGCCCGGCGCGTCTCGAAGACCGGGGTCAGCGTGCCGATGGTCCAGTCGGTCAGGCCCGCGCGCTCCAGGGACTCCCCGCCCTGCCGCTCCGCGGTCGCCGCCGCGGCCTGGGACAGGGCCTTGCGCGCCCTGGGCTTCAGCCTCAGCTTCAGCGCCTCGAGGTCCTTGTCCTCGGCCAGCTTGCGGCGCCGCTCGTCGACGATCCGGAACGTGACCTTCAGATGCTCGGGGACCCGGGACCAGTCGAAGTCCTCGGCCTCGAAGGGCACACCGACCATGCGCTTCAGCTCACGCGCCATCGTGGTCGTCAGCGGCTCCTGCAACGGCACCGCCGACCCCAGGAACGCCTTCGCGTAGTTCGGCGCCGGCACGTAGTTGCGGCGGATCGGCTTGGGCAGCGAGCGGATCAGCTCGGTGACGACCTCCTCGCGCAGCCCCGGGATCTGCCAGTCGAAACCCTCGTCCGTCACCTGGTTCAGCACCTGCAACGGGATGTGCACGGTCACGCCGTCCGCGTCCGCGCCCGGCTCGAACTGGTACGTCACCCGGAACTTGAGGTCCCCCTGCCGCCAGGAGTCCGGATAGTCGGCCTTGGTGACCGCCTCCGCCGACTCCCGGACGAGCATCTCCCGCTCGAAGTCCAGGAAGTCCGGCTGCTCGTGCCGCTTGTGCTTCCACCAGGAGTCGAAGTGCGCCCCGGACACCACGTGGTCGGGCACCCGCCGGTCGTAGAAGTCGAACAGCGTCTCGTCGTCCACGACGATGTCCCGGCGCCGGGCCCGGTGCTCCAGCTCCTCCACCTCGCTGAGGAGCCTGCGGTTGTCGGCGAAGAACTTGTGGTGGGTACGCCAGTCGCCCTCGACCAGCGCGTTGC
This sequence comes from Streptomyces sp. NPDC088817, assembly GCF_044750345.1. Lineage (NCBI taxonomy): Bacteria > Bacillati > Actinomycetota > Actinomycetes > Kitasatosporales > Streptomycetaceae > Streptomyces > Streptomyces sp. NPDC088817. The sequence goes on from NZ_JBIVJN010000016.1 coordinate 190,872, forward strand.
GGATGAACAGCTCCCGGCTGACCTCCGCGTCGATCCGCCCGTAGTTCACCTTGCGCTGGGCGACGATCGGAACGCCGTACAGCGTCACCTTCTCGTACGCCACCACCGCCGCCTGGTCCTTCTCCCAGTGCGGCTCGCTGTACGTCCGCTTCAGCAGATGCCCGGCGAGCGGCTCGACCCACTCCGGCTCGATCCTCGCGTTGACGCGGGCCCACAGCCGGGACGTCTCCACGAGCTCGGCGGACATCACGAAGCGCGGTGGCTTCTTGAACAGCGCCGAGCCGGGGAAGATCGCGAACTTGGCACTGCGGGCGCCCAGGTACTCGTTGCGGCCGCCGTCCTTGCGCGTGCCCGGCCCGGAGTCCTTGGACTCCTTCACGTCCTTCATGCCGATGTGCGACAGCAGACCGGCGAGCAGCGAGACGTGGATCCGGTCGGCGGGCGCGTCCTGGTCGTTGAGCTCGATCCCCATCTGCTTGGCGACCGTGCGCAACTGGCTGTAGATGTCCTGCCATTCGCGGATCCGCAGGAAGTTCAGGAACTCCTGCTTGCACATGCGCCGGAACGACGAGGAGCCCCGCTCCCGCTGCTGCTCGCGGAGGTAGCGCCACAGGTTGAGGTAGGCGACGAAGTCGCTGGTCTCGTCCCGGAAGCGGGCGTGCTGCTGATCGGCCTGGGTCTGCTTCTCGGCGGGACGCTCACGCGGGTCCTGGATGGACAGCGCGGCCGCGATCACCATGACCTCGCGGACGCAGCCGTTGCGGTCCGCCTCCAGCACCATCCGGGCCAGGCGCGGGTCGACCGGCAGCTGGGCGAGCTTGCGGCCGGTCTCCGTGAGCCGCTTGCGGGGGTCCTTCTGCGCCGGGTCCAGCGCGCTCAGCTCCTGGAGCAGCTGTACGCCGTCCCGGATGTTGCGGTGGTCCGGCGGGTCGATGAACGGGAACTTCTCGATGTCGCCGAGACCGGCCGCCGTCATCTGGAGGATGACCGAGGCGAGGTTGGTCCGCAGGATCTCCGCGTCCGTGAACTCCGGGCGGGTGAGGAAGTCGTCCTCGCTGTAGAGCCGGATGCAGATGCCGTCGGAGGTACGCCCGCAGCGGCCCTTGCGCTGGTTGGCGCTGGCCTGCGAGACCGGCTCGATCGGCAGCCGCTGCACCTTGGTGCGGTGGCTGTACCGGGAGATCCGGGCGAAGCCGGGGTCGATCACGTACTTGATGCCGGGGACGGTCAGCGAGGTCTCGGCGACGTTGGTGGCCAGCACGATCCTGCGGCCGGAGTGCGGCTGGAAGACCCGGTGCTGCTCGGCGTGCGACAGCCGCGCGTACAGCGGCAGCACCTCGATGCCGTGCCGATGGGCGCCTCCGGCGCGGGACTGGTTCTTCTTGTTGAGCGCGTCGGCCGTGTCGCGGATCTCCCGCTCCCCCGAGAGGAAGACGAGGATGTCCCCCGGCCCCTCGGTCATCAGCTCCTCCACCGCGTCCGTGATCGCGGTGATCTGATCCCGGTCGGCGTCGTCGGAGTCCTCCTCCAGCAGCGGCCGGTAGCGCACCTCCACCGGATACGTCCGCCCGCTGACCTCGATGATCGGGGCGTCCCCGAAGTGCCGGGAGAAGCGCTCGGGATCGATGGTGGCCGAGGTGATGACGACCTTGAGGTCCGGCCGCCGCGGCAGCAGCTGCGCGAGATAGCCCAGCAGGAAGTCGATGTTGAGGGACCGCTCGTGGGCCTCGTCGATGATGATCGTGTCGTAGGCCCGCAGCTCGCGGTCGGTCTGGATCTCCGCGAGCAGGATGCCGTCCGTCATCAGCTTGACGAACGTGGCACCGGGATCCACCTGGTCGGTGAACCGCACCTTCCAGCCGACGGCCTCACCGAGCGGGGTGTCCAGCTCCTCCGCGACCCGCTCGGCGACGGTGCGGGCGGCGATCCGGCGGGGCTGGGTGTGCCCGATCATGCCGCGCACGCCCCGGCCGAGCTCCATGCAGATCTTCGGGATCTGCGTGGTCTTCCCGGACCCCGTCTCACCGGCGACGATGACGACCTGGTGAGCACGGATCGCGTCGGCGATCGCGTCCTTCTTCTGGCTGACCGGCAGCTGCTCGGGATAGCTGATCGCCGGTACCCGGGAACGCCGGGCGGCCATGCGCTCCTCGGCCGTCCCGACTTCGCCCTCGATCTCGGCGAGAACGGCGGCACGCGCCTCCGGCTTGCGAATCTTGCGCGCACCTTCGAGCCTGCGGCCGAGCCGGTGCGCGTCGCGCAGCGACAACTCGTTCAGCCGGGAGGCGAGGGCGCCGAGGGCGGGGGCGGGATGCGTAGACATACGGGACCCAGGATCTCATCCCCGGGATTTTCCTGGCGAACGCTTTACCCCGCGGGCCGCGGGCCGCCGCCGGCGGCACCCGGGCTCGTGTGTCTGCTCCCCCGTTTCGCGCGTGCGCACCCGGCCGGCGTCAGCGTCCCCGCGAACAAAAAAGATCCCGCCCATCGGACGGGATCCTTCTCTGGTGGCTGGGGCCGGGGTCGAACCGGCGACCTATCGCTTTTCAGGCGATCGCTCGTACCAACTGAGCTACCCAGCCATTGAGGTCTCGTATGAAACCTCAGCGGTCCTGACGGGATTTGAACCCGCGGCCTCCACCTTGACAGGGTGGCGAGCACTCCAAACTGCTCCACAGGACCATGGTTGTGTGCGAACCAACGAACGTAAGTGTCGCACACCGTACTGCGTGCCCCCAACGGGATTCGAACCCGTGCTACCGCCTTGAAAGGGCGGCGTCCTAGGCCGCTAGACGATGAGGGCTATCGGCCCGCCTGGGCGCTTCTCAGCGCGTCGGGGACGTGAAAAGCATAGGGGATGGCCGGGGGTATCGCCAAAACCGTTTACGAGCCGGAGGGGGAGGGGGTGGAGGGAGTGGCATCGGACGGGGTGGGGGTGGCGCCCGGCTTGTTCTCCTCGGACAGGTGGCGGCTGACCTCCGCCGTCGTCCGGCCCAGGCCGCCCAGCTTGATCGCGTCCCATGCCTGGAGGCGGCGGCTGTCCCGGTCGAGGTAGAGGATCGACGCCTCGATCGGGGCCGGGTACGTCCCCTCGACCGCGCGCAGCCCGCTGCCGCCCGTGGACCCCTCCATGCGCAGCCGCGTGCCGAACCTGAGGATCTCGGTTCCCTCGTGGTGGAGGTGGCCGCAGAGCACCAGCGGCACGGTGCCGTCCGTCTCGCGGGCCGCGGACGGTTCGTGGGCGATGGCGATGTCGACCGGGGTGCCCTTGGCCCGCTGGTCGCGCAGGGCCGAGGCGAGCCGGGCGCCGGCCAGCTCCTCGGACGCGTCGGCGCCCCGCGCGCCGGAGCGGTCGGGGGTGAACTGGGGGTCGCCGGTCCCGGCGAAGCGCAGACCGGCGACGGTCTCGGCGCGGCCGTCGTCCAGGACGTGCACGTTCTTCATCCGCTCCAGATAGCGCTGGGTGACCTTCGAGTCGTGGTTGCCGCGCACCCAGACATAGGGGACACCCAGGTCCTTGATCGGGTCCAGGAAGCCGTTCTCCGCCGCGGTGCCGTGGTCCATCGTGTCGCCGGAGTCGACGATCACGTCCACCTTGTACTGCTCCACCAGCGAGGCGATGATCTTCCAGCTCGCCGGGTTGAGGTGGATGTCGGAGACGTGCAGGACCCTGATGGTCGTCGGGTCCGGCTGGTAGGCGGGGAGAGTCGAGGTGACGTCGTAGAGCTTGGTCACGTTCGTCACCAGGCGCGCCAGCTCCTGCTGGTAGACGTCGAACTCGGTGACGATGCTGCGCGCGTTGCCGACCACGGAGGGCGCCGAGGACAGCAGTCCGGAGAACTTCGGCTCCAGCACCGACTTGGGGTTCCAGGTGGCGTACGCCGTCGCCCCGGACGCGGCGAGCAGGGTCAGGGCGAGGCCGCCGGCCGCCAGGGCGCGGCGCGGGCGGCGGTAGACCGCCAGACCGAGCGCGGTGGCGCCGGCGACGACGGCCACACAGGACCGTACGGCCAGGTCGAGGGTGCCGTGCTCGACGTCGTGCGCCACTTCGTCCTGGAGGCCGGAGAAGCGTTCCGGGTGGTCGACCAGGGCCTGGGAGCGGGCCGGGTCGAGCTGGTCCACGTTCACGTCGAGGCGGACCGGGGCGATGTGGCTGTCCAGTTCCAGGGAGCCGAGGGGCGACACGTTGATCTTCGTGCCGCCGCTCAGGGAGGGGCGCAGGGTCATCGTGGTGTTCATGGGGCCGACGGGGGCCCGCACGTTGCCGACGACGAGCAGCCCCAGCCAGGCGCCGGCCAGGACGACGGCCACCAGCCCGGCGGCGCGCGCCCAGGGGCGCGGCTCGTGCGCCAGTGACAGCGGCGGGCGCGGGCGCGGCGATCGGCGGCGGGGGGCGACGGCGTGCGCCGCCTTCAGCAGGGCGGCGTGGACCGCCCTTCGTATGCCTCCCAGGGGGTGCGGGCGGTTCGGGTCTGCGACGGGGACGCGGGGCATTGGGCGCGTATGCCCACGGCCGGCACCCGATATGCCCCGGCACGGCATGGCCGGGCGGGCCGTGCCGGACAATGACCGTGTGCTGGAGATGACGCGCGAGGAGTTCGAGGAACTGGTCGCCGAGGCCCTCGACCGGATTCCGCCGGAGCTGATGCGGCTGATGGACAACGTCGCGGTGTTCGTCGAGGACGAGCCGCCCGCCGACGACCCCGAGCTGCTGGGGCTGTACGAGGGGACCCCGTTGACGGAGCGCGGCGAGTGGTACGCGGGGGTGCTGCCCGACCGCATCACGATCTACCGCGGGCCGACGCTGCGCATGTGCGAGACACGGGAGGACGTGGTCGAGGAGACGGAGGTGACGGTGGTTCACGAGATCGCCCACCACTTCGGGATCGACGACGAACGTCTGCACGCGCTGGGGTACGGCTGACCCTCGCGGGGCGGGGCGCGTGTCCTCTCACGGGTGAGGGGAGTTGGACACGGCGACTTCTTCCTCCCGGAGGTGGCTGCCCGTGCGCCCCTTGTACGTATCCGTCCGTCTCGCCGCGGCGGTCGCCGCCGTCACCGCCGCCGCGGGCTGCATGAGCGTGGGGGCGGACGCCGGCGGCGCGGTCAGGCCGTCGCACTCCGCCGGAACGAAGGGCGGCCGGGCCCCGGGTGGTGAGGACGCGCTGTCCGACGGCGGCGCCGGCCATGCCGGTGGCGGCGGGGAGGGCAGGCACGGCCACGGGGGCAAGGGGAAGCCGGGCGAGACGCCGGCCGCGTCGGACTCGCCGTCGGTCCAGGCGGGCGTGTCGGCGGCGCCGGTCGACGGCGTGGTGCCGCCGAAGCCGGGCGAGCCGACGCCGACCGAGGCGGTGCCGGTGCCTCCGCAGACGTCCGCCGCGCCGGAGCCGCCGCCGGCCTCGCCGCCCGCTCCGCCGGTCCCGTCGGATCCGCCGGTGTCCGAGCCCTCGCCCTCGGCGCACGACGGCACGGGGTCGCAGCTGGAGCAGCGGGAGCGTCCGTACCGGCCGGGCTGGCGGCCGCACCGGACGAGGGGCTGAGCCGACCTGCGACAACGCCGCCGGTTCGGCTTCGCCACGCCGCCGGTTTGCGCTCGGGGGGGCAGGGTGCGTATGGTGGTAGATCGTTTGATCCCATTTGCCCGGCGCCCATGCAGAGCGCGCCGTGTGGCGCGTACTCTCCTTTGCCGTGGCGGACCGCATCGAGGCGGTCGTGGCGCGAAACACGGAGTTGACGGGCGCGTGCCGACGAGACTCCGGAAGGTTTCGCATTCGCATGTCCATTGCCACTGATCACGTCGTCGTGCCCGAGAACGCCGACGACGCTCCCGAGAACAACGAGGCCCCGGAGATCACCTTCGCGGACCTCGGCCTGCCCGAGGGCGTCGTCCGCAAGCTCGCGCAGAACGGCGTGACCACGCCCTTCCCGATCCAGGCCGCGACCATCCCGGACGCCCTGGTCGGAAAGGACATCCTGGGCCGGGGCCGCACCGGCTCCGGCAAGACCCTCTCCTTCGGTCTGCCGACCCTGGCCACGCTGGCCGGCGGCCGCACCGAGCGGAAGCGGCCGCGTGCGGTCATCCTCACCCCGACCCGCGAGCTGGCCATGCAGGTGGCCGACGCCCTCCAGCCCTACGGCGACGTCGTCGGCCTGCGGATGAAGGTCGTGTGCGGCGGCACCTCCATGGGCAACCAGATCTACGCCCTGGAGAAGGGCGTCGACATCCTGGTCGCCACGCCGGGCCGGCTGCGCGACCTCATCAACCGCGGCGCCTGCTCCCTGGAGGACGTGCGCATCACGGTCCTGGACGAGGCCGACCAGATGTCCGACCTGGGCTTCCTGCCCGAGGTCACCGAGCTGCTCGACCAGGTTCCGGCGGGCGGCCAGCGGATGCTGTTCTCCGCGACGATGGAGAACGAGATCAAGACCCTCGTCGACCGGTACCTGACCGACCCGGTCAGCCACGAGGTCGACGCGGCGCAGGGCGCGGTGACGACCATGTCGCACCACATCCTGATCGTGAAGCCCAAGGACAAGGCGCCGGTCACCGCGGCCATCGCCTCCCGCAAGGGCCGCACCATCATCTTCGTGCGCACCCAGCTCGGCGCCGACCGCGTGGCCGAGCAGCTGCGCGAGGCCGGCGCCAAGGCCGAGGCGCTGCACGGCGGCATGACGCAGGGCGCCCGCACCCGGACCCTGGCGGACTTCAAGGACGGGTACGTCAACGTCCTGGTCGCCACCGACGTCGCCGCCCGCGGCATCCACGTCGACGGCATCGACCTGGTGCTGAACGTCGACCCGGCCGGCGACCACAAGGACTACCTGCACCGGGCCGGCCGTACGGCCCGCGCGGGCCGCACCGGCACGGTGGTCTCGCTGTCCCTGCCGCACCAACGGCGTCAGATCTTCCGCCTGATGGAGGACGCGGGCGTGGACGCCTCGCGCCACATCATCCAGGGCGGCGCGGCCTTCGACCCGGAGGTCGCCGAGATCACCGGCGCCCGGTCGATGACCGAGGTGCAGGCCGAGTCCGCGGGCACCGCGGCCCAGCTGGCCGAGCGTGAGGTCACCCACCTCGCCAAGCAGCTGGAGCGCGCGCAGCGGCGTGCGGCCGAGCTGCGCGAGGAGGCCGAGCGGCTGGTCGCCCGCCTCGCCCGGGAGCGCGGCGAGTCCGTGCCGTCCGAGGGCTCGGACGCGGTGGCCGGCGAGCAGGCGGTGGCCGAGGTGTCGGTGCCGGAGCAGCCGGCGGCCCGGGACATCGAGCGCATCGACCGGGAAGAGGGCGTCGAGGGCGAGGAGCGTACGGCGGCCCCGTCGTCGTACGACCGGCGTGAGCGGCGTGAGGACCGGGGCGGTTTCCAGCGTGACCGGGACCGTGCGCCGCGTTCCTTCGACCGCCGTGACGACCGTGGCTCGTTCGACCGCCGTGACGACCGTGGCGGCTTCAACCGGGACCGCGACCGTGACCGCGGCGACCGGGGCGGCTTCCGCCGTGACGACCGGGGCGACCGCGGTGGCCGTTCCTTCGACCGCGACCGTGACCGCGACCGCGGCTTCGAGCGCCGTGACGACCGCGGCTTCCGCCGTGACGACCGCGGTGACCGCGGTGACCGCGGTGACCGGGGCGACCGTGGTGGCCGTTCCTTCGAGCGCCGTGACGACCGGGGCGGTTTCCAGCGTGACCGGGACCGCGCGCCGCGTTCCTTCGACCGCCGTGACGACCGTGGCTCGTTCGACCGCCGTGACGACCGTCGTGACGACCGCGGCGGCTTCCGCCGGGACGACCGCCCGGCCCGGCGCGACGACCGCGGCGGGCACCGCGGCAGCGACCGTCCGTTCAACCGCGACCGCCAGGGCGGCGACCGCCCCGGCTTCCGCTCCGGCGGCCACGAGCGCCCCTACGGCCGCCGTGACGACCACCGCGGCGGCGGCGGTTCCTTCGGCCGCCGCGACGACAAGCCGCGCTGGAAGCGCAACGGCTGACGCCGGGTGAGTCCCGGGTGAGTCCACCCGCAGGGCCCGTACGACTCCTGTCGTACGGGCCCTGCGGCTTTTCGGGCAAGCCAAAAGGGGTTCTTCCGACCCCGGCCGTCACCCGGTCACCGCCGATCACGCCGAACTTCCGGCCTGGCACCCCGGATACCCGATCGGCGCCGGGCCCTCCTCCCGCTATGCTCGGGTAGGCAACATCGCCCGGGCCCTTAGCTCAATTGGCAGAGCAGTGGACTTTTAATCCATTGGTTGTGGGTTCGAGTCCCACAGGGCCTACAGCGGCAGGGGAGGGTCCACCCTCTCTGACCTGCTACGCAGCGCTCGGGTCGACTTCGGTCGGCTCGGGCGCTGTCTCGTTTTCCGGGTCTTGCGTGAGCGATGCGTGAGCGGATGCGCCTGTGTCCTGCGGATCGGCTGGGGCCGAGGCGGACGGTTCGGCGGCTGCCGGACGAGACCGAGGGATCAGCTTCGCTGCCTTCTCGGCGATCTCACGGTCCAGCTCGGGGAGCAGACTCGTGTACGTGTCCGACGTCAGCGTGATGGTGGAGTGCCGGAGCGTCTCCTTCACCGTGTGGATGTCGCCGCCGCCTCCGTGCGTGAGCGTCGCGGCCACGTGGCGCAGGTCCCGCAGGGTAATGGGCGGCATGTCGGTCGTGGCGAGGATGCGGCGGAAGGTCTCCGAGACCGTCTCGGGGTGGAGCCAGGAGCCGTCCTCCTTCGTGAAGACCTTGCCCGTGTTCTGCCAGGCGCCGCCCCAGTCCGAGCGCTCCTTGTCCTGGCGGGCCCTGTGGTCGCGCAGCACGGCGATGTTCATGCCCTGAAGCTGGCCAGCGGAGCGGAACCAACCGTCGCGGACAGTGCGTTGTGCCACTCCGCTCAGGCGGTTCCCACCGCTGTTTCCCCGGAGAACGCCGAGGCATGGTCGCGGGCGGCTCTGGCCTGCGCGGACATGGGGGTTGGCACACCGAGCCCACAGGCTGCCGCGTGGTCCCTGGACGACCCTGCCAAAGTAACGGCCGCAGCCACGGTGGTCACGACACTCTCCGACACCGGCCATTCAGGATCGCTTCCGCAGTGGGTCACCGCGGCCGAACTGCGGTCCTGGGCCGCCAATCCGGAGCGTCTGCCATCGGTGAGCGCCTATGCGACGGTGGTCAGGGCTTACCTGATCGTTGGCGGATCGATGGACAGCGAGATCCGTGAGGCGATTGACAGAGGCATGGAGGCGCAGCGCGGCTGCGCGCAGCTGCCCAGTCTGTATCGTGCCGATCCCTCGCAGTCCGGCTGTGACCTCAAGGCCACCTGGAGCGCCTGGAAACTCACACTCCTCAGGGGCGGTCAGCTACGCGCCCGCACGACGCCATCAGGTGAACCTTCCAAGAAATGAGCCGCCGAACCATGACCGACAGGCCACCCGTGACACTCTCCGTGCGGTCGGTACGCAAGTCGTATGTGCTGCGCGGGCAGCGGGTTGACGTCCTTGACAACGCCGCGCTGGAACTGCCCACCGGGCGTATCACCGCACTGGTTGGCCGCTCGGGGTCAGGCAAGACCACGCTGCTCCAGATCATGGGGCTACTGCTGCCGCCCGACAGCGGCACCGTGCTGGTCGACGGCCACGACGCCTGGTCACTGCCCGAACGGGAGCGGACCCGGTTGCGACGGTCCTCGCTTGGGTTCGTCTTCCAGGCGTTCAACCTGCTGCCGCAGCACAGCGCCCTGCGTAATGCGGCCCTGCCGTATATCGGCAGCACCAAGGCCGGAGCGCAACAAGCCCGGGATCTGCTGGAACGGGTCGGCCTGGCCGATCGGGCCGAGCACCATCCCAGCGAGCTGTCCGCCGGCGAACAGCAGCGCGTCGCCCTGGCCCGGGCCCTGGTCAACAACCCCGGCACAGTTCTGGCCGACGAGCCGACCGGCAATCTGGACGCCGACAGCGAGCAGCGCATGCTTCAACTCTTCCGGCAGGTCGCCGACGAAGGCCGGGCCGTGCTGCTGGTCACGCACAGCGCCACCGTCGCCTCCTACGCCGACAGCGTGCTGCGGATGGACCGCGGAGCGCTGACTACAGAGGAAGACCGCGACACCGACCTGGCCGCGGATACGCAGGAGACCCCCCGATGAATCCGTTTGCCATGGCAGCCGCCAACGTCCGTTCCATGTGGCGCCGGTTCATCGGCCTCACCGTTCTCCTGGCCGTGGCAGCCGCGGTCTGCGTCACGGCCCTCGGCATCTCCGACCGGGCCGACAGCGCCGCCCGCGACCGCGTCCAGGAGGGCACGGCCAACCGCAGCGTCACCGTCGACAGACTCATGGAGCGGACCGACTCCAAGCCGCTCAGCACCGAGACTGTGCGGGCCCTGTCCGTCCTGCCGAACGTCACCTCGGTCGAGCCACGCGCCCAGGTGTCCTTCGGCTACAAGGACCAGCAGGTGCCCGGCGTACTGCTCTACGCCACGACCCCGCGCCCCTCGCTGCTGCCCCCGCTGCTGAAATCCGTCCGCACGCAGTTGTTTCCGCTGCACCCGGGTGAGATCGTGCTGCCCAAGCGGGCTCAGGGCAGCGACCTGACACCCCTGCTGGGGCGCAGCATCACCGTCACCACCACCCGAAGCACCTCCGCCGGACAGGGCACTGGGGTGCCCGCTTCGGTCCGGGTAGTGGGCCTGTTCGATCCGGCCTGGCAGATGGACGGTCCTGACGCGGCGTACGCCGACGAGGCCACAGTGGTCCGATGGGCCGCGGCGAAGGCCGGTGTCACCGAGTCCGAGTTCACCACCTCTGTCGGATACGACCGCATCACCGTGCTGGCCCGTACCGCGCATGATGTCCCCGGGCTTCTGAGCGACATCCAGTCCGCCGGGTACGCGGCCACCTCCCTGCAGCAGGAAATGTCCGCACTGCCAGGCGTCCTGTCCCTGATCCACACTGCCGGCCAGGTGCTGCTCGTCGTCCTCGGCCTGGTCGCCCTGGTCGGTGCTCTGGTGGTCACCGGCGCGCTGTCCAGGCAGCGGGCCCGGGAGATCGGCATCCTCAAAGCCCTCGGGTTCGGCAACCGGGCCGTCCTGACCATGTTCGTCGCCGAGACCGGGATCATCGGAGCCACGGGTGCCGCGCTGGGCGCCCTCCTGGGTCTCGCGGGGGCCGCCGCAGCGGCTGCCGGGCTGCGCGGCAGTTCCGAACTCGCGCCCTACCTTCCCGACGGAATCCCGCTCCCGGACCCGGGCGTCCTGGTCGGTATTCTCCTGCTCACCCTGGCCGTGACCGTGATCGGCGCCTGGGTTCCCGCCCGCCGCGCCGCTCAGCTGTCCCCCAGCGATGCCATCAAGGAATGGTGACCCGATGATGCGACGTGTCCTCCCCGCCCTCGCAGCAGGCGCCCTTATGCTGCCGCTCGCGGCATGCGACGGCCCCGGCGGTGTGGAACTCGGCCACAACTGGGAGGGGTCGAAGGTTTTCGTCCTCACCGAAGTCAGCGGCTTGACCACGATCACCGGAATCGACCCGGCCCGCCACACCGCCGAACCGCTGGCCGCGGTACCGACCCAGTCGGACGACGACGATACGGCCAGCCCCCAGATCACCAAGACCACCAACGGACGCTGGATCGTGACGGTCCCCCGCAAGAACGGCCGCCCCAGCCGACTGTACGAGGTGAACACCAAGGACCAGGTCCTCGACGCCCTCGGCACGACGGAGGGCGGACGGGTCCTGATCCCTGCCGGGGGCTACCTCGCCGCCGTCGGAGACAAGGCCACATCCAGCACGGGGAAGGCCACCGCCCTGGTCTATGACCCCGCCACCTGGCAGGTCAAACGCGACGTCACCCTGCCGGTCAACCCCGGACTGGCCGCCGGCGGAACTCCCGGACTCTGCGTCGGCGACAACAGCGACAAGGGTTTTACGCTGGCCGTCGTCTCTCCGAAGAACGGCACCGTCAAGGCACTGCCCCAGGTGCCCAAGACCGAGGCCCAGGCCCTGGATTGCTCCACCAGCCGTCCACTGCTCGCGGGCGGCCCCACCACGACCAGCACCTCCACAGGCACCGCAACACTGCACCTGGCCAAGCAGGGCGAGATCGATGTCCTGACCACGTCCGCCGGCCGCATCGACCGGGTGACAGCGGACTCCACGAGCATCACGGCGGCGGTCTCACTCCCCGGCCACGTCGAACTGGTCGAAGTGGACCGCAGCACCGGGAAGGAACGCCACCGCACCCGCCTCGATGGGATGGCCGCCACCGACGGGATGCGGAAGACCGGCAAACACTGGGTCCTCACCTCTGGCGACAGCGCCGTCACGGTTGATCTCGGCCATGGCAAGGCAACGGCCTTCACACTGCCCGGGCAACTGCTCAACGCAGGCTGACCGCCGAAAACCCGCAGAGCCGCCTCACGTGCCAAAGCCCCATCACCCATGGCGGGCTGGGACCTCGAAAAGGCCCTGCTCAGCGGCTCGTCATGCGTGAACGGTGCGTGAGCGGACGGTGCGGCACGACCCGTCACCGGATGAATGGCGCATCACTGCGCACATGCTCTGACCAGGTGGTTCCGGACACCAAAGCAGTGTCCGGAACCACCTGGCATGCCCTGGCCAGGACTTTTAATCCATTGGTTGTGGGTTCGAGTCCCACAGGGCCTACCGGCGTCCGCGCCACTGGAACCCCCGCCGACCTGGTCGGACGGGGGTTCCGTCGTTCCCGGCGCCACGGGCGGCCGGGCCAGGCGGAGACGTGCCGCGCGGTGGTGGGTCAGCCCGTGGACCTCGGGATTCGCCACGTGGTCTGAAGGGCGGCGCCCACCTGGTCGGCCAGGGTGACGGCGACCAGGCGGGCCTCCAGGGGCGGGGTGTGGCCGGGGGCCGGCCGGAGGAGGAAGCGGCCGTGGAAGTGGCCGCCCGCGAAGACGCGCAGTTCGATGTCCTGGGCGGGCATGCCGAGTCGGTCGACGTCCCATGTTCTGCGCCCGACGGTGAGGGAGCCGTCGGTTTCCAGGCGGGGGGCGTGGCCGAGCAGGGTGCCGTACTCGAAGCGGCAGCCGCGCAGGTGGAGCAGGCCGACGAGTTGTGCGCGCACGCACTCCACCACCGCGTCGGGCGAGGTCGCCTCCCGGGCCAGCTGGGCCGCGTGGTGGATCTGGGCCAGATAGTCGGAGTCGGTGATGGTGACGACCTCCAGGCGCCGGGCGCGGGCCGCCAGTTGGGAGACGGCCAGGGCGACGGCGAGCAGCACCACGGCGGTGGTGATGTCGGTGGCGCTCGCGATCGTGAGCCGCTGGTAGGGGACGGTGAAGAAGAAGTCGAACCAGACGGCCGCGGACACGGCTGCGACGACACCGGCCACCCGGTGTCCGAGGGCCGCCGTCGCGACGACGACCACGACGAGGACGAGGGCGACGACGGTGCCGGCCAGGCCGGCGCGGAAGGGCAGCAGCACCGCGCTGACCGCGAGCGGTGCCACCAGGGCGACGACGATCGCGGTGGGCCCTCTGACGAGGTGGTCGAACATCGTGGCACCTCCTGCCTGCCTCTTCCGGTGTAGCAGGACACGCGCGACTCCGGACGACCTTTAACACCTCTCTTGCGTCGTATGGGGCGCTTTGCGGGAGATCCTGCCTCTTGGGTGGCGAAGGCGACGTGAGGGCGGGTGAAGTCGTGGGCACGAGTGCCGAGGACGCGGGGCGGCGCCGCCTTGCCGGGCGGATCGCGCTGAGACGGCAGGAGCGGGACCGGCTGACGGTGCCGCAGGGGCTGGCCGCGCTGTCCCTGGACGCGCTCGCCTCGGTGGCCTACGGGCCGGAGGCGATCGTGGTGGTGCTGGCGGCGGCCGGCAGCCGGGGACTGGGGTTCACGCTGCCGGTCACGCTGGCGATCGTGGTGCTGCTGGCGGCTCTGACGTTCTCCTACCGGCAGGTGATCGCCGCGTTCCCCAACGGGGGCGGCGCGTACGCGGTCGCGGGACGCCATCTGGGCCGGCGGGTCAGTCTGGTCGCCGCCGCCTCGCTGATCATCGACTACGTGCTGAACGTCGCCGTGTCGGTCTCCGCCGGCGTGGCCGCGCTCACCTCCGCCTTCCCCGTCCTGTACGGCGACCGGGTGCTGCTGTGCGTGATCGTGCTGGGGCTGATCACGGCGGTCAACCTCTACGGGGTCGCCGAGTCCGCCAAGGTGCTGATCGCTCCCACCGTGGTGTTCGTCGTGGCGATCGCCGCTGTCGTCGTGGCCGGGCTGGTGCGGCGGACACCGGCGGTCCCGCCCGTCCATCCGACGGCCTCGGCCGTCTCCGCGGTCGGAGTCCTGCTGCTGTTGCGGGCGTTCGCCTCGGGCTGCTCGGCGCTCACCGGCGTGGAGGCCATCGCGAACGCCGTCCCCACCTTCCGCACCCCGAGGGCCCGGCGGGCGCAGCGCACCGAGGTCGCGCTCGGGGCGCTGCTCGGCGCCATGCTCATCGGGCTGTCGCTGCTCATCGGCAAGTTCCACGTCGCACCGAGCCGCACCAAGACCGTCCTGGCACAGCTCACCGAGGCGTCCCTGGGCCACAACGCGGGCTTCTACGTGGTGCAGTTCGCCACCATGACGCTGCTCGCGCTGGCGGCCAACACCTCCTTCGGCGGCATGCCCGTCCTGACCTCCCTGCTGGCACGCGACAACCATCTGCCGCACGTCTTCGGACTGCGGGCCGACCGGCAGGTCTACCGGTACGGCGTCGTCGTGCTCGCCGCGACCGCCCTGGTCCTGCTGGTCGTGTCCGAGGGCGACACCCAGAAACTGGTGCCGGTCTTCGCCATCGGCGTGTTCATCGGATTCACCCTCTCCCAGGCCGGCATGGTCCGGCACTGGCACCTGGACCGGGGTCCCGGATGGCGGTGGCGCGCGACCGTCAACGGCCTCGGGGCACTGCTGACCTTCGCGGCGCTGGTCATCGAACTGGTGTCGAAGTTCGGCGAGGGCGGCTGGCTGGTCTTCGCCGCGGTCACCGTCCTGGTGGCCGCGTTCGAGTCGGTGCACCGCACCTACCAGCGCATCGGCGCGGCCCTGCACCTCGGCGAGGTCCCCGCACGGCCCGCGCCGCGCCACTCGGTCGTCGTCGTTCCCGTCGGCGCCGTCAACCTGCTCACCAGCGAGGCCATCAGCGCCGCGTTGTCA
Source organism: Streptomyces sp. NPDC088817 (assembly GCF_044750345.1). Lineage (NCBI taxonomy): Bacteria > Bacillati > Actinomycetota > Actinomycetes > Kitasatosporales > Streptomycetaceae > Streptomyces > Streptomyces sp. NPDC088817. The sequence goes on from NZ_JBIVJN010000016.1 coordinate 206,007, forward strand.
CTGAGCGACGAGGTCCGCGCCGTCACCGTCGTGCATCCCGAGGACCGCGCCGCCCCCTCCGCCGACGAGGTCCACGCCGCCTGGAACGCCTGGCAGCCCGGTGTCCCCCTCACCGTGCTGCACAGCCGCACCCGGTCCCTGACCCGGCCCGTCGTCGACCATGTGCGCGCGCTGGCCGCCCAGGAGCGGCAGTGCCGGATCGTCGTCCTCATCCCGGAGACACATCTGCCCAGGCCCTGGCTGCGGCTGCTGCAGAACCAGCGCGGCGCGGTCCTCGACCGCGCCCTGCGCCGCCACACCGACGCCGTCATCTGCCGGCTGCGGTTCCGCATCAGCCTCGATCACTGACCCGCACCGACCGATGGGCGGCCCGCCCGCCCCGGGTACGCTCCCGGCACGGTGGTGCCACGTCCGCGGTCGGCGGCGTCGGTCACACTGGAGGCGAGCCCGTCGCCGAGAGAGAGGGCGTCGATGCCCCACCCGTACGTCCTGCTGTCCGCCGCCGTCTCGCTCGACGGCTACCTGGACGACACCGGCCCCGAACGCCTGCTGCTCTCCAGCCCCGCCGACTTCGACCGCGTCGACGAGGTGCGGGCGTCGGCCGACGCGATCCTCATCGGCGCCGGCACCCTGCGGGCCGACAACCCGCGGCTGCTGGTCAACTCGCCCGAGCGGCGGGCCGCCCGCCGCGCCGCCGGAAGGCCGGAGTACCCGCTGAAGGTCGCGGTCAGCGCCTCCGGCGAGCTGGACCCCGGGGCGCCCTTCTGGCACACCGGCGGCGAGAAGGTCCTCTACACGACCGACGAGGGCGCGCTGCGGCTGCGGCGCACGGGCCTGGCCGCCGACGTCGTGCCGCTGGGCGCCGAACTCGACTGGGCCCGACTGCTCGAGCACCTGCACGACGTACGCGGGGTGCGCCGGCTCATGGTCGAGGGCGGCGGGACCGTCCACACCCAGCTGCTGCGGCAGCAACTCGCGGACGAGGTGCAGCTCGTGCTCGCCCCGCTGTTCGTGGGGGACCCCGACGCGCCCCGGCTGTTCGGGCCCGGGACCTACCAGGGCGGCCGGCTGCGGCTGGTGGAGACGCGGACCATCGAGGACGTCGTCCTCGTGCGCTACGAGCCCACCGCCCCCGGCACCGCCGGCCGCGCCGCTCCCGCGGACCGGCACTGGCTCCGGATCGCCTGCGAACTGGCGGCCCAGTGCCCGCCGTCCCGGACCGCGTTCAGCGTGGGCGCCGTGGTGGTCGCCGCCGACGGGACCGAACTCGCCCGCGGTTACTCGCGGGAGGGGGACGACCCGGTCGTGCACGCGGAGGAGGCGGCGCTGGCCAAGGTCGACCCGGCGGATCCGCGGCTGCCGGACGCCACGGTGTACAGCAGCCTGGAGCCGTGCGCCCGCCGCGCCTCCCGGCCGCGTCCGTGCGCCCGGCTGATTCTGGACGCCGGGGTGCGGCGGGTGGTGACGGCGTGGCGGGAGCCGGACACGTTCGTCGAGGGCGCCGACGGAACCGGGGTGCTGGCGGCCGGCGGCGCGGTCGTCGTCGTGGTGCCGGAGTTCGAGGAGAGGGCCACGGAACCCAACCGGCATCTGCTCGGCTGAGGGGTTGGTGCGAGCGGCGTTCCGGATGACATATACTGGTGACACAACGACGCGGGGTGGAGCAGCTCGGTAGCTCGCTGGGCTCATAACCCAGAGGTCGCAGGTTCAAATCCTGTCCCCGCTACTGAAGACTCAGGGCCGGAATTCGATTCATGGATTCCGGCCCTGAGTGTTTTCACGGATCCACGGGCGCTCGTCTCAAGTCCTCCGGAAAGTGCGGTCGACTCGCCCGAGTTTCGGTGCTCATGGACCGTAAGGTCGGGCCGGAAGGTTGAGTGATCAAGCCGAACGGCTTGGAATCAGGGGCTCGCGTCTATTAACGTTCGATAACGCAGCACGGTCGTCCCAGCCGTCACAAGAGGCGGCTCCGTGCGCGCACGCCGAATCCCGCAAGGGAACCGGGGAACCACCTACTTTGGGGTGAATCGAGCGTAACTTCCGTGTCAGCACGGCTTGTTTACGCGCGTAGGAGACCTTCCCGCTCCGAACCCGTCAGCTAACCCGGTAGGCGAGACGGAAGGAAAGGAGTGCGCCTTCGTGGCGTCCAACCCGCCTGCCCCGGAAGCCCCGTTCGCGTCGAGCCGCCAGCACGGCGAGACCTTCGGCTACGACAGCCGAAGCGCCGATGAGGGCCCCTGGGAGGAGTGGAACCCGAGCGCGGAGTCCCTCCGTCCCGTGCGCGGCCGGCACCGCGTCGCCAAGCAGCGCGGCGGCGGGCTCGCCCGCAGCTCCACCGTTCTCGGTGTCGGCGTCATCGCCGCCGTCGGCGCGGGCGGCATGGCCAGTGCCAACAGCGCCAAGCCGCCGGTGTCCATCTCGTTGCCCGACCTGCCCTCCGTGGGCTCCCTGTTCGACGACAACTCCGACGCCGCCCCCGAGGGCTCGGCCACCGCGCTCAGCGGTATCGGCGTGACCGCCGCCGAGACCCAGCAGGAGGGCACCTCGGACGCCGGCGAGGTGCTGCGCAACCGGATCATGGCGCAGGCCGAGCAGCAGCAGGTGCAGATCGAGGCCAAGGCCCAGGCGGACGCCCAGGCCGCCGCCGCCAAGAAGGCCGCCGCCGATGCCGCCAAGGCGCGGGAGACGGCCGAGGCCGAGGCCGCCGCCAAGAAGAAGAAGGCGGAGGAGGAGGCCGCGCAGAAGGCCGAGGAGGCGCGGCTGGCCGAGCTGGCCAAGCAGTACACGCTGCCGACCTCCTCGTACACGCTCACCTCCACCTTCGGCCAGGCCGGCTCCATGTGGTCCTCCGGCTACCACACGGGCCTCGACTTCGCCGCGCCCACGGGCACCCTGCTCAAGGCGATCCACACCGGCACCGTCACCGAGGCCGGCTGGGCCGGCGCCTACGGCTACCGCACGATCCTCACCCTCGACGACGGCACCGAGCTCTGGTACTGCCACCAGTCGTCGATCAGCGTCAGCGTCGGCCAGCAGGTCAGCACGGGCGACGTGATCGGCCGCGTGGGCGCCACCGGCAACGTCACCGGGCCCCACCTCCACCTGGAGGTCCACCCGGGCGGCCAGTCCACCGGGATCGACCCGATGGCGTGGCTGCGCGACAGGGGCCTCACCCCCTGACGGACACGGACCGGTCCCACCGCCGACGAGGCCGTGCCAGCACCCCGACCACCTGGGGCTGAGCGCCGCCAACATCAAGGCCGCGGCCGACGCCTCCCTCAGGCGCCTGGGCACGGACCACATCGACCTGTACTACACGCACTTCGACAAGCCGGAAGTCCCCGTCGAGGAGATCATCGGCGCGCTCGACGAACTGGTCGGGGCGGGCAAGGTGCGGCACATCGGCGCCTCCAACATCTCGCCCGAGCGCCTCCGGGCCTCCCTGGACTTCTCCGAGCGCGAGGGCCTCGCCCGGTACGTGGCGCTCCAGCCGCACTACAACCTGGTCTCGCGCGACACCTACGAAGACGGTCTGCGGAGCGTCGCCGAACGGTCGGGCCTGGCCGTCGTCCCCTACTTCGCGCTCGCCTCCGGGTTCCTGACCGGCAAGTACCGGCCCGGTACGACGGTGGACAGCGCGCGGGCGCAGGGCGCGGCCAAGCACCTGGAGACCGCGGACGAACTCGGGAAGCTGACGCGGGCGTCGGCGTGACCCCCGTCCCCGGGAGTACCTACGACGGGGTCCGGTAAGGGTTGTACGAGGGATACGGCACCGCCGGGCCATAGGGGTGGGGCGTCGCCGAGCCGTACGCCGGACCGTAGGGATACGGCGTCGCCGGTCCGTACGATCCGTACCCGAGCGACTGCGCGTGCACCCCGTGCATCCCGTAGACCCCGTGCACCGCGTACCCCGGCCAGGGGGGCGCGGCTGTGGGCGTCGTCATCCTGGCCGCGTGGTCCAGCGCGGGCTGCGCCACCTCCCGCCTGCGCCACAGCTCGTGCAGCAGTTCCCGCTCCCGTACGGCAAAGTCGGCACCGGCCCGCCCAAGGCGCCCGCGGTGCCGGAGGAACGCCAGCGAGGTCGCGTACGCCTCGTACCGGGCGACCGTCCGCGCCGCCTGCCTGCCGAGGTGGCGCCGGGCGTGGTCGCGGGCCAGTCGGCGCGCCCGCATGGAGGCCAGGGCGAACGGTTCGGCCGGGGTGAGCCATCCCGCGGCCGTGTACGCGGGCAGTTCCTCGCGCACGGTCCTCAGCTCGCGCTGCCGGGTCCACACGACCAGCCAGGTCAGCAGCCCGAAGGCGGGCACCATGATGGCGGCGTAGACCGCGAAGAAGCCGTACTCGCCGAAGGTCGCCGAGCCGTTCCACAGGGCGTGCATGCCCATCGCGAGCAGCAGTCCGGCCGGGGGCGGCAGCAGGCGCCGCAGCCGGCGGCGGTCCGAGGACATCGCGGCGATGCCGAAGCCGATGCCGGTGAGCACGGTGAACATCGGGTGCGCGAACGGCGACATGATGACGCGGACGAAGAAGGTCGCCGCGGTGACGGAGGCGATGCCACGGTCACCGGTGAGCTGGTCGGCGCCGAAGGCGTTGCCGAGGTAGAGGATGTTCTCGGTGAACGCGAACCCGGTCGCGGTCACGCCGGCGATGACGACCCCGTCGACGATGCCGGTGAAGTCACGTCTGCGGAAGAGGAAGACCAGCAGGACGGCGGCGGCCTTCGCGGACTCCTCCACGACCGGCGCTATCACCGTCGCGCCCAGGGTGTCGGCGCCGTCGGGGTCGGCGGTCGCCGTGGCGATCCAGTGCGTGGCGAAACTGTTCGCGACGATCGCGATCAGGGCCGCCGCGCAGGCGCCCCAGGCGAACGCGAACACCAGGTTCCGCCAGGGGCCCGGCTCGACCCGGTCCAGCCAGCGGAAGGCGGCCGTCAGCAGCGGTACGGGCAGCACCGCGAGCCCGAGCCCGACGAGGAAGCCCTCGGTGCCGGTCTGCCGGCGCACCAGGGCGAGGATGACGAGCCCGGAGAGGGCGAGCAGGGTGACGAGGGCGCCGTACTTGACCCATCGCCGCTGCCACCAGTGCGGCTGGCGGGACGTGCCGCCGGGAGCGCCGGTAGCGCCGGGAGGTGTCGGGTACGGGGGGCAGGTGGCCACGGCATCGGCCCTCACGAGGTCACTGAGGCTGCTGGTCTTCCGGCCGGGGTACGCGGCGGAACAGCAGATCGTTCACGACATGGCCCTTCTCCAGTCCCTGGCCCTCGAAACGGGTCAGCGGCCGGAAGCCGGGACGTGGCGCGAAACCGCCGTCGGGCCGGGTGTTCTCGAAGTCCGGGTGCGCCGTCAGCACGTCGAGCATCTGCTCGGCGTACGGCTCCCAGTCCGTCGCGCAGTGCACGAGCGCCCCGGGCCTGAGCCGGGTGGCGGCCAGCGTCAGGAACTCCGGCTGGATCAGCCGCCGCTTGTGGTGCCGCTTCTTCGGCCAGGGGTCGGGGAAGTAGACGCGCAGCCCGTCGAGGCTGTCGGGGGTGAGCATCTCGCGCAGCAGGATGATCGCGTCGCCGTTGCCGACGCGGACGTTGCCGAGTCCGTGCCCGTCGGCGAGGCTCAGCAGATTGCCCTGGCCGGGGGTGTGCACGTCGACGGCGAGGATGTTGGTGTCCGGGTCGGCGGCCGCCATCCGGGCGGTGGCCTCGCCCATGCCGAAGCCGATCTCCAGCACCACCGGGCGGGTGTTCCCGAACAGCTCGGCGAGGTCGAGCACCCGCTGCCCGTCGATGTCCAGCCCCCAGGTGGACCACAGCCGCTGCAACGCGTCCGCCTGGCCCGCGGTCACCCGGCTCCGGCGCGGCTGGAAGCTGCGGATCCGCCGCTCGAAGTGCGAGCCGGCCGGATCGGCCCTGGGCCCGTCGGGGAAACGCGGCTCCCCCTTGGCCCGGGTGTGCCGCAGGGACACTCCGGGCTCGTGCCGGGGCAGCTCGCCGGGAGCGGGAGCCTGGGGGGTGTTCAGCGAGTCAGTCACAGTGGGAACGATTTTACGGGGGACCGGCACGAAGCGGTCGTCAAGGCCGACGGGGCCCGGCGTGCCCTTCATGCCGCCGCCAGCACGGCCAGGGCCCGCCTCGCCACCTCGCGCCCGATCGGCAGCGAGGCGGTCGCCGCGGGACTGGGCGCGTTGAGCACGTGCACCGTCCGGGCGCCCTCCCGGATCAGGAAGTCGTCCACCAGCGTGCCGTCGCGCAGGACGGCCTGCGCCCGCACCCCGGCCGGGGCCGGCACCAGGTCGTCCTCCCGCACGGCGGGCACGAGCCGGCGCACCGCCCGGGTGAAGGCGGCCCTCGACACCGAACGCCGCAGCTCCCCGGCCCCGTACCGCCAGTGCCGGCGGGCGATCCGCCACGATCCGGGCCAGCCCAGCGTGCCCGCCAGCTCCCGCGGCCGTACGGTCCCCCAGCCGTAGCCCTCGCGGGCCAGCGCGGGCACCGCGTTGGGCCCGATGTGCACACCGCCGTCGACCCCGCGGGTGAGATGCACCCCGAGGAACGGGAACGCCGGATCGGGCACCGGGTACACCAGCCCCCGCACCAGCTCCGGCCGCGCCAGCTCGTAGTACTCCCCGCGGAACGGCACGATCCGCACCCCCGGGTCGTCCCCGGTCATCCGTGCCACCTCGTCGCAGTACAGCCCCGCGCAGTTGACCATCACGCGCGCGCGGACGATCTCGCCGCTCCCGGTCAGGACGGCGACCCCGAGCTCCGGACGGCGGTCCACCCGCACCACCCGGGCCCCGTACCGGATCCGGGCGCCGGAGGCTCGCGCGAGCTGCCGGGCGACCGCCGTGAAGTCGCAGATCCCCGTCGTCCCCACGTGGATCGCGGCCAGTCCGCGGACCTCCGGCTCGTACTCCTCGATCTGCGCCGGGCCCAGCTCGCGCACCGGAATGCCGTTCTCCCGGCCGCGCTGCACCAGCGCGTGCAGCCGCGGCAGCTCGTCCCGTCCGGTCGCCACGATCAGCTTGCCGGTCGCCTCGTGCGCGATGCCGTACTCCGCGCAGAACTTGACCATCTCGGCGGCGCCCCCCGCCGCGTACCGTGCCTTCAGCGAGCCCGGCCGGTAGTAGATCCCGCTGTGGATCACCCCGCTGTTGCGTCCCGTCTGGTGCCGGGCCGGGCCCTGCTCCTTCTCCAGCACGGTCACGCGGGTGCCCGGCGCGGCGCGCGTGATCGCGTACGCCGTCGACAGGCCGACGATGCCACCTCCGATCACCAGCACGTCGCAGTCGTAAGCGATGTCCGGCCGCACCTGCTCCACCTCCCGCCTCGATAGTGCACTGCGCCACTGACAATGCCCTCGAGGCGGTGGAACCGCGCGGCCGGGGTGTCCGGCCGCGCGGGGAGCGGTCGGGCTCAGGCGGTGGTCATCAGCAGCGGGCGGGCCCGTTCGCGCAGCTCGACCACGCGGGGCTCGTCGCTGTAGGGCTCCAACCGGTGCAGGAGGTCCTTGACGTACTCCGTGGTGCGCGCGGAGGAGATCCGCCCGGCCACCTCCACGGCCCGCACGCCCTGCTCGCAGGCCGCGTCCAGGTTGCCGGACTCCAGTTCGGCGACGGCCGAGACGACCAGTCTGAGGCCGTGGGAGCGGACGAACTCCTCCGTCGGCTTCGACAGCGCCTGCTCGGTGAAGCGGCGGACCTGGCGGGGTGCCTTCAGGTCCCGGTAGCACTCGGCGGCGTCGGCGGCGAACCGGTCGTAGCCGTAGAAGCCGAGCCAGGACGGGTCGTTGTCCCCGTCGCGGGACCGTTCCAGCCAGCCCTCGGCCGCCTTGAGGGCGGCGCCGGCCGCCTGGGCGTCGCCCGCGCGCGCGTGGGCGCGTGCCTCGACGAGCCGGAAGAAGCTCATGGTGCGGGCGGTGGCCAGGCCACGGTTGCGCTCCAGGGCCGCCTGCGCGAGGTCGACGCCCTCGTCGCCGAAGCCGCGGTAGGTCGCCTGGAGGGACATGGACGCCAGGACGTAGCCCCCGAGGGGTACGTCGGCGGCGGCGCGGGCCAGGCGCAGCGCCTGGATGTAGTAGCGCTGGGCGGCCTCCTGTTGGCCGGTGTCGAAGGCCATCCAGCCCGCGAGCCGGGTCAGTTCGGCCGAGGCGCCGAACAGCGCCCTGCCGACCTCGTCGGAGTACGAGGCGAGCAGCAGGGGCGCGGCCTCCACGCGTAAACATTCCGGCACCATCGACGAACGCCAGTCGCCGCCTCCGTACTTGGAGTCCCAGCGCCTGGCGTCCTCGGCGGCCTCCCGCAGCTTCCGCACATCGCTGTGGCCGACTTTGACCGGTGCGCCGGAGGCCTCCGCAGGGCCCGCCTCGCGCGCCACCGAACTGTCGGCCGGGGTTATCAGCCAGCGCGAGGCGGGCGTCGCGTACGCGCTCACCGCGAACGACCCGGCGAGCGACTGCCAGATGCCGCCGGAGCCGGCCCGGCGGCCGGCCAGGTCGAGCCGGTACAGCTCCGTCGCCGACTTCACCGCCTGGCCCACGTCCCTGGGGAAGGCGAGGCCCACCTCGGGTGCGGGATCCGCGTCCGCCAGGCCGATCTCGTGGAGCGGCACCGGGCGGCCGAGCTTCTGCCCGATGGCGGCCGCGATGAGGTGCGGCGCCGCACCCTGCGGCACCATCCCCTTCGAAACCCAGCGCGCCACCGAGGTCTTGTCGTAGCGAAGTGTCAACCCGCGCTGGGCGCCGAGGTCGTTGACGCGCCGCGCGAGGCCTGCGTTGCTGATTCCCGCGAGGGCGAGAACGGCGCCGAGCTTTTCGTTCGGCCCGCGTTGCTCCCTGGACATGAGCCACCCCTCGACACAGACGGCTGTCGCGCTGGCATAACCACGCGGCATTCGTAAACCCAGCGTAGTTCGCCGCATCCCAAGCGTTAAGGGGCATTCTTCCGGATGGCGGGATTGTGGCCCGCACTCAAGTGCGGGCCCTGCACGCAGGGTTGCGGCGTGCACCTGTTGTGTGGCCGTGCGCCCGTGCGTGCGCTCTTCTCCGGCCACGGGGGGAGCGGTTCCATGGTCCTGCGTGGGTCGGCCCGCTGTACTGGATCCAGTGGGCTGGGGGACACCGCCGCCTTCATCCCCGCGGGTGGCGGAACGGTCCGGGGGGCGAACTCCGCCTCCCGGACTGCGTGTTGTCCGCGCGGCGCGGGTACGGAGCGTGCGCACGCGTGTCCCCATGGCGCGGAATTGGCCGAAAATCGACCCTGTGTGCCACCGCCGAATTACCGCCCCCACCATGGAAGTTGAGGGCGCGAAGGGTGTTGCGGGGAGCGCATCGGGGGGCGCATTCGAGTCGCAGTGGCCTTGCGCGGTACGGGCGTTCGCCACCGCCGGGCCAGGCGCGCAGGGGCGCGCACCCCGCACCGAAGGCGGCTCCGCCTCCCCTCCGGCGCGCCTCCTTCGTGGCAGCATGGTGACCCGGTTCGTTGCGGTGCACTGGTTGCCCACAGGCGGTGGAGGCTTCGATGCGGTGGTTGGTGGGGTGGAGCAGCACCGCCGCGGGCGCCATCGGGACCGGCGGCGCGGGCGCCACCGGCCACGACGGCCAGACCCTGCACCCGGTGGGCTCCCAGCTCCTGTGGGGCGACCCCGACCCGCTGTGGGCGGTCGGCGACTGGCGTCCTGACGAGATCCGCGTGGTGCAGGCCGACGCCCGGACGAGGATCGCTGTGCTCGGCATCTGCGGGGCCACCGACGAACAGCTGCGGCTCGGTCTGTTCGCCGCGCGCGGGGGCGCGCTCAGGCATCTGACGGCCTGGCCCGGAAGCTACACCGCCGTCGTACAGGTGGACCGCCGCGTCACCGTCTGCGGCGACCTCGCCGGCGCCCGCCCGGTGTTCCACACTCCGTGGGCCGGGGGCACGGCGTACGCGACGGCCGCGCTGCCGCTGGCCGACCTCGTCGAGGCCAACCTCGACTTCGGGCACCTGGCCGCCCTGCTGGCCGCCCCCGACGTACCGGCCGCGCTGGACGACTCCACGCCCTACGAGGGCGTACGGCGCATTCCGCCGGGCCACGCGCTGATCCTGCGTGCGGGAGCGCGTGAGGTCACGGGCTACGAACCGGTCGCCTCGCTCGCGGTGGCCGCGCCGCCCGCCGACCCGGACAGCGCGGTCGGCGCGGTGCGCGACGCGCTGGTGGAAGCCGTCCGCGCCCGTCTGGCCGCGCCGCGGCACGTCCCCGACATCGACCCGGGCCCGGTGCCCGGCATGGGCCCCGCCGAGCGCCGCGCGGCCCGCGGGATGCCGGTGCCGGGCATCGGGGCCGACCTGTCCGGCGGATCGGCCTCGGGCACGCTCGCGCTGCTGGCCGCCGGGCTGCCGGGCCGCCCCGGCACCCTCCTGGGCCACGGCACGGGGGCAGGTGAGCGCCTGCTCGCGGTCACCTTCAACGACCTGACGGCCACCGGACGCGAGGCCGAACTGGAACGCGCCGGGACCCTCGCGGCCAACCCCCGTCTGCACCACGTGGTGGTGACCGGCGGCGAGGACGTGCTGCCCTACGCCGACCTGGACGGCCCCCTCACCGACGAACCCGGCCCGTCCCTGGTCGCCGCGGCACGGCACCGCGCACGGCTCGCGGCGGGCAGCGCGGACCACTTCACCGGCCACGGCGCCCGGCAGGTCCTGGACGCCCACCCCGCGCGCCTGGCCGACCTGCTGATGGACCGCAAGCGCCGCCATCTGGTCCGGCCCGTCGCCGCGCTCGCCAAGGCCGACGGCTCGGTCATGGTCCCCGCGCGCGTGTACGGCGCGGCGCGGCGGCTGTCGCGCACGCCCTACCGGGCCGGGCTCGACCTGCTCGCCGAACGGCTGCTGCACCGCCGCTTCGACGAGCCCGCGGGCACCGTCGGGGCCTCCCTGGCCGCACTCACCTGGGCGAGACCCGGGCCCGCGGCCCGGTGGCTGACCGGGGAGGCACTGGCTGAAGTATCGGTTCGCCTCCAAGGCGCGACCCACCGTTCGGGAGTGGGTCCCGGGCAGCGGCCGGGCGACTACCGCGCGCGTGCCGCCCTCGCCCGGCACGCGGCGGACCTGCGGGTGCTGGAGCAGGCGGCCGAGGTCCGCTCCCAGCGGCTGCACACGCCCTTCCTCGACAACCAGGTCGTGCGCGCCTGCCGCGCCCTGCCGGAGGCCCTGCGGGTGCAGCCCGGCGCCCGCGCGGCGATCCTGCGGACGGTGCTCCAGGGCGCCGGAGTGGGCGACCTGCCCCCCGGCTGGGGCGCTCCCTCGCACGCCTCGGCCGCGGCGGCGTCCCGCACCGGACTGCGCGTGGCCGTCAACGACCTGGTGGACCTGTTCGCCACCCCCCTGCTCGCCGAGGCCGGCCTGGTCGAGGCCCGGGTGGTCCGCAAGGCCCTGCGCGCGGCGTCGCAGGGCGAACCGCTGCCGCTGGACGGCCTGGCGGAGCTGGTGTCCCTGGAGTTGTGGCTGCGGCGCCTGCTGTCCCGCCGCGGCACCTGCTGGACCGGCACGCCCGCGCGTGCCCGCGCGGTGCCGGCGGGCATCGCCCCGCAGCGGGGCGCGCTGGCCTCCGGCGGCCGGCCGAGCCCTACCGGCAGGTGAACCGCGACTCGGCCCAGTCCGCGAGGGCCGCGGTGTCGAAGGCGCTGTGCGGCTCGACGACCAGCCGTACGGTCCGGTGGCCGGCGAGGCTCACATGGACGGCGACGGCCGGGTCACCGCCCGCGATCGTCCCCGAGTTCCACAGCGGGACCCCGTCGGCGTACACCGAGAAGGAGACCCGGCCGAGTCCGGCCGTCAGGTCGTCGACACCGACCACGGCGTCGTAGGCGGAGCACTCGCGGTTGAGGTCGACGGTGACGGACGACCTGCCGTGCACGGTCACCCCGTGCGCGTACCGCTGGCCGGCGATCGACGGGCTGTGGCGCTGCCACACCCAACTGCTCGCGCCGATCCGCATCTCGGGGCGGGTGCCGTCTCCCGTGAGGTCGTACTTCAGCTCGTTCCAGGGGAAGACGACGGGCTCGGGCGGGGGAGTCGGGGTGGGGGTGGGCGCGGGCTCTTCGGTCGGGGTGGGCGTCGGCGTGGGTGCCGGTGACGGCTCGGGCGCCGGTGTGGGGGCGGCCGTGGGGGCCGGGGCCGCCGCTGCGGGAGGCGCCGGAGGCTTCTTGGCGCTCGGGGTCGGCTTCGGTGCTGGTGTCGGTTTCGGGGCAGGGCTCGCGGCCGGCTTCGGCGGCTCGGGCGCCGGGGCCGGCGCGGGCGGGGGAGGAGACGTCGGCTTCGGCGGCCGCGGGGCCTCGACGACCGGGGCGGACGCGACGGGCCGCGCCTCCGGCCTGCCGACCGGGGCCTCCCGGCCGACCAGCGCGAGCGCGACCGCCGCGGCGGCGACCGCGACCACACCGGCCGCGATCCCCGCCTTCACCGGCGCGCCCAGCCCCTCCGCGGCCACCGCTCCCCCGCCACCGGAGGAACCACCGGTCGCCGCACCCGCCGCACCCGCGGCGCCCGCCGCTCCCGCCGCGCCCGCGCCGCCGGCGACGATGCCGAGCGCCTTTGCGTACCCGGCGGCGCCGAACCAGCCGATGACGGCGACCGGGACCACGGCCGGGATGCCGCCGGCGACCTCGGCGATCTGGGTGGCCGCCAGCCGGCACCTGGCGCACTCCTCCAGATGCTTGCGCAGTCCCCGCTCGGCACGGGTGCGCAGCTTGCCGCGGGCGTAACCGCCGAGCCGGTCGGCGTACCGGGCGCACTCCTCGTCGGCGGTGAGGGAGGCACTGACGTGGGCCTGGAGGTAGGCCTGCCGCAGCCCCTCCCGGGCCCGGCTGGCCAGCACCCGGGTGCCGTTGGCGTCCAGCCCGAAGAGCGTGGCGACCGCGCTCGGCGACTCGTCCTCGACCTCCGTGTGCCACAGCACGGCCTGCCACCGTTCGGGCAGCGAGCGGAAGGCCCGCATGGCCATCGACTGCTCGGCCTCGTGCATCGCGCGCACGTCGGCGCCGAGGTCCAGGCCTGCTCCGAAGGGGCCGGGGGCGTCGTCCGACAGCTCCGCGGCCCGCGCGGTTTGGGCGGCGAACACCGCGAAGTCGTCGACCAGTTGCTCACGCCGGGCGGTGCTGGTCCACTGCGCGGCGACCCGCCGGACCGTGGTGAGCAGATAGGCGCGTACGGCGTGCTCGGGGCCGGAGCCGCCGCGCACCGCCTGGAGCACCCGGGCGAACACCTCGGCGGTCAGGTCGTCGGCGGTGTGGGCGTCCCGGCAGCACGTGCGCGCGTACCGGCGTACGGCATCGGCGTGGCGCCGGTACAGCTCCTCGTACGCGCTGTCCTCGCCCGCACGCACCCGCCCGATCAGCTCGGCGTCGGACGGCGGCAGGTCCGCCGAGGCCGGCGCCCCCGCGGCGGACGACACCGTGCTCTCACGGAACCACTCGCGCTGCAGCGGCACACCGCCCTGCGCAGTTGAGCCCTGCGTCGGTACCCCGTGCCGCGCCGTCGAGCCCTGCGTCGGGGAACCGCCCCGCGTCGGGCTGCCGCCCTGCGCCGTCGAGCTCTGAGCCGGTACGCCGCCCTGCGCCGCTGATCCCCGCGTTGGTAGACCGCCTTGCGCCGCTGATCCCCGCGTCGGGGAACCGCCTTGCGCCGGTCCGCCTCCCTGCTTCGGTACGCCGCCCTGTGCCCGGGAGCCACCCTCGGCCCGCCCGGTGCCACCCTCGGCCCGCCCGGTGCCGCGCTCGGTCCCGGACGGTCCGCCCTGGGCCGGAACCTGCGGGGTGTCCGGCCCGTCCGCCCGTGGCCCGCCGTCGTCGACGCCGTCGCCACGCCCGTCAACGCTCATCGCGCAAACGCCCCCGTTGTCGGCCAGACCGTCCCGATCACCGGGCCAGACTCCCACACCGACCGCCACCGGGCCCCGGCCGCGGGGAACCTCCACTCGTCCGTGGGGTTCCGTCGCGTTTCGGCACCGTCCTCACCCGTACGGGGAGGCCGGCCGGGCACGGCTCACACGGGGGACACGGCTCACGCGGGCCGCGAACGGAGCCCGTCCAGCAGGATGTCCAGCAGCCGGGCCGAGGCGGCGGCCTGCTGCGCCGCGTCCGGCAGCGCGGGGGCGGCCGTCGCGATGACCAGCAGCACGTCCGACACCGACACGTCCGGCCGCAGTTCGCCCGCCGCGCGCGCCCGCTCCACCAGCCGGCCCACGACCTCGAGCAGCGCCGCCGCCCCGGCGTCGTCCTCCGCCGCGCCGGACGCGGGCCCCGCGCCGTCGGGCACGAGCCTGAGCTCCCCGGAGCCCGGCTGGACGCGCTGCTGCGGCACCCGGAGGTCGGCCCGGTCCTCGGTGACCGAGACGCGCAGCACCTGCGGCGGCAGCAGCCGCCCGGCACCGGAGGCCACCGACGTCCGCAGGAAGCGGGAGAGCGCCGACCACGGCTCGTCCTCCTGACCGAGCGCGGCCCGCGCCTGGTCGGCCAGCCGGGAGGTCTCCTCCTCGGCTATCCGCCGCACCAGGACGTCCTTGCTCGGGAAACGCCGGTACACCGTGCCGACGCCGACCCGCGCGCGCCGCGCCACGTCCTCCATCGGCGCGCCGTACCCCAGTTCGCCGAAGACCTCGCGGGCAGCCCGCAGCACGTGCTCGAGGTTGCGCTGAGCGTCCACGCGCAGCGGCGCCGTCCGGCCCGGCCGGGGCTCGTCCCCGCGCGCGCTGCCCGCCGTGGCGCCCATCGCGCCGCCACCGGGCGCCACGGCTGACGCGGTGGACCAATGAGTGCCCTGAATGTGCATAAGTGATCCCCCGGTAATGACGTCTCCCCCCGGAGACTCTCCCCGTCCCTGATTCCGGAGCGCGCGGAACGGGATCACGCACGATCGGGCCCGCCCCCGAGATCAGGTGGTGCTCGGCGGGCTCGCTCGGATCACATCCCCCACACCCCGTCGACACACGAACATAGTTGAGAGGCCGTCAATTCAGAAGGGGCAGGTTCCGCACGGAGCGCCCCCCGATCGGAGTACGGGCCCCATATGTCCGTATTGTGCCCCCTTCCATCCTCCCGGCGCACACCTACTGACCTGCGCGCTTCCACCGCACAACGCCAATTCGGCCAACCCCGCGCCGCCGCGGCCGACGGTCACACAATTCGCCGGGGCTGTGGACAAACGAGAGAGTCGGGTGCGTCATGGGATGGTGAAGGAACGTGCGCGCATTCTCGTTGTCGGCGGCGGCTACGTCGGGATGTACACGGCCCTGCGCCTGCAGCGGCGGTTGAAACAGGAGCTCAGCCGGGGCGAGGCCGAGATCACGGTGGTCACGCCCGATCCCTATATGACGTATCAGCCGTTCCTGCCCGAGGCCGCGGCCGGCGCGATCTCCCCCCGGCACGTCGTCGTCCCGCTGCGCCGCGTCCTCGACCGCTGCCGCATCATCGTCGGCGAGGCCACCTCCGTCGACCACGCGCACCGCACCGCGACCCTCACCACCCTCGCCACGGAGGAGACCGGCGGCACCGAGAAGCTGGCGTACGACGAACTCGTCCTCGCCCCGGGCTCCGTCTCGCGCACCCTGCCCATCCCGGGGCTGCTCGACTACGGCATCGGTTTCAAGACCGTCGAGGAGGCCATCGGGCTGCGCAACCACGTCATCGAGCAGATGGACATCGCCTCCTCCACCCGCGACCCCGCGATCCGCGACGCCGCCCTCACCTTCGTCTTCGTCGGCGGCGGCTACGCGGGCGTGGAGGCGCTCGGCGAACTGGAGGA
This sequence comes from Streptomyces sp. NPDC088817, assembly GCF_044750345.1. Lineage (NCBI taxonomy): Bacteria > Bacillati > Actinomycetota > Actinomycetes > Kitasatosporales > Streptomycetaceae > Streptomyces > Streptomyces sp. NPDC088817. The sequence goes on from NZ_JBIVJN010000016.1 coordinate 221,775, forward strand.
CATGGCCCGCTACGCCGCCCGCTACTACCACAACGTCAAGCCCGAGGACATGAAGTGGATCCTCGTCGAGGCCTCGGACCGCATCCTGCCCGAGGTCGGCGAGGAGATGGGCCGCTACACGGTCACCGAACTGCGCCGCCGCAACATCCAGGTCCTCCTGCGCACCCGCCTCGAATCGTGCGCCGACCGCGTCGCCGTCCTCAGTGACGGGCAGCGCTTCCCGACCCGTACGGTCGTGTGGACCGCGGGCGTCAAACCGCATCCGATCCTCGCCGCCAGCGACCTGCCGCTGAACGAGCGCGGCCGCCTGAAGTGCACCGCCCAGCTGACCGTCGAGGGCGTCGAACACGCCTGGGCCGCGGGCGACGCCGCCGCCGTACCCGACGTCACCGCCGACGAGCCGGGCGGCCTGACCGCCCCCAACGCCCAGCACGCGGTCCGCCAGGCCAGGGTCCTGGGCGACAACATCGGCCACGCGCTGCGCGGCGAACCCCTGGAGACGTACGCGCACAAGTACGCCGGCTCGGTCGCCTCGCTCGGACTGCACAAGGGCGTCGCGCAGGTCTACGGGCGCAAACTGAAGGGCTACCCCGCCTGGTTCATGCACCGCGCCTACCACCTGAGCCGGGTGCCCACGGTCAACCGCAAGACCCGGGTGCTCGCCGAATGGATGCTGGCGGGACTCTTCAAACGGGAGATCGTCTCCCTGGGTTCACTCGAACACCCCCGGGCAGAGTTCGAACTCGCTGCCGGTGGAAAGCATCCTCTCGACCCGAACATCAACCCGAAAGGGTCGTCCTGACCGGACCGGGGAACTCCGCCGCACGCCCCGGCGTCCCACGGATGCCGGCGCGGTCGGCCACACCGCCCAACCGGCCCGCGGCCGAGGACGGGCACCCGCCCGCCCGGCACGGATGACGCATTCCCGCCGCCCCGCACCCCCGGGACGGTAAGAATGTGCGGTCACCGCCGCGCGGCGCCTGACCCCCGGCCCGGGCCCGGAGCCGGCCTGAGACGACGACACGAGGCAAGGATTCGTGAACTTCACGCGCTGGAGCGCCCGGCTCCCCGGCATCACCGGAACGCAGCGCCGCGCGGCGGCGCGGCCCGAATTCGCGACCGTCGCGGACCGGCGGGCGGACGGCACCGTACCCGCGGCCCGCGGCGAACAACTGACCGACGAGACAGCGCCGGTGCCCGCCGTCGACGAACTCCCCGCACGCGAGGTCCTCGACCGCGTTCCGGCCCTCGTCGCCCTCGTCCACGGCCCCGACCACCGCATCGCCTACGTCAACGACGCCTACGCGGCGGCCTTCGGCGTGCGCCCGCTCGGCGGACCCGCCCGCGAGACCCTGCCCGAACTGCGTGAACTGGGCCTGCTGCCGCTCCTGGACCAGGTGCTGCGCAGCGGCAGGTCCCGCACCCTGAAGTCCCGCAAGGCACCCGACGGCCGCTCCTACACGTTCACGTGCACCCCGGTCGCCGAACCGAAGGGCGACGACCGCGACGACCGCGACGGGCGAGGGGTCCTGGTCTTCGCCACCGACGTCACGGACCACGCCGACGCCGCCGAACGACTGCGCGCCAGCGAGCGCCGACAGCGTGAGACCGCCGTCACCCTCCAGCGCTCCCTCCTGCCCCAGGTGCTCGAGCAGCCCGACGACCTGCGCATCGCCGCCACCTACCAGCCGGGCGGCACGGAGGCCGCGGTCGGCGGCGACTGGTACGACGTCATCACCCTCGGCGGCGGCCGCACGGCACTGGTCATCGGCGACGTGATGGGCAGAGGCGTGCGCGCGGCCGCGGTCATGGGCCAACTGCGTACCGCCGTCCGCGCCTACGCCCGCATGGACATGCCCCCGCACGAGATCCTGCAACTCCTTGACGGCCTCGCCGCCGACATCGACGCCAACCAGATCGCCACCTGCGTCTACGCCGTCCACGACCCGAACGAGGGCCGCCTGGTGTACGCCTCCGCCGGGCACCTGCCGATCCTGGTCCGCGACGAGAACGGCACCGTGCTGCGCGCCGACGAGCCCACCGGCCCGCCGCTCGGCACGGGCGGCTGGGTGCACGCCTCCGGGTCGGTCCCGCTGGGCCCCGGCTCCACCGCGGTCCTCTACACCGACGGCCTGGTGGAACGCCGCGACGAGGACCTCGACGAGGGGATCGCGGCACTGGAACGCGCGCTCGCCGGAGCCACCGGCTCCCCGCAGGTGGTCTGCGACCGCCTGGTCCGTTCGGCCGGTGTGCAGGCCGACCACGACGACGACGTGGCCGTCCTCGTCCTCCAGCACCCCGCCCGCACGGGCCCGGACGGCGAACTGTTCCGCAACGCGGCACTGGAACTGCTCGGCGGAGTGGAAGCGGCCCCACGCGCGCGTGCGTTCGCGTCGGGCGTCCTCGCCAGCTGGCGCTTCCCGCCCGAGCTGCACGACCTCGGCGTCCTCGCCGCCAGCGAACTGGTCGCCAACTCCCTCCAGCACGGCACCCCGCCCATGCGGCTGCGGCTCAGGCGCACCGACCGCCGGCTCATCGTCGAAGTCACCGACGGCGACGACCACCTGCCCAGGCGCCGCCGCGCCGGCCCGGGCGACGAGTCGGGCCGCGGCATCGCCATCATCGCCACCATCGCCACCAGCTGGGGTGCGCGCAGAACTCCGGGCGGTGGCAAGGCGGTCTGGTGCGAGTTCATCCTGCCGGGCGCGGCGGGCCGACGGGGCCCGCGCTGACACGGACCGTCCGCCGGGGCGCGGGGACCCGTACCCCGGCGGACGGGCGCGGGCTCACGCCTCGGCGCCCACCGGCTCCGCGGCCACCCCGCCCCGGGCGACCACGCGGCTGCGCGCGGCCCACGGATGGTCCTGCACCGCACTGAGCCCACGGCCCAGCCGCAGCGCCAGGACGGTGATCAGGAGCGAGAACACCAGGAACGTCACCACGTACGGCCCCGGCAGCGAGGCCGCCAGCGGGCCGCCCGCGGCCGGGCCGAGCGCCAGCGCGAGCTGCTTCACCAGGGCGAAGGCCGCGTTGTACTGCCCGGCCATCCCCTCCGGAGCGAGATCCGCCACCAGCGGCGCGACCGTCGGCGACAGCATCGCCTCACCGAGCCCGAACAGGGCGTACGTCGAGACGAACGCGGCCGTGGCCATCGCCCGGCTGCCGTGCCCGAGCCCCGCGTACGCCGCCGCGGCCCACGCCACGGCCCAGATCAGCCCCACGGCCGCGATCACCCGCGACCGGCGACGGCGCTCCACGAACTTCAGCACGGCGAACTGCGCCACCACGATCATCAGCGTGTTCGCGGCCAGCGCCGTCCCCAGCGTCGACGTGTCGATGCCGGCGGCCTCCACGCCGTACGCGCTCAGGCCCGACTCGAACTGCCCGTAGCAGGCGAAGAACAGCACGAAGCCCAGCCCGCACAGCTGCACCATCGCGCGGTTGCCGACGAGCTGCCGCCAGCCGGTCCCCGCCGTGCTTCCCGCCTCCGCCGGATCGTCGGCGATCCGCGGGGAGTGCGGCATCCGCACCGTCGCCATCAGCGCGACCAGCAGCAGGAACACCGCCGCCTCGATCGCGAACAGCAGGGTGAAGGAGGAGACCCGGGTGGTGTCGACGAGATGCCCCCCGATGAGGCCGCCCACGCCCAGCCCGAGGTTCTGCAGGAAGAACTGCATCGCGAACGCCCGCGACCGTGTCTCCGCCGTCGAGCAGTCCACGATCATCGTCGCCAGCGCCGGCTGCGTCACGGCCTGCCCCGCGCCGAGCGCCGCCGCCGACAGCAGCACGGCTCCGGCCCCGCCCGCCAGCCCCAGGCTCAGCGCGCCGAGCGCGGCCGTGACCAGGGCGGCGAGCAGGACCGGCAGCGGGCCGCGCCGCACGATCGCCCGACCGGCGAACGGCAGCACGATCAGCGCGGCCACGGCGAAGACGGCGAGGACGATCCCCGCCGTCATGGCTCCGAGACCCCGCACCTGCGCCACATAGACGTACAGGTAGGGGACGGTGAAGCCGAGCCCGAACGCGCTGAGTGCGTTGCCCACGTGGATCCGGCGCATCGCTGCGCCCATCGCCCTGGTCACGTTCACCCTCTCTAATGCGGCTAGGTAGCAAGTGGTGGACAGAAGGTTGCTTGAAGTGGTCAGTAGTTAGAACTGAAGACTTCGAAGCTAAAGTTCGATGCTAAACAGTACACCTGGAAGGACTTCAACGCCAAGCGGTCCCGTGCCATACTGCGGACATGGGCGACACCCCCGGCGGCATCGACGGCATCGGCACCGAGCCTGCGCTCGAAGAGCAGATCGCCGCCTATCAGCGCGAGTTCCAGGACCTCGACCCCCAGGTCGAGCAGATCGTCTCCGCGCTGTCCCGGCTGAACCGCCGGATGAACGTGGCCTACGGCCGGCAGACCGCGGCGCTCGGCATCAGCAACGCCGACTGGGAGGTGCTGAAGGCCCTCGTCCTGTCCGGCGCTCCCTACCGTCTGGGTCCGAGCGACCTCGCCAAGCGTCTCGGCCTCACTCCCGCCGCGATGACCCACCGCATCGACCGGATGGTGGCCGAGGGGCTGGTCACCCGGGAGCGCGACGAGGCCAACCGCGTCCGGGTCATCGTGGAGCTGACGTCCGAGGGCCGCGAGAAGTGGCTCGAGGTCATGCGACTGGCCACGGTCTTCGAGGGCGACCTCCTCCAGGACCTCTCCCCGTCCGAGCGCACGGCCCTCGGCGAGGTGCTGATCAGGCTGCTTCGCCGCGTGGAGCACGCCCAGCCGGACGCCGGCGGACGGCTCAGCGACCTCGACTGAGAACTCTGCGAGAACACCTGGCCGGGACGCTTGACAGTCGCCTGCCGGATCCGTAATGTTCTCCGGGTTGCCGCGGGGCCGTAAGGGTTCTGCGACGACACCTCCGCCGCACCAGCGGCACCCAAACCACCAGCACGATCTCCCATCCGGGATTGTTTTCGGCGTGTCCGAATTCAATTTCGAGTGGGCTCGCCGATCTTGATCCGGCGCCCGAAGGGCCCGATTGGGAAACGCCGAGGGAATCCGCTAAGGTTTGGGACGTCGGAACGGCCCAACAGCCGGGAAGGCAAACCCCGCTGACTGGGGGTCAGGCCGAGAAAAGGATCTGATAGAGTCGGAACCGCCGGAAAGGGA